>JAAYBL010000124.1 GCA_012718945.1 Bacteroidales bacterium
ACGTTGGCATCATGAACAGAAGAATGCTCCTTTTTTGTGCCTGTATTTTTTTGGTACCATCTGTGGCGTTTTCTCAGACTGGAAAGACGCCACCCTTAACACCCAGGTGGATGCTGGAACAGGTGGTATGGGAAGATAGTTCGAACACCCAGGGGACTTCTTTGAGGCTGGTGGACCTGTACTTGAAGCATCAGATGCCAGTCGGTTCCATCATCATTGACAGTCCCTGGTCTATGGCCTATAACGACTTTAATTGGAATACAGCGCGCTATCCCAACTCCATTGAAATGATCCGGGACCTCAACCAGAAGAATGTTAAGGTTATTCTTTGATTGACAGGTTGCATCAACATTCAATCAAAAGATGTGCCCGTTCAAAAACACCCTGCTTTTGATGAGGTCATCGAGAAGAAATACGTGGTCAACGACGGAAAAATTTCGAAATGGTGGAAAGGCGAGGGGTTGCACCTCGACTTTACCAACAAAGAGGCGGTGAAATGGTGGAATGCCCAGCTTGACAAGGTGACCATCGATGGTGTTTATGGTTTTAAAGTCGATCAGGGTGAGATTTATTTTGGCGATACGGTGCATACTTCAATCGGTCCACTAACCAACGTTGACTTCAGACCCTACTATTACAACAGCCTGTATCAGTATGTGACCAACAAGAAGTCGGTGGGAGGCATTATCGGCCGACCTTTTTCGCATCAGGGTGGCATTGAAGCTTCGGTTGAACAATTAAGTCTTGGCTGGTGCGGTGATTTTGAGGGCTCGTGGAGCGGATTGAAACTTCAGATCAACAACATCTACAAAAGTGCTGAGTTGGGTTATGGAGCCCCGGCTTGCGAGGTAGGTGGCTTCTGGAATGCCCGTTCCAGCAAGAAGGAATTGATCCGGTATGCCCAGTTTGGTGCCATGACGGCCACTATGATCAATGGCGGTGAAAACGGAGCGTTTACGAATCACCTGCCCTGGTATCACGGCGAGGAAGCCTCTTTGTGTTACCGTCAGGCGGCTTGGTTGCACAGCCAGCTGGTTCCCTATTTGTTCAGCAGCATTGTTGACGTTCATCAAACGGGTGGATCCATCATCAAAAACACGGATGATGCCCAGGAAAGTCATACGGTTGGCGATTTTCTCTTCACAAAGGCCATCACTTCAGCCAACGACTCAGTCGGTTTCAAGCTTGCGCAGGATGGCCGTTGGATGGACTTCTGGACGAAAGAAGTCATAGCCGGAGGAACGACCATCCAGCAGGTTTATCCGCTCAATCGTTTTCCGTTGTATATCAAAACCGGCGCCATCATTCCCATGAATATCACCAATAGCTTTTCTGGCATTGGAAATGCCGACCTGGCTGGCAAACAAACCATCTGTATCGTTCCGGATCAGGGGAAAAGCGACTATCGCTATAACAAGCCTTTGGGTGATGGCACTGACTATGAGACCATCAACATATCGTACGATGGACAAAAGAAGGTACTAACGGTTGATGGGCCTCAGGAATTACCCTACGCGTTTATACTCTCGAACTGTGCGAGACCGGTCAAGGTGAGCGACGTCGACGCCTGGGAATACAACGAGAAAACCAACGAGTTAAGGATTTTTAAAAAGGGTGACGCGTTCAGCATCAAGATAAACAATGGCATTTAATGCCAATCGATCGGGGTTTGACCGTGGTCAATCAGGTATTGGTTGGCTTGGCTGAAGTGGTGGTTGCCGAAGAAGCCGCGATGGGCCGACAGGGGCGAAGGGTGGACGGAAGTCAGTACCAAGTGGCGTTGGGGATCGATGAAGCTGCCTTTGCGTTGGGCGTAGGCACCCCAGAGTAGGAATACCAGGTGTTCACGTTGGCTGGCCAGGGTTTGAATCACGGCATCGGTAAAGGTTTCCCAGCCTTTTTGTTGGTGGGAACCTGCTTTGTGGGCTTCGACCGTGAGGGTGGCGTTGAGCAGAAACACGCCCTGTTGGGCCCAACGTTCCAGGTTGCCGCTGGGTTGGGGTTTGTAGCCGAGGTCGGCTTCGATTTCCTTGAAGATGTTTTGCAGGGAGGGAGGTTTGGGACAGCCCTCGGGCACGGAGAAGCAGAGACCATGAGCCTGACCTGGTTCGTGGTAGGGATCCTGGCCCAGGATAACCACCTTGACAGCTTCAAAAGGGCAGCTGTTGAAGGCGTTGAAGATGTTGTTGCCTTTGGGGAAAACGGGACCTTGGGCATAGGCTGCTTTGACAAAGGTGGTCAGGGCGGAAAAGTACGGTTTTTCGAACTCTGGTGTCAGGTGAGTTTTCCAGGAATTTTCTATCTTTACGTCCATAATCAAGGTGAGGCGGTTTGCGCTGTCTGCCTGCAAATCTACTCATTCTTTTACGACCATGCGCCGTTCCAAACGCCTCAGCCTCTACTTTTTTGTTCTTGGTTTTTGTACGTGTCTGATACTGATAGCCCTGGTGCGTTTTATGGGTGGCCTGGAATGGGGTGGCGCTGAACCTGCCAAGACGGCCACTTTCCACAAACTGGGTCAGTGCCCCGATTGCAAGGTGATTTCCACCAAGCATTGGCAGATAGGCCGACTCAAGGATAACAACGACCTGCACCTGGAAAGTGCCAGGCGATTGGGCATCAACCCGTTTCCCACCAATAAAGCCATGGAAGAGGAGTTGCCTGGCTTATTGAGGCGTGGCAAACTGAAGGAATTGGAGGAAGACGCTGACACGTATCGGTTGAAAAATCTGACCCATTCCCAACCTTTCCTGGTACCCAAAGCTGTGGATTTGCTAGAAGAAATTGGGGAGCGCTTTCATCAGAAACTGAAGGATCTGGGCTTGCCACCCTATTACATGATGGTGAGTTCGGTGTTACGCACGAACGAAAGTCAGCAGGGGTTGGGTAAACGTAATTCAAACGCCACCCGCAACCAATCGTCCCACATCTACGGAACTTCGTTTGATATTTCCTACAAGGAATTTTTGCCTGAACATGGGAAACCAGCCCCTGAGGGCTACTGCCGCCACGACTTGATGCGTCATCCCCTGGCTGAGGTGCTGACTGAAATGTCGGAAGAAGGTCGTTGTCGGGTTGTCAGGGAAGTCAAGCAGGCTTGCTTCCACATCACCGTTAATCGTTAAATCAGGTAAATACCGTTTTCCTGGCATGTTTTGCGCATGTCGTCCGGCCAGATACTGGCTTGGATTTCGCCGATGTGCGCTTTCTTGAGCAGGAAGAGGCAGAGTCTTGATTGTCCGATACCTCCACCGATGCAGAGGGGGAGTTCGTTGCTGAGCAGTTTCTTGTGGAAGTAAAGTTCCTTACGGTCTTCGCAGTCACAGAGGGCCAATTGCTTGAGCATGGCTTCACGGTCTACACGTATGCCCATGGAGGACAATTCGATGGCGCAACCCATGACGTCGTTCCAGACAAACATATCACCGTTGAGGCCTTGGTAGCCATCTTCGTTGGTGGTAATCCAGTCGTCGTAGTCGGGGGCGCGTTCATCGTGCTTGGTGCCGTTGGACAGGGGGGCGCCGATGCCAAAGATGAAGGTGGCTTTGTGGGTGCGGGTGAATTCGTTTTCTCGTTCCTTAGGGCTGAGGTTGGGATAGAGTTGCAACAGCTCTTCGGAATGGATGAACGTGATTTCGTCGGGTAATCCGGGGTGGAGTACCGGGTATTGTTCGTAAAGCAGGAATTCTGTTTGTCGGATGGCTGCATAAATGCGTCTGACCACCGATTTGAGGAAGGCAAGGCTGCGATCGGAAGGGCTGATGCACAGTTCCCAGTCCCATTGGTCCACATAGAGGGAGTGTAAGTTGCCCAGTTCCTCGTCGGCCCTGATGGCGTTCATGTCGGTGTAGATACCGTATTTGTCTTCTATGCAATACTCGGCTAGCGTGAGGCGTTTCCATTTGGCCAGGGAATGGACAATCTCGGCTTGCTTATCGTCCATGTCCTTGATGGGAAAGCTTACGGGACGCTCCTTGCCGGAGAGGTTGTCGTTGATGCCTTGGCCGGCCAGGACGAACAGCGGAGCCGTAACACGGCGTAGACGCAGTTCAGATGACAGACTTTGCTGGAAGAAGTCCTTGATTAGTTTGATGGCCTGTTCAGTCTGTTTAAGATCAATCAGGGCCTTGTAGTTGGGCGGCAAAACGAGATAGCTCATAGGGCTTTTTAAAGGACGAAAATTGTGCAAATATACACAAAAATGACAAAGTGTAAGACAAAATTCTCCAAAACAGTGCGAAAAATCGCCATACTTGTCATTTTATAGACGAAATAACAGCAATATTTCGTTTCAAGCAACAGTATAACGCTAAAACATTCTGGCTGACCGCCTTTTGTCATTGTTTTTTTTATTGTATTTTTGCACGGCTTTTAGGTCTCGTAGTTCAATGGATAGAATAATGGATTCCGGTTCCATCGATTGGAGTTCGAGTCTCCACGAGATCACAAGGAAAGGGGTGGCAACAATCAGTAAAACAAAATGATACTGATATGTAGCCACCCTTTTTTTTGCCTGTTTGTCTCTCAAAACACCGGTGATCCAAACAGTAGGTCGATGGTGGCTGTTATGCCAGCAAAGTGCTGGAAGTCAGGTGTAAATGTACGATGGAATACGTGCAAGTTGTCACCCTTGATTCTTTTTTTGATAAATAGGAGGTTTTGCGTTGATTTTATACCTCAACCTGGCAGACATAATTTTCTATGGGAATAGTTGGGAGTATACTTCCCTTGCTTTGAACTTCCAAAATAAATTGCTTTGCTTCTGAAAGGGACATCACCTTATTTTTGATAGCGTAGTAGAGGAAGTCCATGGTGGTCTTTTATCTCGTTGTAGACAATGTCAAGAACTATGTGGTCATAGCCATGGATAATGGTTGGTAAAAGGCTCAAACATCCTCCTTTGGAAAAGTGGATGATTACGTCTGCATCTAGAATAATTTTAGTTTTCGTCATTCGTGATGAGGTTTATCGTTTCATTGAAATGACCTTCCGAAATGGTGCCTTGTTCAAAAAGACGTCGCGCCTTTTCTACATAATCGCCAATGACTAAAAAGTCTTGTCCCTTGAAGTAAAGGGAGGTCTCATAACCATATTGCTTGGCTGATTCAACGATTGGGTATTCTTTCAGCATGGTATAACTCTTTTCTGAAAGCAAGCCCAGGGCCTTTAGCCGAGTCAATAACGACAAGCGTGAAACACTAAAATAGTGCTCCAATTTGAGTATCGTGGCAATATGGAGTTCCTTTTCTGTAAGTTCTTTTTCTGAGATGAACTGGAGTAAACCGCCTTTAGGCATTAATAAGGCAGAAGCAAAAGCATCTGCGTTTTTTTCGTTGGTGTTTTTGCCTCCGTTTTCTTCACTGCAAATATGAGGAATCGGATTCTCGTCGTAAAACAAGTGATAGAATTCGTGAGCTATTGTGAAATGTTGTCGTCCTTTTGTTGAACGACTATTGCACAAGATAAAACGACGGTCGGTTGCTGATTTTAACGAAAGCCCGCAAAGTTGATCGGATAGGGGCTTGAAGATGGTAAGAATATTCAGCTTTCTGAGTATGGCTTTAACGTTGATTGGTTCATTCAAGCTCGCGCCAATATCAACCCTAAATTTGCTGGCTAGCGATTCGGCGGAATCCAAGGTTAGCTTCTTCATGGTTCAAGCAATTGATTCATTTTTTGATACTGCTTGACAATCTTCTTGAATTGTGCGACCTCTACTAGATCGTGTTCCGAAAGATTATCAATGCGGAAAGCGCAAACCAACATTTCATCGACGGCTTTATCATCCTCTTCAAACAACAGGCTCATTTCGCATCCAAATAAATCGGAAGCCTTTTCCAACACGTCCAAGGGAGGCTCCCTGTCGCCGGATTCGTAGTTGGAGTAGGTGGATCTATTGATTGCTAAAAAAGTGGAAACCTGTTCCTGAGTTAAGCGGTTGGCTTCACGCAGGCGTTTAAGATTATTACCAATGATAGCGTCCATGGGGGTTGTGTTTGAAAAGTTGTGTTTTCTCATGTGTGTGGCAAAATGCGAAGAATATCTCAAATGACAATGATTTGCCACGGATTTGGTACTGGAGTTCGAGTAATATTTGAAGATTGCCTCGAAGGCTATTCTGCCTTTAATTTGAAGGAAGCGGGATCGAAGGTTTTTAACAAGAGGTATTGAAAGGCTCTAAAAAAAGGATGGGAACCCAGAGATTGAGTTACCATCCTTCGTGAAAGATTTGTACAGACCAATTACTTCTTCAGGATTTTTTTCAGCACGGTGTCTTTGTCGAGTTTCTTGGTGCAGAAGAACCAGTCGTAGCAGGTGGTTTCGCCACTCTTGTCTTCCATGCGTTGCTTGGCGACGCCGCAGGAACCGGCTGTGGGTACGATGACATCATCACCCGGACGCCAGTCGGCAGGAGTGGCGATGTTGAATTCGTCTGCAGCTTGCAGGGCGATGACTACACGGTAGAGTTCATCAAAGTTACGGCCCAGACTCAGCGGGTAGTAGATGATGGTGCGGACAATGCCCTTGGGGTCGATGACAAACACGGCGCGTACGGCCTTGGTGTTGCTTTCGCCTGGCATGAGCATGCCGTACTTCTTAGCAACCTCCATGGTGATGTCTTCGATTAGTGGGAACGTAACTTCGACGTTTTTCATCCCCTTGTATTCAATTTTGTCCTTGATGGTGCGCAGCCAGGCGATGTGGCTGTATAGACCGTCGACAGATAGACCGACCAGTTTGCAATTGGCGTTATTGAATTGTTCCTCCATCGAAGCAAAGGTCATGAACTCTGAGGTGCAGACCGGGGTGAAGTCGGCCGGATGGCTGAACAGGATGACCCAACTGCCTTTGTAGTCGGCGGGGAAATTGATGTCGCCTTGGGTGGTCACGGCTTTGAAAGCGGGGGCTGGTTCTCCGATGCGTGGAAGGGAGTATACAGGTTGATTCATTTCTTCCATAATGATGATTGTTTATGTGTTATTGTTTTTAATTGGAATAGGGTTGCTTGTTGTTATTTCATTACAGCGTTGAGCATCCAGATGAGTTTTTCCTGACCGCTGATATAGCCCGTCATCAGGTCGACAGTGCCATCATCGCCGTTTTCTGCCGCCAGTTTCAGGATGGCGCGCTCCTGATCAAGCAGGATGCTGACTTCGGATAGCAGTTCCTTGATGGTGGCTGCCGTACTGGAGATGTTTTCCTTTTCAGGGATGGAGGCTATTTTGAGGTACTTGGAGAAGGCGTGTACGGGTTGGCCGCCCATCATGAGGATGCGTTCGGCAACTTCGTCGGCCATTTCGTTGAGCTGGTTGTAGTACTCTTCAAATTTGGCGTGTAGTTGGAAGAACTCTTTGCCCACAATGTTCCAGTGGTACCCGCGTACGTTCATGTACGAAACTTGGATGTTGCTCAGATAGCTGTTGAGCAATTCGTTGACAGTGGCCGCATAGTTGGCCGATAATCCGATTTGATTGTTCATAGTGGTTATTGTTTTTGATGATTGATTGAATTTGTACGTTCAAGAGGGGTCTTGTATGTGATTAGAAGGGATCCCTTCGGTATAGCGTCCGTGAATGTGCAAACGAATACTGTCGATGCTGAAGCCGGGTATCTGGTGGGTGGCGAAGAAGTCACTCAGCAAGTGGTCCAGTTCTTCGTTTTTGTAGTCACCTATGGCGTCGCAATCCTTGCAGTACACGTGGTGGTGTTGGTGTTCAACGTCTGCGTCGTAGCGCATCACGTCTTTATCGTTTTGTACCCGCATGACTAGCCCGTTTTCTACCAGGGTATCCAGCACTTTGTACACAGTACCGGTAGCGATGGTGGGAAAGGTGGGCCTGATATGCTCAAGAATCTGGTCGGCAGTGGGGTGATTGTGCAGGGTATGGATGGCTTCCAACACGCACAGACGTTGGTGTGTTACCTTCAGACCTTTGGCGGCCAGTTGTTCTCTCAGATAAGTTGTTTCCATATAAACGAGAATAAAGTGTAAATAGGAATAACACTCAACAAATATACAATCAAAATAAGAAATTACCAAATGGAGCCGTAAAAAAAAGTGGATTTGTTTGATTGATGGTTAAAAAACGTATATTTGCTTTATGACACTTAGCCTCGATGACCATGAGAAAACGTCTTTCCTATTGGCTTTCGTGGTTGCGGATTCCCCGCCCTTTCATAGTGCCCTTGATCCTGTTCGGTGGGTTGATAACGGGTTTGGGTTTGTACACCTTATATATGTCTAAGGCGCATACGTATTTGCTTGACGATCCGGCTGCCTGTGTGAACTGTCACGTGATGACCCCGTATTACCAAACCTGGTTTCATAATTCCCACGCCAAGTCGACCAACTGCAACGACTGCCATGTGCCGCATGACAACGTATTCAACAAGTATCTTTTCAAGGCCAAGGACGGTCTGTACCATTCGGCTGTCTTTACGTTGAGGGCTGAGCCCATGGCCATCAGGGCCAAGGAAGCCAGTTCCAGTGTGATTATGGATAACTGTATCCGCTGTCACCTGGCGCTGAATACGGAGGTGGGCACGGGTATGATCCGCTATACTGAAACGTTGGAAGGCAAGGGTAAGGCCTGTTGGGATTGTCATCCCAACGTCGCCCACGGCAAGCAGAGCAACATCGCTTCCACGCCCAACGCCATCGTGACCCCTTTACCTGAATCGCCCATTCCCGATTGGCTCAAACGGCTGATGGCTGAATGAGTAGCAAGGTTATTCATGCTGCCTAAGAAAAACAACAATCAACGCTAATACCTCACTACCATGTTGACGAAACTATCCGAATTCATCCAACGCAAGCCTGTCTGGGGCTGGCTGCTATTTGCCGGTATCGTGGTCGTCGTTTTCCTGGTTGGCCTGCTGGCTGCCTCCATCACTGAACGCAGGGCTGAAATCGCCAGTGTGTACAACAACCGTAAGGTGGAGATCAAGGAACACGAGACAAATAACGATGTCTGGGGCATCAACTACCCAAGGGAATATCAGACGTGGAAAAAGACGGCCGATATGGACTTTGCCAGCAAACATATGGGAAATGTGGAAGATGACGTGCTTGCGGACAGACCAGCCATGGTGGTGCTGTGGGCTGGGTACGCCTTTGCCATGGAATACAAAGCCCCCAGGGGACACCGGCATGCGGTGAATGATGTCACACAGACATTGCGAACCGGTTCGCCCATGAAACTGGAAGACAACATCCAACCTGGTACGTGCTGGTCGTGCAAAGGGCCTGATGTACCTCGGTTGATGCATGAAAAAGGCATTGAGTCTTTTTATGCAGCCAAATGGTCGGAGTGGGGGCCTGAAATGGGCGACCCTGTGGGTTGTGCCGATTGTCATGACCCCAAAACCATGGCGTTGACCATCACCAGACCTGCGTTGATTGAGGCGTTTGAACGCCAGGGACGTTCGGTCAACGATGCGACGGCTCAGGAAATGCGTTCGTTGGCTTGTGCGCAATGTCACGTGGAATATTATTTCAAGGGTGATGGCAAGTACCTGACCTTCCCCTGGGATGAGGGCATGACGGTGGAGACTATTGAAGCGTACTACGATAAGGTGGGGTACGTCGACTGGGTGCACAGTTTGAGCAAGGCACCCATGTTGAAAGCTCAACACCCCGATTATGAACTGTTCAAGCTGGGCCCTCACGCTCAACGGGGGCTTTCTTGTGCCGATTGCCACATGCCATATAAGACGGATGGCGGTATCAAGTTCAGTGACCACCAGGTGGTGAGCCCCTTGAAAAACATAGCCGGTACCTGTCAGACTTGCCACAACGATACGGAAGATAAACTGCGTGGCTATGTGTATGAATATCAAGATAAAGCCTTGGAGATTAGGGATAGATTGGAAACGGCGTTGGTCAAGGCTCACGTCATGGCCAAAGCAGCCTGGGATAATGGTGCCGCCGACAAGCAGATGAACCAAGCCCTGCAATTGGTCAGGCAGGCTCAATGGCGCTGGGATTTCACGGTAGCCAGTCACGGCAGTACTTTCCATGCACCGGTCGAAGCGATACGTATTTTGTCGCATGGCCTGGACAGGGCGTTGCAGGCTCAACTGGCCTTGCAGTCTGTTTTGCGCGACCTGGGTGTGAAGGGCGAAATTACCTTACCCGATATTTCCACTAAGGCCAAGGCTCAATCCTACATTGGGCTGGACATGCCTGTCATCCAACAGCGAAAGGCGGCTTTTGTTGAACATGTGGTTCCGACCTGGATCCAGGCCGCTGAACAACGTCACGCTACCGCTTTGTAAATGGGTGAGTCTGTAGTTAAGCGGAACAATAGTACGCTGTGGCCTTTTTTGTCGAGTTACAAAGGGTCGTTATCCGTGGTCGGCGCGGTTGCGTTGGCCGGCTGGTTGTTGCAGGTAACCGTTGGTGCTGTTCCTGTAGGGTTGTTGAGTTTCCCTGTCAACGCGTTTGCTCTGGGGTTGATGGTGGTGGTTTGTGTGATCATGGCGTTCTTGCCTCGCTGTCGCGGTTTTTCATGGTTATCCGGTTTATCGCTCAGCTTGGCCACACTCAGTGGTATGGCTGTCCTGGCCTTGATCCTTGGGCTGGTGCCTCAGGTCCCTGTGGGGTCGGAAGGCAATTCATTATTGGGGTTTGACAGTTTGCTCAGAGCCTGGCCTTTTGTACTCCTCTACTTCTTGTTGACCCTCAACCTGACCGCTGTGATTGTAAGGCGTTTCAAGGCATTCAGATGGTTTTCCTATGCTTTTTACCTGAATCATCTGGGTTTGTGGTTAATGTTGGTGGCCGCTGGCTTTGGAGCCGCCGACAAGCAGCGGTATGTCATGCCGGTAATGGAAGGCGCTACGGAATGGCGGGTCTACGATAGGGACGATAACCTGGTGGAATTGCCTCTGGCCATTAAGCTGAACGATTTCAGGATGGAGACGTATCCACCCCGTGTGGGCATGCCGCCAGAGCCCAAGTTTTTCGAATCGGACGTGGTGGTGTACACCCGTGACGAACAACGCCTGGAGCGTAAGGTCAGTGTCAACGCACCCATCAGGGTGGGGGGCTGGATGATCTATCAATATGGTTACGACGCTGAGCGTGGAAAAGAGGCCAGGTGGAGCAGTTTCGAGCTGGTGTACGACAGGTGGGCTCCTGGCACCTATGTCGGATTGATTTTATTTGTGCTGGGTGCACTGTGTTTGCTGTGGAAGGGGACAAAAACGGTTAAATTGCGTACGTATGAATCCGTGGAATGACTTTATATACCTGGCTCTACCTGCCATGACTTGCTGGTTGGTGGCCATTCCTGTCCTTTATTGGAGCAAGCATCGCTGGACCGGTCCTGTTTTGTCGGCGTTGGGTTTACTGATTTTCGCCGCCTTCATCGGTTGGATGTGGGTGTCACTGGAACGTCCACCCATGCGTACCATGGGGGAAACGCGCTTGTGGTACAGTTTGTTTTTATCGGGTATTGGATTGATACTCTACCTGAAATGGTCGTACAAGTGGTTGTTTGCCTTCAGTCAGGTATTGGCGGTGGTGTTTGTGGTCATCAATTTGCTCAAGCCTGAAATTCATTCCAAAGCGTTGATGCCGGCCTTGCAGAGCGTTTGGTTCATTCCACACGTGACCACCTACATGTTGTCGTATGCGTTATTGAGTGCGGCTACCCTGGCGGCCATTCTGTTGTTGGTCAAAGGGAGGGAAGGCGCCGATAAACGGCCTTTGATTGACTTGACCGACAACCTGGTGTATGTGGGCCTGGGCTTGTTCCTGATCGGATTGTTGATTGGGGCGCTCTGGGCCAAAGAGGCCTGGGGTGATTTCTGGAGCTGGGATCCCAAGGAGACCTGGGCCTTTTTGACGGCCGCTGTCTATTTGATCTACGTACACCTCAGACTCAAAGAGCCGCACATGAGCCGGTTGGCTCTATGGCTGCTCGTGCTGGCCTTTGTCTGTCTGATGATTACCTGGAAAGGGGTGTCGTACCTGCCGTCTGCCCAGGGTAGTGTGCACGTATATGGTTGAGCAGTTCCGGCCATCGTTTTGACAGGGCGGGCATGCCACCATGAATGACCAGGTCGGCTCCTGCTTCCCATAAATGACTGTCTTTCAGCTTGCCTGTGTTGACGGCTATGGTAAATAGACCGGCAGCCTTGGCGGCTTGAATACCCAAGGGAGCGTTTTCTACTACAATGGCTTGATGCGGATCGGCTCCTGCTTTTTTCATGCCCATCAGGAAGGGCTCGGGGTCTGGCTTGCCGTGTTTTACGTCGTAAGCTGTGACCATTTTATCGACTTCGAATTGGCCGGGAAAGTGGCGGTTGAGGCGGGTGAGCAGGGCTTCCTGTCCTGAACCGGTGACCAGCACTCGTTGGAGGCCGGCGGCTTTCACCTGGTTGAGCAGTTCAAGGGCACCGGGCATAACGGGGGCTTCCGATTGGCTTTCAAAAAGGACTGTTTTTCGTGCGTAGATGCATTCTACTTCTGCCTCTGTGGCATTCCTGCCGTAGGTGCGTTGGAATACGATGTTGATGGTACCGCTACCAGTGCGGCCTTCGTGCAGGTAACATTCTTCTTCGGTAAAGGCAAGGCCCAGTTCCTGCATGGTGGTACACCAGGCAAAGGCATGTCTGGGCATGGAGTCGAAGAGAACGCCGTCCATGTCGAACAGGACGGCATTGAGATCAAACCTGTCAAAGGGAGCCTTTGACAGGTAGGTTTGTAGGGCTTTTTCCAACATAAGCCTTATAAGCGTTGTTTGATGCTGGCCGTGGCGGCTTCGTAACCGGGTTTTTCGAGCAGGGCAAACATGTTCTTTTTGTAGGCTTCCACACCGGGTTGGTCGAAGGGATTGACGCCCAAGAGGTAACCGCTGATGCCGCAGGCTTTTTCGAAGAAATAGAGCAGTTGGCCCAGGTAACGTTCGTTCAGGGCTGGCAGGCTGACTTTGAGGTTGGGGACACCACCATCTACGTGAGCCAGCAGGGTGCCCAGTTCGGCCATCTTGTTGACTTGGTCAACGCGTTTGCCGGCCAGGTAGTTGAGGCCATCCAGGTTGTCCTTGTCTGAGGGAATGACCATCTCACGGTTGGGGTCGGTCAGGCTGATGACCGTCTCGAAGATGGTGCGTTCGCCTTCTTGAATCCATTGGCCCATGGAGTGCAGGTCGGTGGTCAAATCGACAGCGGCGGGGAAGATGCCTTTGTTTTCCTTGCCTTCGCTTTCTCCGTAGAGTTGTTTCCACCATTCGGAGACAAAGTGGAGTTTGGGGTGGTAGTTGACCAGTATCTCGATCTTCTTGCCTTGACGGTAGAGTTCGTTGCGCACAGCGGCGTAAACGGCGGCCGGGTTGGCTTCGAAGGCGGTGCAGGGGGCGCATTGTTCTTCCATGAGCCTGGCTCCTTCCACCAATTGTTTGATGTTGTGGCCGGCCACTGCGATGGGCAGCAAGCCAACGGGGGTCAGTACTGAATAGCGGCCACCCACGTTATCGGGGATGACATAGGTCTTATAGCCTTCGAGGTCGGCCAGTTGGCGTAAGGCACCCCGGCTGGCGTCGGTAACGGCAACAATGCGTTGCTTGGCAACTTCTTTGCCTACCTGCGATTCGAGCAGGGTTTTGAGGAGGCGGAAGGCCAGGGCTGTTTCCGTGGTCGTGCCTGAT
>JAAYBL010000125.1 GCA_012718945.1 Bacteroidales bacterium
AAAATATAACACAATTGACAACGATTCTATGAAAAAACAAACGCTCTTTCTCCTTTTTTTGCTTTTGACTATGCCGGGTTTGCTGCGGGCCCAAAGCCGCATGACGTTCAACAACTTGCCGCTGACCGGCACCGTCGAAGAGATGGCCGGCAAATTGATGGCCCAAGGTTTCACTCACCTCAAAACAGACAAGAACATGATCTACCTGAAGGGGCGCCACCTCGGTCGCGACTGCGAGGTGGTCTTGCTGGCCACGCCCCTCACCCAAACCATTTGGAAGGTTCATGTGGCCCTGCCCAAGGATTTGACGTGGCTATCCTTAAAAACCAACTTCAGCCTGTTGCAGAAACAACTGGAAAGCCAATACGGCTTTGCGGAGACCTACCAAACCTTCCAACCCCCCTGCTCGGATGGCGACGGCAAAGAGCTGCAGGCCCTGACGGGTGGCAAATGCACCTGGATGGCCGTCTGGAAAATGGCTCAAGGCACCCTGCTGATGGAAATACAAGCACGCGGCCTCATCAGCCTTTCCTACGAAGACGGCGCCAACCTGACCTTGAAACACGAAGAAGAAAAGCTGCTGCTGAGGAACAGGCCTTAGCCGAAAACGACTATACATTCAACCATTCAAACTGACACCATGGCGAAACGACTGTCTTCCTTGAAAAATCGATTTGTGGAGTACGTTCAGACCACCTCTTCAAACACTTTTCTGGAGACCCTGTTTGGAGACATACCCCTAGCCATTCAGCTGGTCAACGAAACAGGCAAAACCCTCTTTGCCAATCGGTTATTTCTGGAGTATTTCAACTTGCCCTGCCTGGAAGAATGCACATACGTGACTGTTCTGGGGCGGCATACGCCGGAGAGCTATGCGGCGCAACTGGAAAGGGAACGTGTTCGTAACCCTGATGAGATCGATCAGACCTACTCCATCAGCATTTATTCAAAAAACAACAAGATACGGCATCTGTCGGTGATCCGGTTTATGAAGCTGTTGGACAATGAACGCACGACCATCCTTGTTTACATAGACATCACAAAGAGCAAGGCTAAGAACGACTGTATTTCCCTAAAAAAAGTTGACTCACTAAACTTGAATCACACAAGCAATAATGACAGACTCACTCTTTACCAATGTAATGGGTGAGCCAACGGAATTATACTCAAATGCATATAATCAACTAAAATAGGCTGTTTTTATACTGATTTGCATATATTATCAACGGGTTTAATATCTTTGTATGCAAAAACATATACTATGAGAGCCTTATCCGAATTCGTTAAAACCAGACGAAAACAACTTCATCTCACCCAAGCAGCTTTTGCCGAAAAAGCCGGCGTTGCCCTCACCGTGATTCGAAAAATTGAGCAAGGGAAGGAGAACCTCAGCCTGAAGAAGGTCAACCATGTGTTATTAATGTTTGGTCATGAACTTGGCCTCATCAACATCACCCATGCGACAAGGAATCATACAGTATAACAACGAGCGGGCCGGCATCCTCACGGAGGAGGACAGTGGCATGTTCCATTTTGTGTACGACGAAGCCTATGTGCGTGCGCATCCTCAACAGGAACACTACCCAGAAATACCAGAAAACGAACACCTATCCATGAAACTGGCCGGACTTTTTGGCATTGACACTGTACCGTCCAACCTTATACGTCTTGCGTCAGGTGAACGCTGTTACATCAGCAAACGAATCGACCGAAACGAGGATGGAAGTAAAAGGCATATGATTGATTTTCTGCAGATCCTTGAATTATCCGACAAATACAAAGGCACGAAGGAAACGCTGGGAGATACTCTCCCCGGCCTATGACCTCTTGAACGTCAAGCTCATCCTGCCCAAAGATAAAGAAGACACGGCGCTGCTGCTTGGAGGTAAAAAAAGCAATTTCAACAAAGGCTACTTCGACCGCCTTGGTCACGTGCTCGGGCTTACAGCAAAACAACTTGATGGCGTTTACAGAAACGTTACAAAATGGCTGCCGGTGGCTGTTCAATGGATCGAGTACTCTTTTCTTAGTGTTGAACGGCAGCAGAAGTACAAGGCCTTAATCACTGCGAGGGCCGCCCTTTTCGCTCAATCGCAGACATGACGTCAAGGTCGATAGTCCTTAGACAGAATTTCTGAACAGCCTTCGGTGATTTGTTGTATGATTACCAACCCTTTTTTACGTGGGATTCGGATATTTTCACCCACGATAAGCATGTCTTCTATACGTGGATTGCCTTGGTTGTTGACTGATGTGGCGTGTTCACCATGATAGCCTTCCCGACTTAGGGTTAAATCATAGGCTGGAGCCAGCGACCAAACACCATCCCGACAAATAAACGCCACGTTTTTCGCATGATCATCTTTGTTGTCGGTCAACACATTGAAAACCATACGCCGGAACATTTCTTCTACCTGTCCCGGGTCTTGAGTTAAAAACCCTGTCAAGTGAAGCAGTGTATTGTAATCAAGCTTTGGTTGAATGATCGATTCGTTGAGCAAGGCCCCAGCGGTGGCAACATGCACTCTTTCGCCGTTCTCCAAATCAAACCGTTCTGTTGCAAAATAGCGTCCTTTCAATAGTTTGAAATCAGGCACCATGATGCCACATTGGCGAGCAATCTTGTTATACAGATATTCTGTTTCCCCCATGTTTACCGGATCGTAGATATGTCGAAACTTTACAAGCCATGATCCTTCGGCATCGCTGTAAAGGCATTTCGGACGACAGCCTCCTGAATTACCGCTGTTAAAATACAACACATCCTCGTTATCATCATTCTCGTATTTTTCCGAAAGGACGTCCAGTGCCATTTTCTGCAGTTCGTCCAATTCAGGCAGCTTTTTCGACTCCCCCACAAATGATTCTGGCACGTAGGTTAAAGCCCCCATTCCCGAACAGCCTACAATGCTAAGCCTTTGAAGCGGCGTCAACAGCGCATCGTCAATACCCTGTTTTCTCAGAAGCCTGTTTAAAAGATAACGGCCATAACCATCGGGCAAACTGTCCTCGAAAATGCCGAAATTTCCCCAAAATGGTTCGTCTTTGGCCACAAAGAGTTCCGTTTTCAGGGGCAAATCCAGTGGAGATATGGAAAATCCAGTTGCCAACCATTCCTTATCGTACTGGAAGACACAAAGTTGGTTATCAGGCGTCATACTGATGGTACCAACAATGCTGTCGTGATACATCACAGTCAACTTATTTACCCATTTCATGGCGGCCTTTCTTCCTGTTTTTATTCTTGTTAATCAGCTCCAATTCCTCCATGGTGTTAAAAATCGGCTCTGAAAGCAGTTCTTTTAGTGCCTTGGTATAACCTAAAGCCTTGGCTAATGCCACAAATGAACCCAATGAAATGGTATGCTTTTGTTCAAACTTGGCAATAGTTGGGGTTGGAACACCACTGAGCGCTGAAAGAGCTTCCCGAGATAGTCCTTTCTCCAGGCGGCGTTTTTTCACATGATCGGCCAAAACAACCAACAAATCGTTGACCGTATCGAGATTAAAATCGTAAAGCAATCGCATACATTCGTATCTTATTTCGACATAAACCAAGTGATTTAGATACAATAATATCTATTATCTAGTATCAAAGATACTGTTTATTTTCCATAACCATTAGATACTGTTCCAACGCCTCAAACGTGACGTCTTTAAGGAGTACTTTTTTCTCCTTATCCAACAGGTAAAGGGCAGGAATGGCCTTCAAATCGTAGAGCGACTGATTTTTCACCACGGCCTTATCGTCGTAGGCATTAATCCAGTTTCCCGGCCTACTGTCGAGGGTTGACCAATAGGCAGCCAGATCTTCATCGGTGTACAGGCTCAAAAGGCTTAGGCGACCTGCTGTCAGGTATTTACGGATACGTGGTGAAGCTTGCAGTTTTTCGGTGACAACGGCACATTCGTGACAGTCAGGATTGTTGAAATACACCAGGACAAATTCTGTCGTTAAACCGTAAAGCCTTTTTGTGGTGCCATTGGATAGCGTGTACGAAAAATCGGTGGCCAGCGTGCCCGGTTTGTTCCTCCGAACCAGGGAAATCAATTCACGGGGACCAATTTTGTACAAATCGTCCAACTGGGGTTGATCAATCACTGCTTGAAGAAAGGCTTCATACAGTTCCTCCTGCCGGTAAGGAGAATTGGGATCATATAAATACTTGTCGAAAAGGCCCTTGTAAAACAAGAACACCTTGTCGCTGGGCACCAATTTATCAACAAACTGACGAAGCCCTTCCTGTGCCACTTCGGGCGGCACATTCCACAGCAACAGGACATAATCGGCAAACGCCTGTTCGCCAACTTCCGGATGGGTTGCCACCATCGAATCAGTTAGAGCAACAGTATCCCAATAATGGACGAGCACTTGTCTGGCCTTCTCAATGGGAGACTGTTGTGTTGAGGATTTATTATCAGACAGTTCAGGTGCTGACTGTTTCGTTTGTTGACACGAGAACAAGCAACATAGGACGAGCACCAGACTTGACTTTCTGAAAGCGCGAAGTGAGCGAGTGATGGGTTTCATAGATTTATTCATACTTAAACAAAGATAAACAATGTATCCAATGCTTTCAAGGAAGCAAAGTCACCACCAAGGTATCAGGCTCGTGTAGGGCTGACCGTCAATATCCAGGCGCAGTAAGTAATAACCAGCCGGCAAGAAAGTCATTCGGAGTATTTGGTCGGCGGACTGAAAGTTGGTGTTTAGGCAAAGGCGGCCCAGGGTATCGTAAAGCCGGGCTTTCGCAGGATGCATCGCTTCATAGCCATTCAGATATACCTGGACACCCACTCCATCGAGCTTGACAAAAAACGGTACCACGTCAGATGTTTGCACCCCGCTGTTGGGATCATCATACACCACGTCCTTGGAAACGGTTGAGGTATCCACCCATTCAAAGGCACCGAGATCGGGCGCCGTACCACTGAAAGGCAAGCCAACGTCCATCCCCTTATCCACCTGATCAGCACCAGCTTTGGGTCGCATAAAGCCAATCAGGGGCAATCCCCCATCGGCCTGGCGTTTGCCGGCCATCAGCACCGTTTCCAAAGCGCTCTCGAAATCGCCGGCACCCAACGACAGGTTCATCCCGGCCGAAAAGCTATTATGGGTTTCTGTACTGGTACCCATATTGCTGACATGAGCACTGACTGGGCTGTACGACAGATTGTTGTGGAGTATGTGCCGGATACCAGGGACGTCTTCGGTATACGCAGAATCTGTGCCCGGATAGACGATGCGTTGACTCAGCATATTGAAATTCACCTTATTCTTGTAGGCCGTGTTGTTCAACCAGGTATTACCTGTCTCTACGTGATGATTGGCGTAAAACCCATTGGCTTTGTTGCGGTAGGCCAGGCAACGGGTCACGGTGTGCGAAGGAATCACAGCCGGCAAATTGTCGATGGAGGTGGGGGCCGCCCCATGACCACCCACTTTAAAGCCATTACCATCCCGCATGCTCACGTAAGCCGGGGTATACCCATTACCGTAGGCCCAACACTGATCAATGATCATGGCTTCGGCGGCGGAGATGCAATCAAAGCCATCGTCGCTGTTGAACCAGGCCCTGCAGCCCCTGAATACATTGCCCACGCTGCCTTTGGCCGGATGCCCGCCGAAACCGTCGGTGTTTCCACCTTTTTTATCCTCCGATGTTACATCGGCATTGTTGTACGCGTCGCAATTGAGCACCAGGTTGTCGCTACCTTTGGTGAGGTAAAAGCCTATGGCCTGACCGTCGTGCATGGCCAGTTGTTCGTAGGTGTTGTGGCTGCCTTGGTTGCGGAAACACTCGGATTGGGTGTGCTCCAGGATGGTCACCTGGACGCCCACCACCTCAAAACCTTTAAAATGCAAGTAGGATCCGTCCACCTGAAAAGCAGTGACACGGTAACCCTGCGGCTTGATGGCGCTGAAGTCGAACACGGGCAATTCCCCCGGGTAGGCCCAGTAGCGGATGGGAGCACTGGGCAGCCCGCTTTTGTTCATCAGATGTACATACGCCCAGATGTCTTTGTATTGGGCCACTTGCGAAACGGCCATCTGATAAACACCTCCACGTAGATACACGGTATCACCGGGTTGGGCTGCGGTTTGGGCACGCTGGATGCCGGCAAAAGGAGCCTCCAGGCTGCCAACCTGAGCATCACTTCCTGTGGGTGAAACGTACCAGACGGCCCCACTCATAGATAACACACTCATCAACAAGCAGGCAAATACCCAAAACGTTCGCAGGAGATACGATGCGCGGTACGTTAAAATCGGGTAGTTTACGAAGACTTCTTTCATTTTATCACCGTTACTACAGCCAAAGGTACGCAAAAATCCCTAGCTTTGTCTCAAACACAAGACCCCTATAGCGATGACACACAGCCTATCTGCCGGCTTGTTCCTATCCGTTCTGTTGACAGGAAGTGCCCTTGCCCAGGCTCAATCAACCCCCACAGGGCAACCCGTCAACAGCACGGCTCCCAACCAGGAAGGCTACACCCTGGTCTGGCAGGATGAATTCAACCAGGATGGCCCACCCAACCCCACTGTTTGGAGCCATGAAAACGGATTCGTACGCAACGAAGAGCATCAATGGTACCAACCCGCCAACGCGACCTGCCGCAACGGTGTTTTAACCATCACCGGCAAATTGGAAACCGTGAACAACCCCAACCACGACCCCAACAGCCGTAATTGGCGTCAAAGCCGCCCCGTAGCAAGGTATACAGCGTCCTCCATCAAGACCGAAGGCAAAAAAGCCTTCCAGTATGGCCGGTTTGAGGTTAGGGCCAAAATCCCCACCGCCAGCGGTTCATGGCCGGCCATCTGGACCCTGGGCACCACCATGGAATGGCCCTCCTGCGGGGAAATCGACCTCATGGAATACTACCGCATCAAGGGCGTGCCCCACATCCTGGCCAACACGGCCTGGGGTACCGACCGTCGCTGGCAAGCCCACTGGAACACCCGTACCGTGCCATTCAGCCGCTTTTTGAACAAAGATCCCCAATGGGCCGACAAATTCCACCTATGGCGTATGGACTGGGATGAACAGTTCATCCGGCTCTATCTGGACAATGAACTGCTAAACGAGACCAACCTCGACAGCACCTTCAACGCAGCGCCAGGCCAACACAAGAACCCCTTCCGTCAACCCCACTACCTCCTGCTCAACCTGGCCATCGGTGGCATCAACGGCGGCCAGCCCGACGACAGCGCCTTTCCCCTGGAGTATGTGATCGATTATGTACGGGTGTACCAACGTAAACCTACCCCAGCACCATGAGGCGCGTACTTTTAGTTGGAGCACTCACCCTCTTCCTGTCATTGACGGGCTGCAAAGCCGTTGTCGGCCTGGTGACTAAAAACTGGAAAAAGCCCCTGTTGGAACAACACACCCCCGATTACGACCTCCATGTCATTGCCAACCT
>JAAYBL010000126.1 GCA_012718945.1 Bacteroidales bacterium
TACTTTTATTGGTTATTGCGGCTGCCGTGACCTGGCATATCCTTTCTTTTAAGACATTGAGGTAGTAATAGAATCAAAAAAATTCGTATATTTGATAGTCAATAGCCATTAATTCCACTAAACAATAACTACTATGAAAATCAGTCCTTCCGTTCAGGACGTCCTGAACAAGCAGATCAACGCCGAATTCTGGTCGGCCTATATGTACCTGGCTATGGCCAACTGGTGTGAAGAACAAGGTCTCAGAGGCTTTGCCAACTGGCTGCGTGTGCAATACCACGAAGAAAATTCACATGCCTTGAAATTTGTCAACTACATCCACGAACGTCAGGGTGAAGTTAAACTGCAACCCATTGAAGCAGTACCCTTGACATGGAAGAGCGTGTTGGAAGTCATGGAAAAGACCTACGAACACGAATGCAAGGTGACTGAAATGATTTACAACTGTGTCAACGTGGCTGAAGCTGAAAAGGATCGTGCTACTGTCAATCTGTTGCAATGGTATGTGGATGAGCAGGTGGAAGAGGAAGCCAACGCTGATGAAATTGTGACCAATTTGCGTTTTATTGGTGAAAGCAAGGGTGCTCTCATGCAGTATGATCATGTGTTGAAGGGTAGGTCTTTCAAAGACGAAACCAAGTAAGGCGTTAGGATTCCTTTCTGTCTGATTGACAACTTTTAGGGTGTCTCAGAGGTGCAAGCCTTTGGGGCACCTTTTTTGGTTTCTTTTTGGACTCAATACCATTTTTTCCTTAGATTCCGCTCCCCTTAAGGCGGAGTCGGGTACTGGAGACAATACCCAGCCCCGTCAGGGGAGCGGGCTCGAAAAGACAATAGAAGAGATCGATCCTGTCAGGGGAGCGGTCTCGAAGTGACAATCGAAGAGAACGATCCCGTAAGGGACGCTGGCTCGAAGAGAAATGAAGCGCTCGACTCCGTCAAGAGAAGCGGCTACGAAGCAAAAAAAGAAGGCGCCTCAAAACCGATGAGACACCCTCTTCTATCACAATTGAAAAAAGACCGTTAGGGGAGTGGCAAGTACCATTTTTTACGATCAAGCAGTCTGGTGTACAACGAAGCATCGTACCCGGCTGTACCCAGTCGGCCAGCGATCTTACTTGCCAGGAAGTCACTGTCGTCGCGGCGAAGCGCCATACGGAGCAGATCAAAGTAACGCTGACCTTCAAAAGCCGATTCCAGGGCATTCTCCGTGCAGATCATGGACTCGACATACAAAATACTGTCTTCTTTGGTCGCTAACGCAGGAATGACGTAGGAGGAGTCAGCCCCAGCGTTGCCCGAGCCTCTGGAATGGATGCCCAAGGTGTTGTTGGACGTAAAGGAGTACTGGTTGAAATTCAGAAGATTGCCAGCTTGAGCCTTTTCTTCGGCAGAGACGAACAAGTTGAGGGTGTTAGCGTACAACCCGTATTTGAGCACTGCAAACGCTGCTTGGGGGAAGCCAGCCCTGTTGAGGGCTTCAGCGTACCGCAGGTAAATCTGCCCCCGTCTGTACAACACCACGTGGTCGGTGGCAAACTTACTGATCGTCTGCTTTTTGGGAGCATACAAGCTGTTGTAGTCTGGTGTTTCGTTGGTGTTTAGTACCGTATAACAAGCTGCCAACCGGAGGTCTCCAACCCACAAAGGATGTTCGTCGTTTCTCGTGGGCGCGTATAACGTGTCACGTACAGCACCGTTGGTATACACAATGGCATGAGATTGAGCCTTGGAAAGTTCCTGCAACTTGGGCGAAGGAGTAATCTTCACGTAGTAGTTGTTGCTTGGTGTCGAATTGAACAAGTTGCGCAGTTGGCTGTAATCTTTGTCCCTTTCGTTGTTCTCCATGGGAATGTAGCTGACAATTTCCTGGTTGCCCATGTTGTTGTACAAGCCGGTGATGTTGTTGTCCCAGTTGGCAAAGGTACTTTCATTGCTTCTCCAGGAAGCTTGGTTGAGACCCGTTGTGATGGGAACTGTGATGTTGGCCAGGTAGTCCCGATAGAAACCGGCGGCTTCCACATACCGTTCACCCCATAAGCAAAGGTCGCCCAACAAGACGCGGATGGGAAGGAAGAACTTCTTGGAATCCAGATTGTTCACTGGGCCGTAGGAGGGTAACTCCACATTGACATAGGGCGTCAGGTCATCGATGAAATAGTCACAGATGGCCTTCATTGAGTAAAGCGGGTAGTTTTGAGTGGAGGCATTCTCTGTCAAGATGGGTTCGGTGATGAAGGGAACTTGTCCATAGACAGCGGCCAATTGAAGGTAAGTCCAGGCCCTAAAGGCTTTGACGGCCGCATACTCCTTCATGAAAACGGACTCATTGCGTTTTTTCAGCGTTGTATCCACATGGGTCAGGTAGAAATTGCAGTTGTTGATCACTGCATAGTAGTCATGGGGTGCGTTGTAGACGTTTTCGGCACCCACCTCAAAAGAGGCCAGCTGTTTGAGATCAAGTGGCGCTTCCTGTGTCAGGTTGACCAGGTCACCCCTGATTTCACCCAGTAGAACGGTCTTGTCGGCCAAGGCCTGCATCTTGTTGAGGATACCCATGACGGAGTAGACCGTATCGGTGGATTGTCCCAGAAAATGATCGTCCGAAAACATAACCAAGCTGGAAGAAGTATCCATCATGTCTTCGCAGGACGTAGACAGGCCAAGGGTCAGGAAGGCAAAGCCTGCTGCAAGTAGTGTATGTCGTTTCATGTGTTACGAGTTTAGAGGTTAATGGTTGCTCCCAGGGTGAACGTGCGGCTTAGTGGCAGAAGGCCTCTGTCGATGCCCTGACTAAGGACACTGTTGCCAGCCGAACCTTCAGGATCACTACCAAGATAGCGGGTCAGTGTCAACAGATTGTTGGCAGAACCCCAGATGGTTAGGCCTTTCAGATACAGGTTGTTCACGGGTAAGGAATAACTCATTGTCAGTGTTTTTAGGCGCAGGTAGGACCCGTCCTCAATCCAGCGGTCGGAGAAACGGCTGTTACCCAGCGGGTCACCGTAGGTGATGCGGGGAATGTCGGTTGTCTGGGTTTCCATACGCCAACGATTGGTCATGGCAGAGGTTTGGTTAAAGAACCTGTTGCCGCCTTCAAGTACTGAGCGTTGGTAGTTGAATACGTCGTTACCAAGGGAGTAATTGAACACCACATCGATAGCAAAACGCTTGAAGCGAAGGTTGCCGAAAAGGTTGCCGAAGAGGTCGGGATTGGGGTCTCCAATCACCACGCGGTCGGCCTCGTTGATGACCTGGTCTGGTGTCTTGTCATAAAAGCGCATGTCGCCACCAGAGAAAGACTTCTCGGCGCCCGTGCTGGTTACAACCCGGTAACCATCAGCAATGGCTTCTTCAGTGGTTTTATAGACACCATCGGTTTTATAACCGTAGAAAAGCCCAACGGGGGAGCCGATCTGGGTGAGGAGAGTGGCTCCATAGATGTCGGTTGTAAACGAGGCATTGTTGTTGGCCAAGGCTGTGACGGTGTTGGCATAGTGCCCCACGCTCAGGCCGATACTAGCTTTCCAATCGTTGGTGTTGAGGACTTTTGCATTGAGCGCCACGTCGAAACCGGTGTTTTCCAGCGATCCATCGTTGCTCCAGTTTTCGCGTAAGCCGCTGATATAAGCCAGACGTTTCAGTGTCAACAGGTTTTCTGTATAGCCTTTGAAGAGGTTGGCCTGCAGGTTGAGGCGGTTACCCAGCAAATTGGCTGATAAACCGGCTGTATAACGACGGGTGGTTTCCCATTGCAGGGTGGTGTTGCCTATGTTACCAATGATCAGACCATCTACGGAGTTGAGCATCTTGTTGGCTGTAAAATAGCTACGTGAAGCAGTGTAGTCCAAATCGTCGTTGCCGGAAAGGTCATAACCGACATGGAGTTTCAGGTAGTTCAAGAGCGAGTTGGTGTTGAACCACGGTTCTGCTGTCATGACCCAGGCTGCTTGTACCGAAGGGAAGAAACCCCAGGATACACCACCCATTTGCAGGGCCGTTGTCAGCTCACGACCAAAGGAAGAAGCCGTTTCCATGCTCAGCCCAGCCGTCAGGTAGTAGGTTTCCCTGAAGTTGTAGTCGGTGCTCAGGTAGTAGGTGAGTGATTTGTATCCGTCATCTGCTCCCGAAGTCGTCTTGTCAAACAAACTGAACGACATGTTGGGCATCTTGTCATTACCCGTGTTAAAGCCCTTCTGGTGGGTGCGGACATAGGTGTTGTTGATGTAACGGACACCTCCGGTCAGGTCTATCATGTGAGCCCCGTACCGCTTGTTCCACTCGGCGCGGGTGTCACTGAAGAATTGGTTCAGGTGGGAAGACAACGATTGAGCCAGGTTGTACAAGGTTCCGGTGGCACCCAATGAGAAAGAAGGTACGCCGGTCTCTGGCAGGAAGTAATTTTCGTACGTGTTGACGGAACTGTAGCTGAAATGTTCGGTCAACGAGAAATGCTTGTTGAACGTGTAGGTTGGGCTGATGGACAGGTTGATCATACTGTTGGTGAAGGCGTTCTTGTTTTTGGCTTCACCAATTTCAAGGATGCTGCTGGGATTGGCCAGCGAAACATCTTTACCCAGGACTTCTTCCAGGTAATCGTCGGCATCGTCCAGGAAGCGTGACAGGTTGCCCTGCGTGTCGAAAGCATAGGGATTGAGGAAGGGCGACTTGATCAGGCTTAAGAAACCGGGTGATGTAACGACATACGCGTCAAAATCGTCGGTCACACCTTCGTCCCTGAGGTTGCGCTGTACTTCGCTGAATGAGGCATCAAAGCGGGTGGTCAGGTTTTTGAACAGGTTGATGTCTGAATTCAAACGGAGATTGAAACGGGAGAAATCGTTTTGTTTCAGGGTGCTGTTGCCGTTGGTATAGCCCACGGAAAGGTTGTAGTCAGCCACATCGTCACCACCTTGAACGTTTATACCATAGCTTTGTGTAAAGGCATTCCGATAGGTCTGTTTCTGCCAGTCGGTGTTGTTATGGTACTTCTTGTAGTAGTAGTACTGTTCATCTTCCTTGAGGAACTTGAAGTCAGTCAGGGTGGTACCAGTGCTACCCAGGAGTTCGGAGGCGTATGAACGGTATTGCGATGCGTCCATCATGGAGGGGAGTGTGGGTGCCAGTTCGTAACCACCGAAAATGGACACGTCAATCTTGGTGGCCATACTGGTGTTGCGTTTCATGTCGATAAGGATGACACCGTTGGCTCCCTTGGCACCATAAATGGCGGTACCGTTTTTAATCACCGTGACCTTCTCTATGTCATTGACATTGATGTTGGACAGTAAGTTGTTGTAGTAACCATCGTGCAGCATGGTTCTGTTGTATTGCATGTCTTGCAAGACACCGTCAATGACAATCAGGGGCTGAGCGTTGGCATTCAGTGAGTTGAGTCCATTCATAAAAAAGACGCCACCTACACCTGGTAAACCCGATCGCAGGATGGTCCGTACATCGCCTCCCAACTGTGTTTGTATGTGCGGATCGATGCTCAAGGCGCCTCCTTTTTCAAAGCCGATGGCTTGCCGTTGTTTGGTGGCTGAGGTGCTTTCTGTATAGTCGGCCGTAAATCCGGCATCAATCAAGGCACCATCTACACCGTTCTGTCTTCCATTGATGGCGCATTGCAGGAGGTTGTAGCCATCCACCTTCATGGTGAGTGAGGTGACGTGACTGGGCACCTTGATGGTGTATGTGCCATTGGCGCCAGTCATGGCTGTGTAATTTTTATCGTTGTACGCTTGAACGTGGACACCGGTTAACGGGTAGCCTGTGGCGGCGTCGATCACCCGACCAGAGATGGGTAGGAGGGGATGGCTCTTAACGGGTTCCTGGGCATAAACAAGCAGAAATCCCATGATAAACAGCCCCAAAAGGCCTGTTTTGAGCAATCGTGTTGTCATATATGGATATTGATGGTTGGTCATGGTTGTGGATTTAGTCTTCACGGGGTCTTAGGTAAATGCAATCGATGAACATCTCCCGGTTATAAAGGTCGTTTTCTCTGGTAAGTACGTAGACTTGAATCGTAAGGGTAACAGTGACGTCTTCGCGGTTGTAACTGCAAGTGGGAAATTCAAAGGCTTCAGCCACACACACTGTATCCAGGGCGTACGGATCGTTGATAAACGTCTTACCGCCACCTGTATAGTTTTTGGATGTTCCTCTCCTGTCAGTATACGACAACGTTGCCCTGAATTTATAAGGCCTGAAGATGTCCAGGGAGTCGGCATGAGTAAAGGGCGTTCTGTATACGGTTTGTGGGGCACAGACCACACAGATGTCGTATTTGCCGGCCAGGGTGTTGTTGATCTGGAAAGTGACGGATGGTTGGGAAGAGGCTTGCAACGGTACGACGTCAAGGTAACCCTTGTTTGACAAGTCGCCGCTGGAAACCGATCTGAAGTTGAAGGAACAGTTGGCACTCTTAAGGATGGTCGCTTCGTGTTCAGCTTCAACCTTTATCGGTTGGAAGAAGGTTTCTTGCAAGGTGAACGGCCATTTGTCCACTTTGTAAATCACACCATTACTGCAGGTGATTTGTTCTTTGACATCAGACAAAATGCCACCGGCCTCAAAGGGTTTCTGGTAGACATGCTTGCCTACCTGAGTGGGCCTATAGGCTGTTGACAACAACGAATCGTTGGGGGATGCCTGTGCCCTCGTGTTGAAGATTAAATCACGTAACAGGGCCTTCTGGGTCCAAAAACGCTGCATGGTGTCTGCGTTTTCGGTGTAGGAGAAATTGAAGTAGGGCAACACTTTTTCATACGCCGCTTTCCAGGCTGCGTTGGTGGGCGCGATCATCCAATAGCTGCTGTCTTCGTTGTTGATGTATCCAAATTCACTTAACAAGGCATTTTTGGGGATGGTCACTGAATCGACGTAAATGGTTTTGCCATCGACGATACCGGCAGCTACGCTGGCTTTTTCATCGAGTGAATCTTTTTGATACGCTTTCAGAAAGGCACCAACCTGGCTGATGGCCGTGTCGCTCAACACCCCTTCGTAGATGCTGGGAAGGTAGCTGGCTGTGCCTCCAACCAAGTGAAGCACACCATTGCTGGCCATGATGTTGGCAGTAGTGATGGGCACTTCGCCAAACGAGCTTATGGTCAAATGCTTTACCTTTTGGTTAAGCAGCATGATCTCTTTGTTGGTGGAGGGGGACAGTGAAACGGCGTAGCGGGTGAGATGGTTTTTCACCATATTTTTTTCCACCAGGGCTTTACCGGACGATGTGGCCAGAAGAGCTTGAATCGAATCCAGGTTAAAACTGCCATTTACCGGTGCCCATACGGTCAAGGTTTGGTCAGCCGCCAACAGGGTGGCGTAAGTGACGCCTGAAACTTTGTTGTTGGCGTACACCGGTGTCTGCTCTAGAATGGTTTTGAACTGGGACAGGGAGGGCTCAGCCTCAATTAGGTCCCAAATGCTGGCAGTCGGGGTGATACCACTATCCGGTAGGTAGTGGTCGTCCCAGCTCTCGGAGCAAGCGGACATGAGCAACAGCGACAGGGCTGCACAGCCGGCCAGGATGTTATGACGTGTTTGATTTTTCATACCTTAAATCTCTTTAATGGGTGTCTTCGCCTTGTTCACTGCCGTAAACGCTTTTGGGGCACATTTCGATGTAGTCAAAGGCAAATTCTGCCTTGTCATTGTCCATAACCTGCTTGATGCGTAAGAAGTGATCTTCGTCGTCAGAGAGGTACTGGGTTGTTAAGATACGTCGGAAGGTTTGCGGCTGGTTGCGGAATACATTGTTCGTGTTGGTGTATCGGATGATGGAGTCCGGACCCTTCATATAACCACGGTTGCGCATCGCTTTGTCGACGGCCTTGTCTTTCTCGGGATTGCCGGTATCGGCCACCCAACCAATCGATTCATCCTGAGCCCTGACGCGCAGGTCGAGGGGTATACCAACGGGCTGTTTGTCGAAGAAAATCTGGATGATACCCCTGGTGGCCATGGCACAATAACCCAGGCGGATCTCATAGGTGCCTGCTGGTACTGGTGGCAGTTTGAAGGTGAAATCATATTGTCCCAACAGCACCACTTCGTCACCTTGATAGCTGTCGAAGTTGATGTGACGGTTACGTACTGATACCAGGGTTTCATTGGTGAAATCCCAGTCCTTGACTGAACCCTTCTTGAATCCGGTGCAGGTGGCCGTGCCTTCACGTCCTCTGGCTCCGCTGTTCATGAAGTCGGGTGACAACGTGGTGGCATCCATACGGAAACGGGTGTTGAACACGACGTCCCTGGTCTGCACATCATAGACGAGGATGTCGTCAATGTAATGATAAACCCCATTGGTGGCACTTTGGTCAACATTCGATTCAGAGGGCGCGTTGATTTTAACCCCTCTGACGGTGTACATGGCACCTACGCCCTTTCGGTTGATAAACAGGCCTTCGGCAGGCGCGCCAACTTGCAGGATAGTATGGGGGCACAATGTTTCGTAGTAGTCCATGGCGTCCAGATAGGACGAATTATGCATCCTCAATTTAACTTCGCCTGTTATGGTCAACTCGTTGTAGTTGCCCATTCTGTCCAGGAAGTGATAAGCGACAAACCGGTTGAGCGGATTCTTGCGGTGTGTGTAATCGTCGTCATACTTGCCGGCATCTTCCGGGTAGGTCAAATCGTAGACCTGTTTGGCGTAAGCGGCCAATTCAGGCAAGGAGGTGATTCCTTTGGCTTCATACACAGCATTGGGTTCTACAAACGCCGTATACTTGAATTTTCTGTCCTTGGGGTAAAAGGCTGTTTCCCATTCCTGTCCGGTGTGGTAATAGACGCCATCGTCAATGGAATCCTTGCCGCAAGTGTAGGTGGGATCGATGTAATCACGGAGCAGGTTGTCCAATTTGGTTGCAATCAACGCACTATAGAACAAGCTGATGGTGGTGTCTTTTTCCAGCATGTCGGGTAGGAGGTCGTTGCTGGAACTCAAGACTCTGTCGATGACGTGCACCACACCATTCTCCACGGAGTCATCACGCTGGACGATTCTGGAAGCCTTATTGATGTAGTACTCGATGGAACTGTACGCGTTGGTGTCACTTGAGATACTCAAATAACGATCCATCATGTTCGTGGTGGGTATCACACCATCGTTGAGGTCAGTGGTGAAATACGTGGCTTTAATCAGGTGACTGTAGGCTATGGTGTCGCAGTCATCATCACTCAGTTCGTCCACACTGCTGAGGCCGCGTTTGGCCAGGAAGACGTCCATGGCATCGTTGGTAGGAGCAAAGCAGGTGACCTTGCCGTAAGTGGTCAATAAATCGTAAATTTCTGCCCGTTGGAGTACGGTTATGAATTCACTGAAGTTGGATGAACGGTTTTGCAGGTAGTCGGTCAGCATCTCTCCCGTAAAGGTATAGTAATGCTCTTTCTCCATTTCTTCTGTACAGCCGGCTGTCAGCAGCAAAAGGGAGAGGGCTGTCAGGCATCCAATGATACGTCGGTTGATTTGATTCATGGTTAATCGGTTATATTGGTGGTTGATCCAGTTTCGTAGGCGGGATTTTGCTTCAGGTAGGGGTTGACCTTCAGCTCAGACTCGCTGTAGGGGAAATACAGAGCCAAAGGTGCGTTCATTTTTTTACGCATGGCACTTTGGTTATCAATGTATTTGGTGACCGCATAGTTTATCAGGCGGTTGTTGTTGCCTTCCCGGCGGGCCAGACGAACGAGGTCATACCAGCGTTTGCCTTCAAAAAGCAGTTCGCGTTGCCTTTCTTTGAGCACCAGGTCTTCCATGGTGATGCGGTTGTTGGCGAAGTTGTTGAATACCAGTGTGTCGGTTCTGCTTCCCTGTATATTGTTGGCTCTGTTGTATACGGAGGAAACCAGGGAGAAGGCGGTACGGTAGTGAGCGCGTTGTTCAGGTGTGATGGCATTGGGGTCAACAACGCCGGCCAGTTGCACTTCAGCTTCTGCTTTCATGAGCATGACGTCTGTCAACCGGTAAATGATCCAGTTGGCGTACGATGTGCTTCGTCTGGAGGCGTTGACGTACGTTGTGCCTGATGTGCCAGGGGAGTTGTCAAAAGCAACAGTCAGTCTGGTGTATTTATCTATGGCATATACACCGTTGCTTTCTTCCATGCTTTCCAGATAGCGGCAGTCTGTTCGTTTGAACATGGAGTTGCCAGAGGAGGCATCCTTGAAAAGGAACTCTGCAGCACTCAGGTAACCAACGCTGGTGGAATTGGAACCGTAGTAAGATGAAATGAAGGAGTTGGAAATGGATACGTTTTCTTCGAAATCCAGCTCGAACAGGCTTTCAAAGGAATGTCCCGTTCCAAAAATCTCATTGTAGGCGTAGCCTGTGGTGTTGCCACCGATTTGTTCGCTGATGAGCGGGTAGGCTCCAAACAATTTGACCTTGCTGGCTGTGGTGTTTTTTTCCTCGTTATACCGTTTGATTTTGTGGTCAATAACGAGATCGCAATACTTGACACAGTTGGCATAGTCTTGTTTCCACAAGTACATGTCGGCCAGTAAGGCGTAGATGCTGTACCTGGTGATGCGTGCCGTGTTGCTGGTCACGTTGGCGTATTGTCGTACGGCATCATCCTTGACCAACTCAAGCTCGTCGATGATGACGGTCAAGATGGAATCGAAGGAAGAGACCGGTACCCGATAGTTCTGGTTGTCGTCAATGGAGGGTTGGTTGACAAAGGGAACATCCTTGAACGTGCGGATCAGGTAGAAATAACACAGATTCCGGAGGGCTGTCACTTCAGCAACGGTGGCCTTTAGTTCGGACGGTGTATAATTCGGGTCTTCCTGATTGACCATGGGGGCGTAGTAGAGTACCGTGTTGCAGCGGTTGATAACCTGATAGAAGGGTGTCCAGTTGGAGTAACTGTGGGACGGCAACAGGTTGCCCTTCAGGACTTGAGTTTCCATGTCGGGCGTGGACATGCCGGGAACGATGTTGTCGGAACGTATTTCTCCCCAAGCGGCCATCTTGCCAATGCAATCTGACGACTGAAGGGCAGCGTAGCAGCCAATGACGGCGTTTTCCACATCGGCTTCTGCTGTCCAGTAATTCTCAAGCACGATTTCGTTGGGTGGGAGTATGCTTAAAAAATCGGAGCAGCCCGCCAGCGTGAGGCCAATGCAGCATGCAAGGCCCAGTGTTTTGTATGGTTGTAGTCTGTTCATAAGGCATTGTTTATCATAATCCAATGGTTATACCCGCTGTCATAGACTTGGCGCGTGGTGTTTGGGAGGCATCGTAGACGATACCATAACCGCCGTATCCTACTTCAGGGTCTGCTCCTGAATAACCGGTCAGACAGAACAGGTTGTTGGCACTGACATATAAGCGTATCTGGCTGAGGCCGAAGCGCTTCAAGGTGGCTGGATCGAAGGAATAGGAGAGCTGTGAATAATTGAGACGTAGGAATGAACCACCTTCCACGAAGCGGTCGCTTCCCAGCCAGTTGTAACCGTAGTTGTACAGGGCGCGGGGCACCGACGTGCGGTCTCCTTCTGTTCTCCAACGCCAGTTGACGGCTTTGCTTTGGTTGTTGTTGGTGTACATGCTCTCTGCATTCATACGGGCACTGTTGATAATCATGTTGCCCAACCTGAAGTTGAATTGATTGTTCCAGCTTAAACGACCGTAATTGAGTTTGAAGCCGAAACCACCGGTAATCTTGGGCAGTGAACTACCCAAATAGACGATGTCGAGTTCGTTGATGTTGCCATCGTTGTTGATATCTTCGTAAATGGCATCACCTCCCTTGAATTCGTATTCAGAAGTTGTGCCGTAACAAAAATACATGGGCTTGGGGCGACCTGTTTCGTCCAGAATGACGCCACCATCCTTGTTTCTGACCACGGGGGCATCGGGGCCGCTTACTCCCCTGACTTCGTTTTCAGTATAGTCGGTGTATTGGTACACACCTTTGTACCTGAAGCCGTAGATGGAACCAAAGGGATTGTTCAGTTGAACACGGGTAAGGTAGGATCCATTGGACCGGTCAAACTGGCTGTTGAGGCTGGACAGCACGGTGGGATCCATGTCAATGATGGTGTTCATGTTGTTGGCGAAGGTGACATTGAAATCGGTCGAGAAGCGGCCTTTATGAATGAGCCTGTTGCCATTGATGTTGAATTCCCACCCTCTGTTGCGCATACTGCCCACATTTTGAACCTGTAGGGCTGTGTAGCCGGAGGAGCCTGGCAAAGCCCTGTTGTACATAAGCAAGTCGGTGGTCAGCTGTGTGTACAGGTTGACGTCCGATGTGATCATGTCTTCAAAAAAGCCCAGGTCGAAACCGATGTTCCAGGTTTCCTTGGATTCCCACTTGAGGTTGCTCAGGCGGATGTTGCTCGGATAGATGGAGGTTTGACCCACATAGGTGGATGAAGGGGTGTATTTGCTAAAGTACAGGTAATCAGAACCGGGTGGATTGCCCACTTTACCCCAACCTGGACGAATGGAAAGCATGGAAATCCAACCCAGATTTTCCATAAAGGGTTCGTCAGAGGCGTTCCAACGTAGTGAAACGGCGGGGAAATTACCCCAACGCTGTTGTGGACCGAATTTGGTGGAACCGTCACGACGGATGGAAAAGTCAGCCATGTAGCGTCCTTTGTAGGCGTAGTGGGCGGAGAACGTCAAATAAATGCTTCGCCATTGGCCGGCACTGGTGGAAAAACCACTTAAGATGGCTTCAGCCGAGGTTGAAGTGATGTTGCCTGTGGGGAATCCATAGGCTGATGTGCTTTGGGAAGCGGAGTTGCCCGAGGTGGTTTGCCCCCTCAACAAGGCCATGAAAGAATGGTCAGTGTTGTCAAAGTGGGGGATGAACGTCGCTGTATGGGTGGTGGTTATTCCCAAACTTTTATAATTGTCCGACGAAGACAGGTTGGCTGAACTGTTGGACCAACCGGTGGTAATCAAATCGACCGGGTAGAAGCGATCTGTATAGGTGTTGAAAATGTTGAAAACGATTTTGCCTTCGTATTTCAGCTGTGTTTGATCGTGTTCTGTACCCAACAGGTTGTACACCAATTGGAATTCGGGTTGGATGTTGTTGCTTCGCTCGTTGTCTTTGGCCAGGTAAGCCAGGGCCACAGGATTTTCCATGTTACGCTGGTCGACCAGTTCCTGTGAGGAGTTAGCCAGCATGTGGTAGTATTGGCCGGTTGATCGACCGAATTCATCTTCTTCGTAAATGGCCAGGTTGGGCATTTTTGAATAAGCCAGACTCAACAATCCACCATAGTTCTTTTTGTTGTTGGTATGGGTCAGGGAAAAGTTGGTCACGATTTTAATGCGGTCGGATACAAAATAATCCAGCGCCACACGGGTGGAAAAACGGTCGAGTCTTTGACCGATAACAGAGCCGGTTTCTGTGTCATAACCTCCTGAGATACGGAAGTTGGCTTTTTCACCACCACCTGATACGGAGAGGTAGTGGTTTTTCTGTAAGCCTGTCTGTATGACGGCCCTGCGCCAATCTGTGTTGTTGTTGTACATTTCGTATTCAGAATACGTCGGGTCGTAGTTGAATTCCACAATGTCGGCAGCAGCATCGCTCAACCGTGAGTTGAAGTACGCTTCCTTCATGAGCATGGTGTATTCGTCACCGTTCATCAGGCGGATGCCTTCGGGTTGGGTGGTGCCTGTCATACGGTAGGAGTAGGTCACCACTGAGGGGCCTCGCGAACCGCGTTTGGTTTTGATGTCAATGACACCATTGGCACCTTGGGAACCCCAAATGGCGGTGGCGGCGGCATCCTTGAGCACAGCGATGCTCTCAATGTCCTCTGGGTTGACGTTCAGCAGTTGGGCGAATTTTTCTTCGTTGGCGTTGTTGTAGTCGAAATCGCTGCTTTCATCGGTTTCCCACACGTTTCCGTCCACTACGATCAATGGTTCTGTGTTGCCATTGATGGAGGATACACCGCGCAGACGCATGCTGGTGCCTGCGCCAAGGTTACCGGAATTGGCAACGATGTCCAGGCCGGAAATACGGCCTTGCAGGGCTTCGTCGATGGTGGTGACCGGTAGCCCTTCGAATTCTTTGGCGCTGATTATTTGGGAAGCGCTGGAAATCTCACGGGCTGGAATGGCCAATCCGCCAGTTTCCACTTTCTTGGTGGAACTGACCACGACTTCTCTTAATTGAGTGGATTCCAGCATACGGATGGTATACACCGTTCCATTGATGGGAATGATCTGGGTTCTGTAACCAACATAGGATACTTGTATTTTATTGGCCGGATTGACCAATTTGAAGGAAAAGTTTCCGTTGATGTCGGTGGCGCAATGGGCAACGATGCGGTTGGAGGCGTCCACCTCTTTGACGTTCACTTGAATCATGGGACCCAACTTATCGGTGATGGTTCCGCTGATGATGTCACCCGCTTTCTGTGCGTTCAGCAGGCTAGGAGTCAGGGTGGCGATCAGCAACAGCCCGTATAGTAGGTAGTTCTTCATAGCCTTACTTGTGTTTTTTTACGGTGGGAGCTTTAGGACCTAGCTGGGTCTCTGAGTAATACAGGGGTCTGTCTATCTGATGGACCACTACATACGAAGACGTTTCAATCTCATTAGCCAGGGCTGCATCCTTGTTGTTGTATTGGTATTCTCTGGCCATCAGGTTGCGGAGGGCCGGATTGCTGGTTACGTGAATGGTTCTTTTTGCTAGATCCTTGATGGTGATGCCGTTGTTGTCGGCAGTGATGTTGAGTTTGTAGAACCTTTTGGTAATAGGATTGATACAGGCTGTTTCGTATTCACCCGAGTGATTGCCACTACCAATAAAGACGGCGTTGTCCTGGATGTGATATTTCAGGAAATCGGTGATGACCTTGGTCAAACTGTCTTTGACACTGGTCAGGAACTCAGCTTCCACTTGTTCCCAGGTAGGTAGTTTGCCAGCGTCCTGCAAGGCCTGGATGGAATCGTTGGTAGGCACGTACACCGTGTAGTGGAAAGTGTTTAACAGGCTGATATTGGTGCTTCCGCAGGCATAGGTTTTATCACGTACGGTTTCAAAGAAGGAACTGCCTTGTAACAAGCCCAGAAATTTGCTGAATTCCGGCTTCTCCGAGAGGAGGTCGTAGACGGCTTTCTCTCCTGTCATCAGTGGTTCGCTTTCCAGAATGTAGGTTTTACCATTACCTTCGTTGGATTCGTCGTACACCCTGGTCACAGTGATGGTCTCGTTTTTCTCCAACTGGTGTCCGCCAGCCACGGTCATGTGGCCAGCTCCTTGTTGGGCTTTTTCAATTTTGATTGTACCACCACCCTTGGTCTGGTAATAGGTGTTGCCATCCTCAACGTTACCGATAACAATGTGGTAGTCGAGCATGTCTTTCAGACGATTGGTAATTTGTGCGTAAGTGGCCATGCCCAAGGAGTCAACAAGTGTGCTGGTGGTTACGTCGTAGGTCCACATGGATGCCTTGACGCGTTCAGCATCTGTTGGCGCCAGCGGGTCGTAGAAGAAGCGGTAGACTTTTGTCATCGTTTGACCGTAGGACACTGGGTCGATGTATTGCAACAGGGCCTCGTTGGTGGGAATGAAAAAGCTGTAGTAGCTTTCCATGGAGTTTAAATAGGCGTAGTATTCCAGTTCTTCGATGGCCCAGTAAAAGATACTCATGTTGTCGTTGATCAGGGCAGGGAAGGAGACCGATGCATAGGTTGTTGGGCTGAATACTTTGTTGGTCAAGTAGATGGCACCATTGCAACCCAGAATGACACTGTCAATGTCGGTCTTGGTTAGACCCATTTCATTGGTGGCATCGTTGAGGACGGTCGAAAATTTGCTGGGTACGCTACCAATAAAGGAGTTGTGCATGTTGTTGTTGATCAGTTTGGCCAACACATGGTCGGGTATACTGTCCCAGTATTTGTAGTAATCCTTGAGTACTTCACCTCCTTCTTCGTTCCAGTATCGTTCAAGCGCTGCGTTGGTGGGTACCATCATCAGCGCCATGTTTTCTTGCAAGGCTACCTCGTTGGTTGTTTGACTAACGGTGCTGGAGAAATAGCTGTTCCAGCCCGGGTCGAATTTGAGGCGTCCGTTGACGGGCACATTACCAGGACTCATGGTCAGGGCTGTGCCGTTTTGTGAACGTTCTGAAAAGTAACGTTTCTGGTAGACGGAATCTACGTTTGTGTTGTTCAAACGGTTGTAATTGGTGGTGGCTTGCGCACTGTAATAGGGGGCGCTGAAGCGTTCGAGCAAGCGGCTGTACGCAGAGGTGGACGGGTTTTTGCGGACGATTTCGGCCATGTTGTCCAAAGGTGTCATGACCTCGGCCATCTGATGAACAAAGCCATTGAGGCACTTGATGTTTTGTCCTTCGATGCTGATGCCGTTTACGCTGGCATCGCCTGCTTGACGGTGTGTCGTATGATTGAAGAGGAAGTCGTAGTCGTCGTTGGTGATATTGTTATAAACCAATTGTTTTTCCAGAAAGTGGATCATGGGGACGGCTGTCATGTCTTTCAGACAAAGGATGCCGTCGGGTTTGTTTTTGTGCTGTGCCCAGTAGGCATTGTTCGGCATGTCGGCCGGCAGGATTCTGGGTACGGAATCGTAGGGGGAAATGGCCGTTAGACGGCGCATGCAGTCGCCTTCCTTGGGACCCTCGGTGCTCGAGAGTGTCATGGTTTGGTAGGCGTTGTTAATCATAGCCCCATTCAGGAGCAGTTTCTTTTGGGCGAGGGAGAGGTCTTCATAACGCCTCACGCCCCAATTATTGGACGCATAGAAGCGATTAAAGGCTGCGTCATCGGCGATGAAAAGGGTCTTGCTGCCGGTTTTGGATAAGACATCCCCGTAATTCAGGTCATCTATCAGGCGTACAAAACTGGTGTAATTGCCCTCCTCATTGAGGTAGGCATAAATACTGCTTCCCAGCCAGTCTGGCATTTGCTCGTCCAGGTCATACCCGGTGCAAGCAGTCAGGCTAGTACAGGCTAACAGGAAAAGGCCGGCTCTCTTGAAGGGCCTCGAAAGACGGCGCTTAAGCCATTTTTCTAACATGGTCATAGGTTTAAGGTACTTCTGTTTTCTTGGTAAGTGTGGCGTAACCCTTCTCAAAGGCTCATCCGTTGGTCATCGCTGGATGATTGTCCGAAATAAGGCTGGTGTTTTACACTGACGCTCACAAAGCAGGACGTTGACTGTTATTTTACAATAGAGGCTGCTGCGTGGCAGCAGCCTCTATTGAAGGAAAGGGCGATTATTCGACCACTAGTTTTTTCACGGAGCGACCTTGAGCGGTGTTGAACACCATCAGGTAGAGACCGGAGTTGAGTGTCGAAGGTACATTGAACGTAGCAAACTGGCCGTTCAGGGTAGCTTTACCCATCCGTTGTCCGCTGATGGCGAAGATTTCGACGGATACGGGTTTGCTTTGTTCAGCGGCAAAGGCAACATCAACACTGCCACCGCGTTTGACAATGGTCTGGGAGATTGATACGCCATCGAAGCGTTGAGCCGGGTTTTTCAGGCCAACGGTGTATGGGGTTTCAAAGCCCATGATCTTGAACTCGATGATACCGGTAGCTGATACGCTGGCCATGCTCAGACGCAACTTGGATGTGGTGATATCCAGGATTTTCTCGTTGTACTGATTGAGGTAGCTGGTAATACTGTCGATATAGACCCAAGCGTCGTTTTTCCAGTATTCAAGGCTGTCCCTTACAGGAGCTGTTACACCGTCGCCATTGGAGAACCAGTAAACGGCTACGCTGGTGATTTTGTGTTCTACCGGCCATTCGAATTGTACCCAGTTGGTGATGCCGTAGTTTTCTTCACCTTGCCAGTTGCCGTAGCTTCCATGGGAACCGTCGTTAGAATCGGCCGGGTCAAAACCATCCACCATGGATTCTAAGGTGTTCCATCCAGGGATATAACTGGTGGTGATGGTGGTGGTGGGAATTTGGCCAAGGTTTACTTCAATTTCACCAACGGTGTAGTCATAAATGGCCTTGTTCAATGGGGTGATGGCTGCATTGAAATCGGCCTTCAGGCTACCTGATGCGTTGAAGATGACCAATGCTGCATCGTAGGCGGTTTGCAAGGCTGCTTTTTCATCAAAGGAGGATTCGTCGATCCATTTTTTAGCTTCGGCAATCTTGGCAGACAGGTTGTTGTACGAGGTGGCAGCTGAATCAATCAAGAGGATGAATGCTCTGATCTCGCCCAGTTTGGCGATCACATTGTCCATGACTTCTTCGGTGGCAATGGTGCTTTGAGCTGATTGCAAGTTGGTGCTTACAAGGGGCCCGTAGCCCTTCGGCAGGGAGTCAACATTGACAGCATTAAGCGAGTTGACTTCATCTTGCAACATTTGCTTGTAATCGGTGATGTCGTTGGACAGTTTTTGCAAACCTGTAACGGTGAATTCGGATACACCCACACTCGTTTCACTGCGCATGTACAAGCGCACTTTGTTGGATTTGAAATCAAATTTTGCGGTGTTCATAGCGCTCATCACAGTGTCAATGGGGCCTGCCAGTTTCCACTCGTTGTTTTGCCAGTATTCGATGCGGCCTTCCGTGGGGTGACCAAGACCACCGTCATCGCTCCACCAGTAAACAGATACTTCGGTGATGGTATGGGCAAAGGGCCATTCGTATTGGATCCAGTTGGTTTTACCGTAATCGGCATCACCGTTCCAGTTACCGTATTTTGGGTAGGTGTCGTCGTTGTAGGCTGCGGCAACCAGGCCGTCATTTACGGCCGATAGTTTTTCCCAACCGGAAACATGAGATGTCGTTACGATGGTGTTTGACAGTCTTGATAATGGTTCAGCAACACGTCCAACTGCATACGTGTGGAAGGCTGCGTTCAAGGAGTCGTATGCTGCATTGAATTCAGGTATAAAGCTCTCGAAGCTGAAATACACTTCATAGGCGTCGTCGTAAGCGTTTTGGAGTATATCCTTGCCGGATAGGCTGGTTGCATTCAAGACGTTTTCTACTTTCAGCAACAAGTTCATCATTTTGTCAAAGGTGGCGCGAGCTACTTTCAACTCAGCGATGAAATCAACCAGCTCATCATTGAATGCATTCAACGAATCCAGGTTGTTTTCATTGACCAGTACATCATCGGCTTCCAGCAAGAGGTTTTCAATAACACCGGCGTATCCACCAGGGACGGCATCGGTTGGAACGGCCTGGATAGTCAGCAGGTTTTTGTCGATTTCTTCTTTGGCAAAAGCGGTTTCATTGTTGAGCAGGCTTAACCTGAAACGGTCGCATTTGAACCAGCCGGCACCACCAACTTCGGAGAAATTACAGATGGTGCTCTTTTGTCCGTTGGTGCGAACGCCAATAGTCAGTGTGTCGCCTTCCAACACTTTAATACGGACAGAAAGTTCGCGGAACGGGCCACGACCATTGCCGTCTACCGGTAAACCGGCAAAGGAGTATTCTTCTCCATCGATGGTGTCCAGGGAGGACTCGGCGTAATAGGTAACGCGCGTTACGTTGCCAGCCTTGGCAAACAAGCGTTGAGTGGTGTTGTCACCAGTGGGCACTGTCATCAAGCAGCTGATGATGTAGGTGCCAGGAGGTACCAATACGCTGTCGATGGTTTGTGATAGCTGCCAGTCGGCAATGTTGGTTGGTGACCAGATGCCTAAAATGTAGGTGCCGTCTTTTGTCGCATCGGCATCGTTGTTTTGGTAGGCATAGGAAAAGTCGGTAACATCCCAGCCCGGCACCGTGCCGCTTGAAGTGAACTGTGGATAAGTGCCCTCCTCAAAGCTGGGATTGGTGAGGTACAGGGCCGTTACATCTTCTTGCGCATGCATGCCCAATGGGATCATCAGGGCAACCAGCGCTGTGCAAAGAACGCGTAATCGTGTTTTCATGTTCGGTTAGTTTAGGTAAATAAAAGGTAGGGGAGTGACGTGTGTTTTCCCAATCCAAAGAAACGGGTTTTTTAATCACAAGCCTTTGGCAGGGCTGTTCGAAAAATACAAGAATCTTACAAATGAATGCAACAATCGTCTACTTGCTGCATAACAATGCTGATAATGTTTTGGTTAATCAAAAAGCCTCCTTGTCGCCAGCATTAATCATCGTTGCAGCCGTTGTTTGTTTGATGTTTTTATATAAGTTATATTTGTGTATCCATCTGGTTTTCGCGATGAAGCCTTTTAAGCGAAAAAATTGGTATGAGTATGAAAATCAGTTGATTGTTTTTTTCTTAGTGCAATTATTGTTAATTAACCCTGAAAGTATGAAAAGATTATCTTGTATGATGGCTGCCTGCGCGCTGATGATGGCAGTCAGTGCGAATGCCCAGGTTGGGGTTCAAGCTGGTTACAGCAACTCGGTTAACGTTGATAACAACAGCAACATCTATGGTTTCCATGCTGGCCCTGTTGGTGAATTAACCCTCCAAGGACCTTTGAGTTTGCAATATGGCTTGTTTTACAACTACCTGACCAATTCGAATGAAACGACCTTGCTGGGTGTAACATCCAAAGCCACAACAGTGGCTCATACGCTTGATTTGCCCGTCAGGCTGGCTATTTCTTTTCCATTGGCTGATGGCCTTAGTGTGTTTGCCTTTGGCGGCCCCAACTTCAATTTTGCATTGTCCAATGTGACAGATGTTGCAACGACAGTTGCTAACATTACCACCACAAGTCAAGGTTCCAATCTTTACACAATGGAGGATAGCAACAATGACAAAATCTACAACCCATTTGATGCCCAGTTGGGTATTGGTGGTGGTCTGAAGTTTAACGAGATTTCTGTCCGCGTCAGCTATGACTGGGGTATTACCGATCGTGATAGACGCGATAATTTTGTCTGGAAAAACAACGATTTAAAAATTTCATTGTCTTATACGCTTTAATCAGACCTTATATATATGCTAAGGGGTTTCGACTTGGCCGAAGCCCCTTGTCGGTTTTGTGAATTATTGCATATTTTTGCAGGGATTTTTAGTTTGTTTCGTAGGTTTGGCTCAAAGGAAATGCCTACCTTTGCAGCGTTTTTCTTTGAACATCATGTTCCTACGCTGACTTACTTAGACCAATAACTATGAAACCAACTCACATCGAACACCTCGGCATTGCTGTCAATAGCCTGGAGGAATCCATTCCCTTTTTTGAAAATGTGTTAGGCTTGTCCTGCTATGCAGTAGAAGAAGTCGCCGAACAAAAAGTCAAGACCGCTTTCTTTATGGTCGGTCAAACCAAGATTGAATTGCTGGAGTCGACCGATCCCGAAGGTCCCATTGGCAAATTCCTGGAATCAAAAGGACAGGGGGTACACCACGTCGCTTTTGCCGTAGAAGGTTTACAAGGCTACCTCGACAGTTTGTCCGAACAAGGCATACGTCTTATTGACAAAACGCCTAGAAAGGGTGCCGAAGGACTAAATATTGCTTTCCTGCATCCCAAGTCAACCTGCGGTGTTCTGATGGAACTCTGCGAACATCCCAAGGCATAATTAACTTTAGACCAAGATACAATGAGTACACAACTGTTGAAAGTAAAAGAATTAATTGATTTTCGCATCCAGGCTCGGTTGGGTGGTGGCGAAAAGGCCATTGCCAAGCAACATGAAAAAGGCAAGTACACGGCGCGTGAACGCATCGACATGCTGCTAGACCAAGGTAGTTTTGAAGAATTTGACATGTTCGTCAAGCACCGTTGCACCAACTTCGGCCAAGACAAAAAGCATTTTTTGGGTGACGGTGTTGTGACCGGTTACGGTACCATCGACGGCCGCTTGGTATATGTTTTTGCCCAGGATTTCACCGTATTTGGTGGCTCCTTGTCAGAAACCATGGCCCTCAAGATTTGCAAAGTCATGGATCAAGCCATGAAGATGGGAGCTCCCGTTATCGGTATCAACGACTCGGGTGGTGCCCGTATTCAGGAAGGTATCAACGCCCTGGCTGGCTACGCTGAAATATTCCAACGCAACATCCTGGCTTCAGGTGTTATTCCCCAAATTTCAGGCATTTTCGGTCCTTGTGCAGGTGGTGCCGTTTATTCCCCGGCTTTGACCGACTTTACCATCATGACCAAGGGTACGAGCTACATGTTCCTGACCGGTCCCAAGGTCGTCAAGACAGTTACCGGTGAAGATGTAACCCAGGAACAACTGGGTGGTGCTTCCGTACACGCCAGCAAATCGGGGGTAACCCACTTTGCCGTTGATACTGAAGAAGACGGTTTGAAATTAATCCGCAAACTGATGGGCTTTATTCCTCAGAACAACCTTGAAGAAGCACCCCTGGTTGAATGTGATGACCCTATCGATCGCTTGGAAGATGGTTTGAACGATATCATTCCCGATAGCCCCAACAAACCCTATGATATGTTCGAGGTGATTGGTGCCATTGTGGACAACGGCGAATTTTTGGAAGTACACGGTGATTATGCCAAAAACATCATTATCGGTTTTGCCCGTTTCAATGGCCAGTCGGTCGGTATCGTGGCTAATCAACCCAAGATGTTGGCCGGTGTTCTCGACAGCAACGCTTCCCGCAAGGGTGCCCGCTTTGTTCGTTTCTGCGACGCCTTCAACATTCCCCTTGTTACCCTGGTTGACGTTCCTGGTTTCTTGCCTGGTACCGGTCAGGAATACAACGGTGTCATCCTGCACGGAGCCAAGTTGCTCTATGCCTATGGAGAAGCCACAGTACCCAAGGTCACCGTTACACTGCGTAAATCCTATGGTGGTGCCCACATTGTGATGAGCTGCAAACAACTCCGTGGCGACATCAACTACGCTTGGCCCACGGCTGAAATCGCCGTCATGGGTGCCTCCGGTGCTGTTGAAGTGCTGTATGCCAAAGAAGTGGCTGCCGCTGAAGATCCCGCCAAAGTGGTTGCTGAAAAGGAAGCTGAATACATCGAAGCATTCCAGAATCCTTACAAGGCTGCCCAGTACGGCTACATCGACGATGTCATTGAACCTCGCAACACCCGTTTCCGTGTGATCCGTGCCCTGCAGCAACTTGCTACTAAAAAATTAACCAACCCGGCCAAGAAACACGGCAATATACCCTTGTAACGATGAAGAAACCCATTCTTTTAATCGCAGGGTTGTTGTGCCTGGTATCAGCGGCAACAGCCCAGGTCACCAAGGTCTGCTTTAATGAAGTGCTGGTCACCAATCATACAAACTATGTGGATGATTATGGTCAGAAAGTACCTTGGTTTGAGTTGTTCAACGCCTCCTACAATGAAGTCAACATTGGTGGCTGTTACCTGAGCAACGACATCAATAATCCTAAGATGTACATGATTCCAAAAGGAGATGTGCTGACTGAAATCCCTACCCGTCAACATGTCCTCTTTTATGCGGACAATTTACCTGACAGAGGAACTTTTCATGTGAATTTCACCTTGGATTCGGCAACGACTAATACGTTGTATTTATTCAACGCTGATGGTCGCAGTCTGATTGACAGTGTGACCGTTCCTGTGTTGGCTGCTGACGTCAGTTGGGGTTGTCCCGTAGATGGTGTGCCCGAATGGACGATCATCAAGAAGGTAACGCCCAGCACCAACAACTTGACGCTGGATACCAATGAAAAGGTTGATCGATTTGCTGAAATGGATCCCAATGGCGCAGGTATGGCCATGGTTGCTATGGGAGTGGTCTTTTCGGTTTTGCTTGTGTGTGCTATTTCTTTTCTTTTATTGGCATACGTTATCAAGATGGTGTCCAGACGTAGACAAATGCGGAAAGCGCGGTTGACTAATGAGCCTACATCAATTATTGATACAGAAGATGTACCGGGAGAGGTGATTGCTGCCATTTCGCTGGCGCTCCATCAACTTAACGAAGATACGCACGATGAGGAAAACACCATATTGACCATAGCCAAGACGCGTCGCGCTTATTCGCCCTGGAGTTCAAAAATCTACGGTTTGCGACAGTTACCCAAATAATCCGATCAAAAACACGAAAAATACGCATATATGAAAGAATTTAACTATTCCATCAACGGTAACCAGTACAAGGTGGAAATCATCAAAGAAGAAGATACGATCGTTGAGTTGGAAGTAAACGGTACCCCTTACACCGTTGAAATGGAAAAACCTGTCAAGGCCAAACCAGTGGTTATTTCCAGGCCGGCACCTGCTCCCGTCACCCCCAAGGGTGCGCCTGTCGTTGTTCCGACCAAGACAATGCCCTCAGGTAGCGTAGTCAAATCGCCTCTGCCCGGCGTTATCCTGGAAGTGAATGTTAAGGTAGGAGATACCGTGAAGGCAGGAACGAAACTGATGATCCTGGAAGCGATGAAAATGGAAAATACCATTGCCAGCGACCATGGTGGCAAGGTGCTGGAAATTAAGGTTGACAAAGGTGCATCCGTACTTGAAGGCGCCGAACTTGTAATCATTGGCTGATATGGGCGACTTTGGAAATTTTTTGGTGCAGAATCTGCAAGAGTTTCTCACCTTCACCGGCTTCGCCAACGCCACCAGTGGTCATCTTATCATGATTGTTATTGGTTTGGTGTTTCTTTTCCTGGCCGTCAAGTACAATTTTTCACCCATGCTGTTGATTCCAATCGGTTTTGGTATACTGGTTGGAAACATACCCTTCAAAGAAGTCGGTCTGGAGATTGGCATCTACGAAGA
>JAAYBL010000127.1 GCA_012718945.1 Bacteroidales bacterium
CCGCCTACCAGTTGATAGGACAGAACGACCAAGGCCAGCAACAACAGGGAAACCTGACGGCTACGGGATGCCACCATTGAGGCAGCTACAGCCAACAAGGTTGATTTGACTAGGATGATGGGCAACATGGCCACAACGGGCATGCCAAACAGCAGGCTGTTGAGAACCGGTGATAAAAGTGCTGTCAACAGACCAGTCTTAAGCCCAAATTTGTAGGCAGCCACCAAGGTGAAGAAGTAGATGGGAAGGAACATGAGGCCTCCGTTGGGAATCAGGTGGCAAAGCTGTGGCAACAGCAAGTTTCCAGCGACGAACGCGCCAGCAAAAAGCCAGGTTTTTGGGGCCGTGATGGCCAGGTTCAATGGTTGGAAAGCAAGGGTTGTTTTCATGTTGGTAGAATGAGTCGGCTGGTGCCTTTTGGCTGCCGGGGTTAAAAATGGTGCCGACTAGCGGCTTTTAAGTTCTTGCAACGGAACACAAAGATGCTCAAAGCTACTGTTAAAAGCAACAAAAGCGCTTAAAAAATGCTATCTTTCGACCCCTGTTGACTATGTTTTGACACCAAATATGATGCTTCGTTTAACACCCCATCAACTTTTTATGCGCACTTGTTTTCACCGCAGTCATCCTGCGCTGTTTCTCCTACTGATGTTGATTACTTTTGGCCAATCCACGCTAGCCACTAACTCAGGTCCTGTCTGGTGGCAAGACAAGGAAAGGGAGTTGAGGTATGTTCCAGATGGAGAGGCTTTTGTAAATACAAACGGCAAGGCCCGGTTTTCAAGAGCCATTTACGGCACCAATACCGGTTTCCGTTTTGAGACCAGTGACTACCCCGAATTTGGCTTGTACATGCCCAACTTCGGAGGAAGCGTCTATCTGGCCGTTCAAGTCAACGGCAAGACGACCTGGATCAAAGACCTGGCCACGGTGAGCAGCCGTTTTGTATCCGGTTTACGCACTTACGACGTATCAGACCCCACACTGCTGGGTCAAGGCCACCTGTTGATTTCTGCCCTGGCCCATGCCGACAGGGATGGCTTGCTATTGAAGGTTGAGTCCAAACAACTGCCTGCCGATGTCAAGCTCCTGCTTTTTTACGGAGGAGCCAACGATCGGCGCTTTTCCCGCAGTGGAGATATTGGAGCCGATCCCGTGAACAGTTTCTACATCGAACCCGACAAGTGCAAGGGCAACCAATTCTCCTTGGGTGACAATCGCTTCACGCTCACCTACGGCAAAGCCCCCAAGTCCATCACCGGTGTGTTCGATCCGTCGGCCACCTTGACACTGGTGGACGGCAGCTTCATTGACAACCTCCACCAATTGATATCATCCAAGGGGAGCGACAAGCCGCTGTTGATGGCCACCTTGCCACTTGGATCCCACCCCCTGCATGTCTCTTTGCATACGACACCGACAGAATCCAACAAGCCACTAAATCCGTCAGACCTGGCCACCGCTTTTGAAAACGGCCAGTCTTACAGGGCTAAAATAGCTGGCAGGGTCAAAGTTTCCACCCCCGATCCTTTTCTGAACACGTTGGGCGGTATCCTGGCCGGGGCCGAAGACGCTATTTGGGAAGCCCCCTGTTACCTGCACGGAGCCATCGGTTGGCGCACTCCGTTGACTGGTTGGCGTGGTGCTTACGTGGCCGATGTGTTTGGCTTGCACGACAGGGCCAGAACCCACTTCCAAGCCTACGGAGCCTCCCAAGTGACCCAGGTGCCGGTGACGTTGCCCCACCTGCAAGACGAAACCATGAACCTGGCCAGGGCCAAAAAAGCCTGGGGCACCCCCATGTACAGCAATGGCTACATTACCCGTGCCGCCAACAGCACCTCCCAGATGCACCACTATGATATGAACCTGGTGTATGTGGATGCCCTGCTCTGGCACCTCAACTGGACGGGCGACCTGGCTTATGCCCGTGAGGTGTTTCCCTTATTGCAACGCCACCTGGCCTGGGAAAAAAATACCTACGACCCGGACAACGATGCGCTGTACGATGGTTACTGCTGCATCTGGGCGTCCGATGGTCTCCAATACAATGGCGGCGTATCGACCCATTCTACTGCCTACAATTACAGGGCAAATAAGATCACAGCCGAAGTGGCCAGGTTGATTGGTGAAGATCCGACACCTTATCAGACAGAAGCCGATCGTATCCTGACCGCCCTCAACAAGACCCTGTGGCTTCCTGGGCTAGGTTGGTGGGCCGAATTCAAGGACAACATGGGCTTGGGAATGCACCACACCCATGCAGCGGTTTGGACCATCTACCACGCTATTGATTCCGACGTGCACGATCCTTTCAAAGCCTATCAGGCTACCCGTTATATCGACGAGGAAATACCTCACATCCCCGTGCATGCCAAAGGTTTGAACGAATACGACAACCAGGTTGTGGCCACCACCGACTGGCAACCCTACATGTGGTCGATCAACAATGTCGCCTTTGCCGAGATTGCCCACACCGCCCTGGCCTATTGGCAGGCCGGAAGACCTGAAAAAGCGTATCAGCTGTATAAAGGTGCCTTGCTGGACGCCATGTACCTGGGTTCAGGCCCAGGCAACATCACCCAGGTCTCCTTTTATGACGCGGCCAGGGGCGAAACCTACCGCGACTTTGCCGACCCCGTTGCCATGGCCTCCAGGGTTTTGGTGCAAGGACTGTTTGGCCTCTACCCCGATTTATTGCACAAGCGCCTGGTGGTCAGGCCTGGCTTTCCCGCCGATTGGAACTACGCCAGCCTCGAAACGGCCAACATGACGTATCGTTTCCGACGCCAGGACAAGGTGGAACACCATTATCTCAAACCGCTCCTTAAGACGCTGGCCAATGTGGTGCTGGAGTTACCCGCAACCCACGAACGCTTGACCAGGGTCACCGTCAATGGCTGTCCTGTTGCTTTCAAACTCGTAGAGGAGGCTGTCGGTGTTCCGCGCATCCTGGTGGAAGCCGGTCTGGCCACCGAGTACGATATTGTGGTTCATTGGGCAGGGCAACTGTTGGAAAAGACTTCGCTGTCTGTCACGACTCCCCAAAATCGCCCGTTTTCTATCCAGGCCCCTGGTATGACGGGTACGTGGAAAGATCCCCAGGGAGTCTTGGCGCAACCCACCTTTGATGGACAGCAGTTTGTGGCCAAGGCCAAGGGAGCCCAGGGGCATCGCACCTTTTTTGTCCAATACCGCCAAGGCAACTTTCAATGGTGGCGCCCTGTGGATATCCATGTGACGCCGTTGCTGGACTGGCAACACAATCCTGAAGCCGGTCAACTGGCCGTGACGGTCACCAATCAAGGCAGCCAACCCCTGCTTGGTGTCTTAAGTCTCAATGGAAAAATACTCAGCAAACGGTTTACGTTACCTTCAGACGTGCCAACCACCCTGCCAGTAAACGCCTCAGTTGTCAGGATGGGCACCAACCGTTACAGCCTCGTCACCTCAGACAGCACCTACACCTACGATGCCATTAACTGGAACCTGCCTCAACCAAAGAAACTCCGCTACGAACCCGTTGCGTTGAAATCCTACTTTAATGATGCCATTCGAAACATCTTTGCCTACGGTAAATACCTGACCCCCCGTTGGCCGTACACCACCCTGCAAGTGCCCACTCAAGGTATGGGACAGTGGTGCCACCCAGCCATCCTGTCCAACATCGATGACCAAGGTTTGAGAGCAAAAGCCGGAACAGAGGGGCGTATCACTTTCCCGCAGGGCATACCCTTCAATACCCCTGGCGATAGTCTGTCACCCAATGCCATCCTGACCACC
>JAAYBL010000128.1 GCA_012718945.1 Bacteroidales bacterium
ACGACACCGGCTTCTTCTACGATTCCTGAAAACATGCTATCTGATCGATTGAATTAGAATTGGACGACTGGGGCTTGTTCGGCGCCTTCCTGGGCTTCGAAATAGGCCTTCTTCTCAAAATCGAACATGCCGGCGATGATGTTGCGGGGGAATTGACGAATCTGGGTGTTAAAGCCCTGGGCGCTTTCGTTGAAGCGTTGGCGTTCAACACTGATGCGGTTTTCCGTGCCTTCGAGCTGTGCCTGCAGTTCGAGGAAGTTTTGGTTGGCCTTGAGGTCGGGGTATTGCTCGACCGTCACCAGGAGGCGGCTGAGGGCTGAGCTGACTTGTGACTGGGCTGCCTGGTATTCGGCCAGGGACTCAGCGGTCAGGTTGGACGGATCGATGGTGGTCTGGGTGGCTTTGGCGCGGGCTTCAACCACGGCTGTCAGTGTACCTTCTTCATGGGCTGCATAGCCTTTGACGGTGTTCACGAGGTTGGGGATCAGGTCGGAACGGCGCTGGTACTGGCTTTCGACGTTGGCCCATTGTTTGCCAACAGCTTCGTCGGCTTTCACCAGGTTGTTGTACTGACCCATGCCCCACATAAAGGCAATGACGACAAGACCGAGGGCAATGGCTAAAATGATGGTTCCTTTTTTCATGTTGGTAAGTGTTGGTGATTGATTTATTGAACGTTTGTTGTTTTTTCTAAACGGGTTGTTAGTGCCTGATGGTGGTCGGCTCAAAGGGTGATTACCGCCAGCCGCCGGTGGCGCCTCCCCCACCCGACATGCCGCCGCCGAAGCCACCACCGAAACCGCCGCCGAAGCCACCACCGCCAAATCCGCTGCCGCCCCGTCGGTTACCGGAGGCAACAATGATCATGGGAATGATGTAGATGGCACGTTTTTCGTGTTGGCAATGGGTACAACGGCTCACGCGTTCGCCTTTGCCTGCGCTAATGGGCGTTGGTGGAACAACGATGCGGTCGGTCACTTGTGCGAAGGTTTTATACCCGCAGGAGGGACAGGCCTTGTACTGTGTGAAAGCTTTGTTGTAAGGCAGAATTTCACGGGTGCTGCAGTCCAGACAGACCCAGGCGTCGTAGTCGACGGAGCCGACCATTTCTTCGGTTTGTTGACCGGGACTGAGGTAAGCATCTTCTTGTTTTTCAGAGAGAAGCATCATGGGTTTCTGGCAGTTCACACAGACCCTGGGCATCTGCCTGAGTCGACGCATCCTGCGTTTCAACCCCACGTAGAAGGGGACCATGGTGAGGGGAAACAGCACGGCCAATACGGTGTAGCCACCGGTCAGGGTTGACAGGTCTTTGTAGGTCTGATAGGGTGCCAACGGAGACAGGGCTGCCGTTACCTTGGCGACAGCTGTTGAATCGGAGGCGACGCGTTTTGTTTCAACGGTATAGCGTTTTTTCTTGACATCGTTCAACCCTAGGAACAGCACGAGGAGGGATAATCCGAGGTAGGCAATGATGACCCACTTAAGTATCCTGGCGTTGGCGGCTTTTTCAGCAGCTGCCTCGGCAGCGATGTCGGCGGTGATTTCATCGACCACGGACGGATTGTTCAGGATTTCGACCACTTTGTTGACCCCACTGAGCAGGCCTTCTCCGTAACGGCCTTCTTTCATATGAGGAATGATGTCGTTTTGGATGATGCGCATGCAGATGGCATCGGGCAACACGCCTTCCAGACCGTAGCCGGTTTCAAAGGAGACCTTGCCTTGATCGTCTACCATGAGGATGAGCAGGCCATTGTCTTTGGTCGATTTACCGATGGTCCAATGATTGAACAGTTCGGTGGCAAAGTCTTTGATGTAGGTATCACCCACCGATTGCAGGGCGACCACCATGACTTCGGCGGTACTGGCGGTTTCAACGTTGTGCAGCAACTGATCGATGGCGGCTTGCGAGGCATCGTCAAGCAGGTTGTCGGGGTCGACTGTATGCAAGCGGACATCGTTGGCCCTGACATTGGGCACTTCGTTTACCGTCCATTCGGCTGCCTGAAGCGTGGTGGCGGTGAGCAGTAGCAGTAACAGGGCTAAAAAGGGGCGTCGTATGTTCATGGGTGTCATGGTTTTCATTCACTGATGGGGCCTGAACCGACCAACTCGTCGCCATCGTACCAGACGGCAAACTGACCGGCGGTCACGCTTTGTTGGGGGGTGTCAAAATCGATGTAGAGTCCGTCCTCTAGTTGGTAGAGGGTGGCCTGTTGGAGGGGTTGCCTGTACCGGATGCGGACCTGATAGCTGGCTGATTCGCCCACAGACAGGGTTTTGTCCGGCCTCACCCAATGGACTTCTTTGTTGTTGATTTTCAGACTTTTCCGGTAGAGCCCGGGGTGTTGTTCGCCTTCGCCGACAAAAATCAGGTTGGCTTCGATGTCGGTGGCCAGTACGAACAGGGGGTGTTCGTGCCCACCTATGCCCAGGCCTTTGCGCTGGCCGATGGTGTAGAAATGGGCGCCCTGGTGTTGACCGACAATCTTACCGTCTTTGAGGCGGTAGTAATAGGGTCTGGCCTGCTTGCGGAGACGCTCGTCGAGTGCTTCGGGAATGAGCCGGCTGTAGGCTTTGAGGTCGGACGGGATTTCCACCACATGGCCTTGTTTCTTGTCGAGTTTCTGCTGCAGGAAGACGGGCAAATCGACCTTACCCACAAAGCAAATGCCCTGTGAGTCTTTCTTTTGGGCGGTGGCCAATCCCAGTTCTGTGGCAATGCGACGCACTTCGCCTTTATTGAGGTCGCCAACGGGAAACAGGGCTGCAGACAATTGTTGTTGCGACAGCTGGCACAGGAAATAGGATTGGTCTTTGTTGGGATCGAGTCCGGCCAGCAGGCGGTAAATGGGAGTGGTCACCCCTTCTGCGATAGCGCGTCGGCAGTAATGCCCTGTGGCGACGGTGTTGGCACCCAGCCGGGCAGCGGCCTGGATAAAGGCATCAAACTTGATTTCGCGGTTGCAAAGAACATCCGGATTGGGGGTACGGCCTTTTTCGTATTCGGAAAAGAGGTATTCCACCACGCGGTCTTTGTAGGTATCGCTCAGGTCTACCACATGAAATTCGATGTCCAGTTTTCTGGCCACCAGTTCGGCCACCAGCATGTCATCTTCATAGGGGCACTCACCTGACAAGGTACCTACGGTATCCTTCCAGTTGATCATGTAGACCCCCACCACTTCATAGCCTTGTTGTTTCAACACCCAGGCGGCGACACTGGAGTCAACGCCTCCCGATAATCCAACGACAATGCGTTCTTTCTTCATACGCGGTTTAACTGATGCAAAGGTAATAAAAGATAACTCCTTCCCGGTTCACTGTGGATCCGGGAAGGAGAAAAATAGGGTGATTTAACAACAAAGAATGATTTCAACCAACTAAGGCGGCTCCTACTTACTGCCTCTTCAGGCTTCCTTGGTTTATGATTTCAAGCCTGTAAGACAAATATACGAAATTATATTTTTTCGGCCGTCCAATAAAGGTTAAAGATGGTTAACTCCTACCCATTTAATGGACTGAAGCTGCTCATTAAACAGGTTTATTTTTGCCTGAAAAATAACTGCAAGGGCAGCCCGGTAAAGTTCCATTCTTCGCGTAATCTGTTTTCCAGGAACCGTTTGTAGGGATCCTTGATGTATTGCGGCAGGTTGGCAAAGAAAATAAACGTGGGCACGATAGGGCCTTTCAGTTGGGTCACATACTTAATCTTGATGTACTTGCCTTTGTACGCGGGTGGCGGTGTTGATTCGATCAGGGGCAGGAAAAACTCGTTGAGTTTGTTGGTGGATACGTGCCTGTTGCGGTTTTCGTAGATATCCTTAACTGTCTCCAACACCTTATAGATGCGTTGTTTGGTTGTGGCCGAGGTAAAGATGATGGGAAAATCGACAAAGGGGGCAAACCGGTCTCGGATGGCGGCCTCCATGGTCTTCACAGCCTTGTTTTCTTTGTTTTCCACCAAATCCCACTTGTTGACACAGACCACGAGGCCTTTTTTGTTTTTCTGGATGAGGGAGAAAATGTTCATATCCTGGCTCTCAATGCCTCTGGTGGCATCGATCATCATCACGCAGACATCGGCATTTTCAATGGCGCGGATAGACCGGATCACGGAATAGTATTCCAGGTCTTCGGTCACCTTGCCTTTCTTACGGATACCGGCTGTATCAATCAGGTAAAAGTCGAAGTTGAACTTGTTGTAGCGGGTATAGATGGAATCCCTGGTGGTACCGGCAATGTCGGTCACAATGTTGCGCTCTTCACCGATCAAGGCATTGACCAGCGAGGATTTCCCTGCGTTGGGACGTCCGACTACGGCAATCTTGGGTAAGGCCTCAAGGACTTCGTTGTCGTTGTCG
>JAAYBL010000017.1 GCA_012718945.1 Bacteroidales bacterium
GAGAAACTGACATTTCGTCAAGGCAAACTAAATTTTGGCAGCCTTGACCGGTCAATGACGGAATTTACGTACTTTTGCCGCAAACAGTGGGCCGGTCTGTCGCTTTCTACCTGAAAGAGGAAAGTCCGGGCAACACAGGGCACCATGCTTCCTAACTGGAAGTTGTCCGCGAGGGCAAAGACCATGTAACAGAAAATAACCGCCTGTGCAAACAGGTAAGGGTGAAAAGGCGGGGTAAGAGCCCACCGCTCCGATGGCGACACCGGGGGTCCGTACATCTCATGGGTTGCAAGACCATGTACACCGGCGCATGTAGGGCTGCCCGCCCGATGCCGGGGGGTAGGTCGCTCGAGCCTGCAGGTGACTGCTGGCCTAGATAAATGACAGACGCCTTCACACGAAGGTACAGAACCCGGCTTACAGGCCCACTGTTTTATTTTTATCAAACCTCGACGACCATGAGTAAACCGGGCAAGATCAGCGTTCTCATCCAGACCGTCTTTCATTTCTTAACCAAGGAATTGTGGCGGGCTCCTGTTCACCAAAGCAAGGGTATTAAGAACAAGCTGCTCAACCTGTTGCGTACACTGTACCTGGCTGGCCGGGGCTACGTCTCCGATCGTTTGAACGTCAGGGCCTCTGCCCTCACCTACACCACCTTGCTGGCCGTTGTTCCCGTAGTGGCCATCATCATCGGCATCGGCAGAGGATTTGGCTTCCAGGCGATGATTGAAAACGAGTTGACCAAAATGCTGCCGGGACAAACCCAACTGCTGGAGATGTTGTTCAATTTTGTGGATAAATACCTTGAGGTGGCTCAGAGTGGCGTGGTGATTGGTATCGGTATCGTTTTCCTGCTCATGTCGGTCTGGACCATCCTGCAATCGATTGAAGTGGCGGTGAACGACATTTTCCAAGTGAAAGCCATGCGTAGCGTGGGACGTCAACTGAGTGATTACTTGTCGACCATGTTGTTGCTGCCGACCCTGCTTATTTTGTCCAGTGGTTTTTCTGTCTACCTCAACACGGCCGTCGCACAAAACAAGCTTCTGGAGCTGCTCAGCCCCGTATTGAACGTGTTGATGACCCTTATCCCCTACGTCATTTCCTGGCTTGGTTTTACCATCCTGTACATCTTGATTCCCAACACCAAGGTAAAATTCAGCAACGCTGTGCTGGCCGGTTTCATTGCCGGTTTCATCTTCCAGGCCTTCCAATTTCTCTACATCAGCGGACAGATCTGGGTGAGTCGTTACAACTCCATATATGGTACATTTGCTGCCATCCCCCTCTTTCTCTTGTGGTTGCAGTTTTCGTGGACCATTGTTTTGTTTGGGGCTGAAATCGCTTTTGCCGCCCAAAACGTGCAGAATTTCTACTTTGAAAAGGAGATCAAGAACGTCAGCCACCGCTACCGCTATTTCATCAGCATCTTGATTATGAACTTGATGTGCAAACGTTTGATGGAAGGCAAGGGGGCCATGACGCCCAATGAGATTTCCAGCGAATACCAGATACCCATCCGACTCACCAACCGTGTACTCAACATGCTGTATGAAATGAAGTTGATTACCAAGACGGATGGTTTCGATCCCAAGCAGGAAGTGAGTGCCTACATCCCGGCCGTGGACATCAACACCTTGACGGTGGGTGGTCTCTTCCAACAGATATTCGAACACGGCAGTGAAGACTTCAAACTCGACATCAAGACCTTGCACAAATCTCAATGGGGTGCCCTGCTCAAGGTGGAACGCTCCATCTCCTCTACTGTGGACGACATCCTGGTGAAGGACTTGTAATCGACTCCCGAAACTGTTAATAATTAAAAAAAAA
>JAAYBL010000018.1 GCA_012718945.1 Bacteroidales bacterium
GCTCATTGTCCAAGAAGAACATGGCCAAGCGGCTAAGGCTCCTTGGTTTTGAAGAGAAGCGACTCGGTAGTGGCAAGTACCTATTCATCGAGAAAAAAGGTTTTGAATCATGAGCACAATCAACACTACGTACACTGAGGCAAACTTACCATGGGGTTATAAAAAAGGGAAAGAGCACTGCCCACAATGCGGACGAAGGAGCTTCAATCTTCAAACAAAAAATGGGAAAGTCATTGACGAACTCGTTGGTTATTGTGACCATGCGAACAGCTGTGGATATATCTACCGGGCAGCTGATTACTTCAAAAGAAACCCTGGTCTTCGTTTTAAAGCGGAACAACCCACCTTTACCCCACCTCCAGCCAGGCCCCCATCCTTTATGGATTCATCTTTGCTCAACACCTATCGAAGCAACGCCAATAGTTTTGTCCAGTTCTTGTTAAGCGCATTCCCTAAAGAGACGGTTTACCAGACAACAGAAATCTATAAGCTGGGAGCCGACAAATACGGCAATGTCATCTTTTGGCAGATTGATAAACAAGGCCGTTGCCGAGGGGGAAAGATAGTATCCTACAAACCAGATGGGCATAGAGGAACGTATATAAACTGGATGCATTCTGCCCTTGGACTAAAGAACTTCAACTTAGCGCAAGTACTCTTTGGTGAACACCTGCTGTCAACAGATACCCAACGTCCAGTCTGTTTGGTTGAGTCGGCTAAAAGCGCAGTGATTGGATCCATGGTGTATCCGGACTACCTATGGCTGTCTACCGAAGGAGCCATCAACTGGAACATTGAAAAGCTATCCCCGCTACGCCAACGACAGGTGGTGGTGATACCTGATCTATGGAAAAGACCACCGACCGGAAAGAAGGATTGGCACTCTTTGGTGAACGTGCTTCGAGCAATGGGTATCGATGCCCACTATTGGGATAAACTTGAACAAATCGCCACTCCAGAACAGCGGGAGAAGGGTTGGGATATCGCTGACTTTTTACTTGAAACAATTATAATCAAACAACCATAAGGATGAAAACGACACATGCAAAGCAGAAATTGATGGCCAATACCCCCATCGATACACTAAACGCAACTAACCTGGACTACATTACAATCAACGACTCAAGGGATCGATTGAAGGTCGCTACAATAATTGCCAACATACGTGGGTCATCCAATGTACTGTATATTGGTATGTCAGCATTAGTTGCCAACATGATCTCTCTTTATGAGAGATCGACCTATACCTTTCGCCTAACTGTTATTGACCATGAATCAATCAGTGATACTTTAGGGGTATTCGATTTAATCATCGTTGATAATGTAGAAGAGATGGTCTTAAGCCATTTGTATGATACCAAGGCAGAAAAACTTAAGAAGCTTAGTAAAGGAATACCGACTCTATTGATTGCCAGCATACCTCTCAGCATTGGAGACATCCACAGACTGACTCCTTCGCCAATTTCCGTGAAAAGAAGAGTAGCCGACGAAGTCTAAATCCTTCAAGAGCCATCACATGGATGTATGTTAACCATCATCAACCAACACCCATCATAAAGCCCGGTTTTCGGGCTTTATTTGCATTAATAAACAAGCTTCAAGGGCTGAAAGAAAATAGGAAGAAAAAGTGCCATATAATAATGATTATCAGGATAATGGCGCATGTTCTTAGGGTACTGAAAAAAGAACGCTTTAAATGGTCAAAAAGGAACGTTGATTGACCTATTAAATCAACCAACTTTCAATGGTTGTACAGCAACGAGAACAACGCTGTATCGTCTTTTATCGTAGGCGAAGATAACACCCCTATTTGAAAGCTCAAGCGTAGCAATACGTTTTAAGTAATAAGTAACAACAAACGTCAATGCTCCACCCTAATGGTTGAATGGTCCCTAGCTGGATGCATTTTAGTACCGAGCTACGCAATGACCTTTCGCATTGATTATCATGTCTATAAACCATGCATCGTGCCTTCAATAAGTAGTAAACTCACAAAAAGGTACTGAGCTGGAAAAAATGACCACTAGATAATCCCTTTCTATTTGTTTACAAAAAGATAAGTGCTACATTTGAGGGCAGGGTCGAAAAACGGAGGATGCCCACCCAGCAAAACAATCATGGATGCATACGACCAATTGAAGCTGAAAGGACTTGAAGCATATGCCGAGTATCAGTATTACAAGGGCGAACGGGAATGTCCTTATGAACCACAAACGATTCAATCCCTTTGGTGGGACTTTGAAAGACTATACCACGAAGGAGCCCGTACGGATGGAAACTGGAAAGACTTTAACGATTACTTTGACTCATGGGTTCGTGACCGAGCAGCACCCGAAACTGGCTGGGATCTATCAAATGGAAACCATAGGCGAAAGGACTACGAAGAGAATGCCCCTTTTTAAATGCCATAATCTACAATAATGCATTGTCATGAAGTACTTGAATCAATTCCATAAAGAGAAGACCGAACGATGCCTGGAAAAACAGAAGGAATGGGCAAAGCATCCTACCCCAGCCCATGAGGCATCTAGGCAAGCGTTCGAAATGCATAAACGAATAAACGAAGCATACCCAAACGAAGGTATAGATCACGAGGTGACTGAAAGCCGTAAACGGTAAAAAAGGTCGTTCATAATTGGATCAAAAATAGGCCTTACTATTCTGATAATCTTATTGATGGCGCATCAGATCAGCCCTAGGCAAATAACCAACAAAAACCAAACAACGATGTCAGAACGCAACGAGGAAGTCAAACGCAGAATACTGGCCTGGGAACAGGAGAACAACAAGAAACTGGAGGATTGCACCGAGAGCGAGTGGATAGAAGCGGCTCAGATAATCCTGGCATTGAGCGAACTGGAAGCCGAGGAATACCTGAGTTACCTTCAGGGAATCAGCCAAAGCCTCAGTACTAAGTGAGCCGACACCTATACCAATAAACCATAAACCATACAACAATGCCAAGTTCACCTGAAAAGAAGTCCATGAAGTCACCCTTGCAGCAGCCCAAAGTATCCTCAGAGAAGGAGGAAGTATGGGAATTAGATATCTGTGTAAGAGGAGAACCGGGGATGATTATCACAAGGAAAAGGACAGAAAAAACAAGAAGGCTGAGGGGTCGGCTATTGTAAATCAATGCACATGCCAGAAGGGGGTTTTAAAGATATCACTCTCCCATTTCATGTGATTACATCCAACAACCAACCAGACAATAAAGACCATGAAGTTTCTTAGCGAAGCACACAGGAAGAACTACGAGGGGGCAATGAAGCACCTCGAGGAACAGAAGAAACGGCCTATCAAATACGAAGAAGAATTGAAGAGGCACGAAGAGATGCATGAGGCAGAAAGACAGCGAGAAGCTACAAAGATTGATGATAGACCAATTCCCCTTCAAAAATAAGCTGCTCAATATTAATCATCGTTGGTATAAGAGGGTCGCTTTTTGCGTCTTTTTTTAGTGTTTTGCCTCCCGTTTTGTTTGTTGTATCAACTCCCCATTGGTCTACTTATCTACAAGACTTAAAAGGTGGGAATTATGTGGATTGAAGCCATTAAAACACCTCCTGAATATACTCTAACAACTCACCTTTTAGAACCATCCCCTTCTGAGGAGCACCGTTTAATCCGTGTTGAAACAAGATGTCCTTAGTTAGTTTGTCTGAATTGTCTGTGGTGGCTATCAGCTTCAGTTTGGCATATAATGGAACCGTTGTTAAAGCTGTTGGATCTGCCCAGTACTCAATTTCCTCTAATGTGTCATACGTACTGTGGTTGATTGATTCAACAAAGAATGCTGCAAAAACAGCACTCGTTGGAGCTGTGCTGTAAAAGTAAACGGTATCACCCTCTTTGAAGTTTACACTATGTCTCCAAAATACATAGTCGTGTGTTTTAATCCATTCGGAAAAATGGAATTTATTGTCATTTGAAGGTATAAGCCAATACCGGTTTTCTCCGTTGTAAGAAAGGTCTGATGGCTCTTCAGTTTCCTTTTGTGGAATCAATGCAAATGATAAGTCATCTTCATCAATTGAATACTTCTCGAAAAGGCGTTTTAGAAGACTCATCTTGTTCCACGTGTTGCTGTTTGATGGGCAAAAATAGAGGTGGTCAGCAATCTTCTTGTACTTCTTGGACACTTCGGTAGTTTCTACCCAAACATTGCCTGTGTTGGATGCCTCCGCATACATAATTGCAGGATTTATTGCATACAAGAGGTTACCAACCTGCCACAACATCTCAGCCCAATCTGAAGCAGGATACTTTACATCTTGGAAGTAGAAAGCTGATATCATTCTTCCTGTGCAGGTCCCATTGTCCTCTGAAAGATAAACCAGCTCTTCCTCTTTCTTTTCAGGAACAAAGGATGTGATTGGATATTGCCAGATTTCCAAAGCCATCTTCTCAAGTTCAGCCTTTCTCAGCATCAGTTCATCTTCAGTCCACTTCTCAAATTGAGCGATGTAATGGTTCAGCCTAATACCACTCTTATTAAAACCGTTTGTCATCGTCTTCTTCTCATCAAAGCTACGATTGCTGTATTTCGAGTTATAGCCAGTTAGGGTAAGATTGGATATTGTATGAAGCCACTGCTCTTGAATCCTATCGGAGTCGCTACCTAGCGCATCTCTCCATGCTTGGCTCAAGGTCTGTGGCATAATGTGTTCATAGGTGAGAATGCCATTTTCAATATTTTTAATGACATCGTTTTTCTCCTTGCTGCTTCCATTCTCAAGGCGCTCAAAGATGTATGCCTTGTTCTTTGCACGCATGGAGTAAATGTTCTTTGAGGTGAAGCCCTGAATGAAGTCATTGTCTTTAGGAAATGCACTTGATAGCTTCTTGTCCTCAAGTTGATATATCATAACAGAGGAGTAAGTATCTGTATCCTTCTTTTGCTTCAATACAGATTTGTGTAACGTCGCAAATATCTTATTAAGAGCATTTGTTGGCAAATCACACATGAGTCTTCTAAAGATGAATGTTTCGACACAGGCTAATACTGTCTCAATTTCCGACATTTCAAGATTGTTGTCTTCTGCGTATGTAAGGAAAACCATTAAGAAGGGATTGGCAACAGTCATTTCAAGGTATGCCAACCGTTCTGCCGTATCATTAGCTGTCGTGGAGCCAATAGTGTACGTTTTAATCTTTTTATACGCATTGGCATATCTCAGCATCTCTTTAAGGATATCCTCCAAATCATTTGAGTTGTTCCTTGTATAGTCCTTGAAAGCAGGATACACGCCTTTTATGGTCGGAATAGAGCCTGTTAGAATTGTCAGGTAATCACGTACAAAACTATCAAGTTCGCCTTGAGTGTGTTTTTCAATCTTGTTCCAGTAGTTGTCGTAGTATTTCTCTTGTACGACAGGTGCAAGACCCATTAGGATAAAGTTTCTGATTTTGTCTGATTCAGTTAAATCAAGTCCTGTAGAATTGAGGCTCTCAAAGATTAATTGCGGATTGTCTCCATGCTCAGGTTCGAGTTCAATATCAATGATGATGAGATTATCAATGGCAGTGAATAGCTCATCCATTGTTAGTTCTCTGTTGTTCAGTATTCTATTGTAGAAGTATCTGTAATTGATGGTGACTTTGGAATCGTTGATATAATCTTCCTCATCTTTGAAAATAAGCCTATCAAATGCTTCGCAATCATCTCTGAAGGGTTTCAATCGGACCTTCCTTTTTTCTTGTGAATACTTTTCAACAAGAAAATCCTCTTCAATATGTTTACACAAATAGGCGTCTTCAGCAGTCATCAATCCATTCTTCATGATGTTCACCATGGCAATAAGGATAAGTGATATGGTTGTGATTCTCTGCTGTCCATCTATCAAGACAATCTCATTTCTTCCATGTGAATAGGAGACAATACTTCCAAAAAAGTGAGACCCTTTATTTTGTTTAACGAGCTGAACCAGGTCATCAAAAAGTTGCTTACAGTTATCTTTCTTCCAGTCGTAGTTCCTTTGATAAACTGGTATGATGAACCTTTTTCTTGAACCCTCGAGGAGTTCCATTAGATGTGTTGCAGAACCTTTCATAATGATTACAATAATAACTAAATCAGAGACTCGATGGGCGTTTTATGGAGAAGGTCGTTAAGCCAGTCTCCATTTTGACCATAGCCGTTGCCAATTGGTAAGCACAAGAATACTAACAAGAAAAAGATAAACTTGATGAAGAATTACTGTCATATTTTCTATAAATCATTTTCAGTATGGAACAGCCATCTCAACCACATTGAAAAAGTCATTTTCTGAATTCAACTCACTTTCGTTACCGCAAGACAGGTCAAATATTGCTTTAAAAATGTCACTTGAAAATGGCAAACGATTTCCACGACTATTTATTATGTTATTTGCCAACAACATACGGTAATATATAACACGTATTTTCCTGGGTGTGAATTCTGATTTACTTGTTCTTATGTATCCTGACAAAATCTCATATATTTCATTCCTATTTGATTTATCAGTAACGTTTGTAATTATATCGACTTTACTGGAAGTACCTTCATGTTTACTAGTACTATCTAATGCCTGTTGTTCGTTATTATCCAATGTTGGCTTAATGTTTGATATTTTTCCCAAGAATTCTATTTGATCTTCAATATCAAGTCGAGAAAGGGCGACTCCTGTTAGGAAAATCTTGTCAAGCTGTTCAACAGCTATTTTTTTCAACTCTTCTTCTTCTTCTTTACCAAACAAATCCTTATACTTATGCTTTATTCCTGACATTAATTTGATGTGATCAACACTACATATGACAATTAAACGTTTTCTGATTTCCTCATTTTCTAAAACAGTTCTCAAAGAATCAATTATACTAACCATTTTTGTCTCGGAACATCGGTCAATGTCGTCAACGTATAAAATGATTTTATGTTTATCGGTATGCTTTTTGCCTATCCAGACTTTCATTAAAGAGATTAATTCCTTCTCAATCTCTGCCTGAATACCCATTTCGTTGGAAAAAGAGATCCCTTTGCTGAAACGCCGAATGAAAGAAATGGCTGAATTGTAATTCTTGAGTGAAAGATTAACAACTATTCCTCCTACACCCAACCCGAAAGCACCGGATATCCATTCTTGGTCTTGACCCGACAGCCATACAACTAAAAGTGGTAAAAAGAAAAACACAACATCTCTCATCATTGATAACCGGTTATGCCATAATGTATACCAAAACCGGAACCATACTTTCTTATGTTTATATATAGTTTCGAATAGATATGCCCATACTGCTGGAGTCTCTTGATATTTCCAGGCATTAAATTCCACAACATCGTAATAAGTATCTGTTGGTCGTTTCCTTATATTTCTTTTTTCTATAACCTCCTTCACCTTTTTAAAGAAGTAGCTTTTACCACGACCCCAAGGTGCAAAAATCCCCACCATGCATACATTATTTGAGTTTGCTTCAGTTGTAGAGTCCAAATGCTTAACAAAACACTCAGCAAGTTTCTCCACACCAAAACATGGCGGAACACTACCATCCTTTATTATTTCGAAGTTTTCCTGCGCACTCAACATCGTAGTAGAACCAGTTATAATAGGCGCATTAAGATTTCTGTTTATCTGATTTGTTGGTTCATCAACATCCAATTCTATCTTGCCTTCTTTTCTCAATCGATCTGTTTCATTTAAAGATTCCGCAATTAGATTCTCGGCATAGTCAACGCCTAAGGATGTTATACTTAAAACACGCCCCCCTCCACTTGCATAGAGAAGGGCTTTAATATATCCACTTTTTTTTAGAGATTCCAAAATCCTACCTTGTTGTACTTCGTTCTTTAGCTCAATGGCCTCTTCTTTACAAAAGGTCTCAAAATCTACATCTAATCGATCTTGGCGATTGTATATTGCCAACAAAATCTTATTCTTTAATTCTTTTTCAGTCATAGCTCAAAATCTGTAGTGAGTATTTGTATCCCGCTGATTAAAAATTGAGAATTTTCTGCTTTCAATCACGGCATGTACAGTCTTTATCCCTCGAATAAACAACTAAGTTTCCTGTTGTTTCAACCTCAAAGACTATCCGATTAAATTTCAAATCTACACGTTATCGTGGTCGGGAGCGCTTTGCTCAATGATTCGTTTCAATCACCACCCTTTGCACAAGTATTTCCTTTTCTCATAATTATCCAATACCAATGAGCAATCCTCCCAATTGATGGGCTTCACATTATCCTGGTTTTGGTATTTGTTGTAGAAAGGGTGCAAGTCATTTTCTGAAAAGTCTTGAATAATTTTTTCTGCATCGTCCATTTTCTTCATGGCTACCTCTACCCAAACATCTTCCAACGTGTCCGGAATTTGACCGAATAAATCCTGGATATTTTTGAGCCGATCGGCCAATAATGAATGAACTCGATCTTCTACGGAATCCTTGTACCGCATATTGTAAATGAAGATTTCTTCTCTTTCTTGACCGATGCGCTGAATACGACCTTTCCGCTGCTCCAAACGGGTTGGATTCCAAGGCAAGTCGAGGTTGATGAGTGTACCCAACGACTGTAAGTTCAAACCCTCGCTGGCCGCATCAGTACCAAACAACAACTTCAGTTCCTTGAGACGTACTTTCTTTTTGATCTCTTCCTTGGACTTGCGGTGGTAGACACCCCCTTCGTAAATACCCGACTTATCACTACCAGCATATAAACCAAATGTGATCGCCGGAAACTCTTTTGCATACCGTTCACATACACATTTTATAGTATCATAGTATTGAGAGAAAACGATGCAGCCCCTGTTAATCCATGGCTCCACAATGTGGTTTTCCATCAGGATGCGTTTCAATAAATCGTACTTTGGATCTTTTTCCTGATGAATCTCTAAAATCTTCACAAACCTTTCTAACGTAGTTATCTCCTCTGAAGTCAACTCTTTAAATGGAGAGTTTGATGAGGTTGATACATCATTGTCAGAATCGCCCAATTCTTCATCATCCTCATCACCCTCATTGACCCAATTATTGAGCATGCCAATACCAGTCGAAAGGCCTGCATACATGGAGCTGCATACCCTTCTCAGCAACATTGTTTTGATGAAACCGCTACTTTTAACTCGTTGACCTAATAACTGAGAAAACGCCTCAGCCAAAGTGTATGCATCAGACAAGTGTGTTGTTAGTTGAAGGCCTTCATCGTCATCCTCACCATACAACAACACCTTAATTGGTTTGAGGTAAGGTTGGTTGGTATCAGGGTTGATGGTTTCTTCCAAGAAACGTCTCTCTCTTCGTATGATGTGCCGAATAAATGGATTGTGGTTACGGAGAAAATCATCGGCATAAATGCGCGTCAATATGGCCCTTTGAGGAGGGGTTAACGAGAAAAAAGCCGTTCCCGGAAGGGAGCATTTATCAGGGGGTATATTCATTATACGTCTGAATGCACCAAAAGTACTTGGCTTTTCATCTGCAGGAGGGAATGGGTTGCGCAACCAATCCCATTTCTGATTGTCCTCATCCAATTCTTCTCTGCCTGTAATCAAGTTTATACCACGCATGGATTCACACTGCCAACGGCTGAAAGAATCGCCCAACACAAAATCCTGCCCCTGTGATAGGATATATAGCAAATCCCAGGCTTCAATCGGGTGAATCTGTACCGGTGTTGCTGTAGCCAGGAGCACGCTCTTGGACCTTTTTGCAATGTCAATTAAGAACGCCATCAAATTGTTTGGTTCAGGAGGGTTGCCTTCTTTCCCTTTTCCTAAATTCTTGCGTCTGGCTCGATGGGCCTCATCGACAATGATGCACTCATACGATTGCCGCAATAACTGCTCACTGACTTTCGCTCTTGATCGTACAATTAAGCCCTGTGACATGATTCCCACACGTCTTGGGCATTTTGACAAACCGTTTTCCTCCCGTGTCGGGTATTCAATTTTGTTTTCATCAATCCAACATCGACCATCCCAAACGGCAGATGGCATATCCAACAAGTTGAGCAACTCTTCCTGCCATTGCCAAAGCAGGGTTTTTGGTGCAATGATCAGAATGGGCTTATCGCCTTCCAAAGCCATCAACATGGCCGATAAGGCTAATTGAATTGTTTTACCCAAGCCAACCATATCGGCTAACACATACCTGGCCCCCAACCCATTTTTATGGGCTCGGTACGCTAAGTCAACAAAGTATTTCTGGTGTTCCCATAAACCAAACTCTTTCCTGTAAACCGGGCTTTCAATGACAGTGGCAGCAGGATTTTCGGTTTCCCGCCATTGAGTAATATCATAAATGACCTTTCTCCCGGCTATGCGCTTGATGTCTTCAATGATGAAGTTGGTCAATGGTCTAGCTAACGGATGTATCCATAAGGCATTAAACTCGTTCTGTACCCATTCAATGGCTTCCTGATCATCATCAACCCATGCAATCTCATAATTACCCCCTTTGCCCCAGCCACTGTACGTTTCGTTCATGCTGCCCATAAAAGCAACCCTACGCCCATCATTCTTTTCGATGACTCCGGCTTTACCATGGATTAAACCAAACACATCATTGGGCAATACCCGTACTTCCATCTTTCCAGTGACCAGGTATTGGTATAATTTACTCAAACGGTCAGGGATCTTTGCCAGCTCTTCTTCAGGCCTTCCATCACACCATTCCAGTTTCATAGCCTGTGGCTGGTCTTTGATAAACTTAACATCTTCTGCCTGCAGTTGAGAGTTGCAAATGATACGGACGGTGCCACTCATCTTATCAATGTACTCACCAGCTATTTCAATAATGGAACTGCTGAAATAGCCGGCGATGCGGTCGTAGCTGACTGCATTTTCCAGCGCACTTTTAAAAAAGGTTGCGCCTAGATTGTTTGTTCTTGATGAAAACCGATGTATCATACCATTTATCCCCGCTTTTGTTTTCCTTCCTCTGTAAGTCAGACATCGTTTACAGTCTTATTGTTTGATTTTCCAGTGGCCACCTTTATCCGGTCCCACCCGCTCAATTTTTCCCTGTTTTTTAAGTTTATTCAGTTGATACTTAACACCATCTTCGGTAATATCTCCTAAAGTATCAGCGATTTCCGACCTGCTGGCATAGGGGTTTGAAGCGAGTATATCAATGATTCTATCCTCCGTTTTCTGGGTAGTTTTCTGGGTAGTTTCCTGGGTAGTTTCCTGGGTAGTTTCCCCAGTAACCGAAGAAGGTCTATAAAGTGTTACGGAAAAAATACCCACTTTCTGAAATATAGGTTCGGGTAATCCCGCATCCTTCATCAACTCTATGATGCGGCCAATACCTGACCCAACTTGTTCCACCAAGTGCATGCGGGCAAACAGTCCAAAGATGAGTGGATTCCTGGAATGACTGCGTTTGCCAAATTCAGATTCAGGAATGGCGCTTACGAGACCGCCCGGGTTGCTTATCTCCACCCGATTATCAAAGACTTCGATAGTAATAACGGCTCCCTTGTCATAGTAATCACGATGCGCCAAGGCATTAATAATGGTCTCCTTGAATACTGTTTCCGGTATCTCCCATATTTCTTTTCTGGGTAGACCACCCTGTCCTTCGATATCGTACCGAATGGCGAGCTTTCCTCTAAGCCATTGCATCGCTTGTTGATACTGACGATAAAGGTTCCCGCCAAATGCTTGGTCATCGATGATGAAGCGTTTGTCTATTCCCTGGAACGCAAGGCAACGCAGAATGGCTTTATCTACAATGGCCTCTGGTTGCTTACCAAAGAACAACGTTGCTCCATTCTTGAATGTTTGTCCATTGGTGTATAGCCTGAAATTTTTGAACAATTGTTCGTTGGGGACACCGGTACTTATGCGAGCCTCAGCCTTAAAAATAGGTAGGAAGTCTGTATCAATCATGGTGGATGGCTCAAATTCCTGACATGGCGCTTCATCAAAGTAAATCTTATCTGCCTGCTGAAAGAAATCCCGCATTTGTTCAGCCGTGGTCAATTTTTGACTATTGGGCCCAATGCGGACAAAAATGGAACCTGACAGTACATAGGGTTTTTGGGGACCTGATGGTACTTCAATGACACCTATCGTCTTACCGTCCACTTCAACCAATGAGAGATTACATGGTAGTGTTGGGGTAATCTCACTCAAACTGTTTTGAATGGCAGACCGCTTGGCGTTGTCAATCGTGCACCCCACGATGTTATTGGCATCATCTACACCAATCAATAATGTACCACCAGCGGCATTGGCAAAAGCACACACTTCTTCAGAAAGCTCTCTAACCTTGTTAGGAACCGACACCTTAAACTCGGTATTGTAGCCCTCGCCGGCGCTAACCAACAGCTTTATGTCATCGGAAGTAATCATCCATTACACCCCATCATTGCTTACCAACTCAACCAAATACTTGGCATATGTAGCCGGGGTTATCCAATGCTCCATGTGGTCAAAATGCTCGGTAGTGCTCATGTATTTCAACAGCTCAATAATGGTGGTGCGCTTATTCCAGTAGTCTTCTACTTCATTCTTAAGCCAGGTGCGGCCTGCCTGTCCGTTTTGTTCTTTCTCGCTTTGGGCAATCGCCATAAGTATTTGACGGAGCATTGTATTGCTGAATGCATCCGTATTGCCAAGGCCACGGTTGCCAAACTCTGTTGGCGTTTTAAACCGTACCTGATTGGCTTTGGTGCTGAAAAGCATCTCTTTAAATTCCTTGACACCGAACCCTCTGGCCATTTCCTGATAGGCTCCCAATTGGTAGACATTGTTTTTCTCTAATTCCATGCCCTTGATGAAGAAACGTTCTTCCGGGCTAAGATTCTTCCAAATGTAGCTATCGAAAGCCTGTGGAATAAGATACTCATACGCCACCCGGATGGCATTGTTGATGATGGCCTCTACCGGCCCCATCGTTTTGCTATCTCTGGGTTTGCTCAGCTCATATTCAATATTAATGTCGCCAATCTTTTCGTAACCAGTAAGCACTTTCAGGGTAGCGGCATATGCAGCCAACAGGTAATCGGCATCACTGAAGTTGGGGTCTTCCTTATCTTCCAGTGAACGCATACTATCTATCTGATGGCGAACTTCTTCTTGAATATCATAGGTAATTTCATCAGTAAAAGCTGTGGCTGATGTGGTGCGTTTGCGTAGCACCAACAGCACGGTGCCTTTTACGTAGTTTCCTTCTTTAAGACCACCGCTTTCTGTCTCTGTGGCAATGTTCCAAGCGGCTGTTACATGCAAACCTGCACTCCAGAGTATCATGGTGAGGTCGGCCCATACAGCAGGGCTTTGGTGCGTAAACATTACCACTTGCATGCCATTATCGGGCATGTGGTTGGCAAGGTTCCGGTAAATCTCAATCATGCTTTGGTTGAAATCTTGCCCTGTACCTTTAACGGCAAGAACCCTCTTACTCTCCCCATGCCAATCAGGAAAAATACTCTTTAGCATTTTTTTATCCCATGCTAGAAAGAACTCAGAAAGCTCATGATAATTTACAGCATCGGCATATGGAGGGTCCGTTATCCAAAAATCCGCGGTGTTTTTTATTTCTCTTGCATCTAAAGTATTAACCAAGTCGTTATGCATGAAATTGTGACTTTTCAACTCGAATAACCACGAAGTGAAAAGTGCTGATAGACCTCTGCATGCATAATTCGACATCGTATTCAAACTCTGATTAACAAATGTTGGATTTCCCTTGTCAAAACCAAAATTCCATCCACATAATTTGGAGAAATTATCACATAACCTATTTGTCCCAAGAATACCCGTAGCCAATTCCAATTTATTTGTTGAAATCAACTTAATGTTTTCAATAAAGGTTCCAATAAGTAATAATTGGCGTGGATTAAATAGCTGATGCCAATACTTCCAACCTCTTTCTCTAATAGGTTGTGTTGTATTAAAGCCTTCTTCAATTATTAAAGTAGGCAGATTCCCATTTTTCTGCCAAATAGAAAACCTATCTTTTAGTAAATCAATTACTTTTTGTTCGCGTTTTAAATCCTCAATTGTAGGAGCAACATAATGAACCGTACCATAAGTAGCATCAGTTGCTGGGCCGGGCTTTTTTAGAAATTGCTCCCATGATTTCCTGTTGTTTTTTTCAAGATATTTTATTGCGTAAAGTCTTTCATGATAAACATCGTCTGGGTGCGGTAGAAAATCATCTGCCTCCCAGAGACGTAAGCCAGAAAATGTATTACCGTTTTCATCCACATTATCGTGGCGCAAAACAGCTATTGGTGTTTTATTATTACAATGAGGACACCATAAATCACCATCTTTAATGGTAACCAGTTTCTCCGATTCAGCAATTTGTGCAGCACTGGCTCCTTGTACAATTTCAATGTCGAAACCATTTATTGTTTCGTTAAACTTCGGAATAGCAACGGTCCTCATTTTTTTGCTTATCCACCAACCAGGCGACATAGGTACAATAGTTTTACAATGTGGGCAAACGGTTTCAGCGCAATAGAGGTAATATTTTGCCATCCAGCCTTTTTCGTTTTTTTCGATTCCCCACTCTTCTACTTGCCTGGACACTTCGTCAAAAACCTTTTCCTGAAAATCCTTTAATTTTTCAATTTCCTTTTTAGGCAAACTCAAAACATTCAGGCCTGCCCAAGTAAGTAAACCGGCAAGCGGATTAAGGTCGCTGGCATAAGTATTTAAACCTATACGGGCAGCCTCAAAAGGAATACTACCTCCACCTGCAAAACAGTCGCCAATTATAGGCACACAACCAAATCTTTTATTCCCCATTTGCTGCATCAGTTCGCTTAGATTATGAGCAGTCGTACCCAAATGGTTATTAATTTCGCTCCAAGTTTGGCGGTCGGTCAATTGAGTTTCTTCGGGTCGAAGACAAAATTCCAGACGCTCGTCGTACCCAAGACGCTGAAACGCCAGTTGGGTTGCTGTTTCTTTTTCAATTTTGGATATTCCTATACGCCATTTTAAATCAGAAATATTATCTCTAACTGCCTGTTTTATTAATTTATCAGGCGTTTCAATATTTTCAGTAAACAAATCAACCGGAACCTCAAAATATTTCATCAGTTCTTTGAATGTTAGATTTTCAATGATGGTTCTGTCGGGCATAGGTTTGTTTTTGCGAGACCATAATCCTTTGGCATCCATCATTAATATTTTCAAGAAAACCTCACGATCTTTTACTGGGTCATTTCCGGCAGGCATCAATAAACCTAAAATAGTTGCACGCACAAGAATCAGAGGTTTTCTACCCCACCATTTTCCTAAACAAGTCAAGGTTTGGCTTTGCCCTGCCTTTCTCTCTTTATAGCTCTCCTTCGATACTTTGCTTACAGGAAACTGTGTTTCGATAAATGATAAATCCTGGTTCATTTGTTAGTTTGGTAGTTTTCAATGGCATCGTTTACATATTGATCGAAGATGCTGCGTTGTTGGTATTTGTCTGTTACTGGGTTTTCAGTCAAGGCATAGCGAATCGCTGTACGCCAACCATACTTGGTATGGGCTTCGCCGGTGCTTGCATTGGTCATGGTATAAAGCCACCAACGTTCTTCGGGTTTTAAGCCTTGCCAGTTCTTAATAGCGGTGGGTATAACTTTTATATCGCAATCTTCAATGGCCCAACAAAGTAGGGTAAGCTCTTTGCCGAACAGACGTTGCAAGGTATTTTGTCCTTGTTTCCAGGATGCTGCTTTTTGGCCGTATGATTTGAGGCGTTGGTTAAACTCCGATTTTACATCAGCCTCAATCTCTTTCCACTTTGAACGGCTCAGCTCACACTTCAACCGATCAAAGCGTTGGTCAATTTTCTGATCCGGTGCGTCAAACAGGTTGAGTTTGGCCAATTTATCCGGGTTTTCCTCTTGACTGCCCCATTCAAAGCGTTCGTAAATCATTACTTTCCCGGCAGCTGTAGTGGGTATGATGACCAAGAAATGGTGCTTTGATTCAGCTGGGTCAAAACCGAAGCCGATGTGATCTTTTGTTTTTGCCATGTGCCCTCGGTTTATTGAATGATTTCTTCCTGTTTGATATTGGATAACTGCAGTTGCTTCTCTGCCATCCAATCTTCAAAGGTTTGCCCGCTGGTGAACCGAATACCACCTATTTGGAGCGCTGTTTCAAATTCAGTATTTCCCTGCATGGCCTCTCTCTGAAAGTCTATTTGCTCTTCCAATTGTTCTTTCGTAAGTAAGAGATTTGCATCAAAGTTCATGGATGACCAGTATTCTTTACCGTTTAGTATGAAAGTGTAATTGATAAATACCTCACCAAAAGTAGCACCATGTTTGGAAAACAAAGCTAGTTCTTCGTAAGTGGTCTTGTTGTTGTTTGTTTTGTACATGCCCCGCTTTTGATAAGTGAGCGGTTTGTTCTTGTCTATCTTGAACCCTTCACGCTTACCCCAATTGATGGGTATTTCCAGTTTATCAGACCAGATACCATTCTTTTCAGCAATAGCCAACACATAACGGGTGTCTTTGGGGATAATAAAGTCACCTGCATACGTGGCACCATTTTCTTTTGGATCGCTGCCATCGGTGGTGTAGAGAATTGTGGCATTAGCCGCAGTGGCCTCCAGTTTCATTTTCTTCTCATCACCGGCATCAAATGGTTGGTAACGCAAGTATATTTTGTTGACCCACTTGTAGGGTTTACCGGTTTCGTGTGTGCCTTTGCTGTCAACGCACAGGAACCAAACAACCATTTCATCGGTCTTCCAAGCATTGAAGTCTTCAATTTTGTCGCTCATGGTGCTTGGTTCTTTGTCAAACTCATAATACACCGTGTCGCCAAACTTCGGCAGTATCTTCAGCGTGGCTTCATTCTTATTTTTGTCCAACCATTGTGGTTGAATGGAGACAGATGTCTCTTCCTTTGGTGGGTTTTTCTGTATATAATTGCCTGCCTGGAACCAAGTGCCTGTGCGGAGGCAATGATCAATCAATTCGTCTAATGCCCTGGGATGATGCCACTGCCAGGCTGGATTGGAGGCTGCCCTGTTCCTAAGATCTTCTCTGCGCATTTCATCCAGCGTGAACAATCGTTGCAGGCACTTGTCTTTAAAACCGTTTCCTTTGGGGTCTTCAATGGTAAACTTCTGTCTGTCGGCCAGTACTTTCTTAATTTGGTCTTCACCATTAAAATTATTGCCTTTGAAGTCCATCAAAAACTCGGCATCCGTCAGGACTTCCCTATTTGCTCTTCTATCGAAGAACGGATAATAGAGCTTCACAAATGTTTCCCTGGCTGAAGACAAGAATAACTGCCCGATTTTTATTTCACGGTCAACAGCCATCTCAAACTGAGGATTGTTTTCCGGAACCCTTTCGCTTCGTAAGTTGGCAATGATGCGTTGAATCGCTTTGTGTTCCTTTGCTCTACGCAACAAACTGTCCATTGTATTACGATCACCCGTCAGAAACAAGACTCTGTTCTTGTACTGGGTGTCATCATATAATCTCATTAGGTCGGCGTTTAATCCCGGACCATTTATGTTTGGTTCAAACAATATGAGCGTGATCTTGTCTTCTGATAACTGTATTTGATCAATTGCAGGAAACACCTGAACTCGCTGGTAACAGTCTGCGATTGTGGGTTTGAAACGTTCTTCCAACAGCTTGCGAATTTCAAGACGAGCACTTTCCTCATCATATCCGTCAACCAAACTGTTTAGTTCGGCAATCAGGTTGCGGACATTCTGGAAATGTAGGCGACCGTCTTTATCCGCATGTATATACCATGCTTGGGAAAGAAATTCTTCAAAAGCGTTTCGATAACTGGTTATATCTTTATTGGGTTCAACCAAATAACCCACCAACTCGTGCTGGGTTAGACCCAACAGTGAGTTAGGAACATCCGCTAATGAAGATACTAAAAGCAATTTAGCCACCTGAGATATAAAATCAACCTTGTATTGGTTGTCAATTGTTTCTGCTGTGGCTCGGCCTTCGTTGGCGATATCTTTGCTTATAGCATTACCCAAGGATGGTTTTATCTGGGTAATGAAGGTATTCATGGACGATTCGTTCAGGTCAATGTCGTAGGCATTGATCAAATAACGGCTTTCTGCCAAGTTTGACTCCCACATGGAGGTCACAACTTTGCGCATCAGTCGGATAAGGTCTCGGGTTTGTTGAAAGTTCTGATTTTCCCTGAAACGTTCATACAACTCCCGGATGGATGGGTGAAAGGGGTAGGATTCCTTGATGCCTGTAAATAGCCTTTCAGCGTTGAAATTGGTAAATCCAAGGTTTTTGGCTTCCTCTACTTTCGATTTGTAAGCCAATGCTATTTCGTTTACTGCTTCTTTTCCGGGAAGTGTAGCAAATAGTTTTGTCCTAAGAATATCATAGATTTCATCCGATGTGCTGCCTACCGGTTGGATGTCCATTGAAAACCGATTGACTTCACCTTCAAGGTTGGGGAACGATGTGGTGAGTAGTCGGGTGCCTGTTTGGTAGGTGGCTTTTAAGTCAGAAATCACAATAAGCACATTGTTCAAAACCGGACTATTCAATGCGTTAAAGAGATTGGCCAATGCAGTCGTCGTTACAGTGGCGAGTGTGCCAGCTCCAATTGACACTGTGGTAGTATGTTCCAAGTAGGGTGGCAATTCGTCAAACAGAATAAGCTTTGGTGAACCTTTAAGCATATTGATCCATTCACTTTGTCCTGGGGCTTTTAGCCCACCTTCCCAGAGGGTTTTAAAATCTGCTTCTTTACCCAACTGTCGAGCAATTTCTCCCCAAATACCATTTGGAGTATTGCTTTCACGACCTGAAAATGCTAAGACAGATACAAGACCAAGCCCTTCATCATTGTAATCAGAACCCATTACTTGCTTTCGGAATTCAGGATGCTTGGCCAACAATCCCAGGGATATCATGTTGTGGGTTTTACCTCCGCCCATGCTTTGAGTAAGTTTAACCAACTGATGCTGACTTTTCCCTTTAAACCGTTCAAAGGCTGTTTTAAATAGGACAGTCATGCCCTGCGTCTTGTAGTTTGTTTCAAAGAAGGTAGAGGGATCAATACGGTTTTCAATCAGATCATTGATGTCTTGTACGTCAGCTTCGTGTTCGAATGTTCTTGGTGAGCAAAGATGTTTCAGCGATTCCATGTTGTGTGTATTAGAAAAACCACCAAGTAGGGGCTTGATATTGAAGGTCAAATGTAATAAAACTTTCTAGAATAGTTGATTCAAATTCAATGAATCAGCACTTTTGTTCTTGCCCAAACGTATATCTGTTAAGGTTGGGAGAGCATCCTATATGCCTAATATGACTGTCAATAATTGAGGTAACTAATTTGATTGAGGTAAAAAGAAAAGCAATATCAATGTACGAAGTGTATCAAATGCTTTTTCTGCAAAAACTTTTCTATTGCTTTCAGGTAGGTTAGAATTGATAGTAAGAGTATATCTATCATGTCATCAATGGCATACCTTCAATTCAAATCGCTACGCTACCAAACATGCAAAAGACACCATCGTGATTTCACCCTGATTTCACCAAATTGAAAAGAGGCACCTAGATTAAACTCTAAGTGCCTCATTTTCTGGTAGCGAGACCCGGGATTGAACCGGGGACCTCATGATTATGAATCATGCGCTCTAACCAGCTGAGCTATCTCGCCATCATTTTGTGAAAAGCGCGACAAAGATAGTCTTTTTCGCAAATTATACCAATCCTCGACACCCTTTTTTTACAGCAATCAGGGCGCTGAGGAAAAAAGCCTTTGATTTATAAGATGTTATTGAGAATAAAGGCGTACCTTTGGGCAAACCTCTAGTCATGACCAAAGAGTCCTTTCAAATCGAATACATATTGAAAAAGGGTTCAGCCAGCCTTTTATGGAAACTCATCAGCACCCCCTCCGGTTTGGCCGAATGGTTTGCCGATGATGTGGATCAACGCGAAGACGTGTATACTTTCTACTGGGATAAAACACCCCAATCAGCCGAACGCATCAGCCAAAATCAAGGTCACTACATCCGCTTTCACTGGGAGGATGAGCCAGACACGTATTATTTTGAAATGCGCATCGAGCAATCAGACCTCACGGGTGATACAGTGTTGCGCATTACTGATTTCGCCGAATCATCGGAGCTAAACAGCAGCATCGAACTCTGGAACACTCAAATCGACATCCTGGCCAGGCGTACAGGACTTTAAGCTAGACCTTAAAAAACAGTAACGCTGCACGGTTATTGGGTTTTTTGACGTAATTTTGCGGGTTCAAACGCGTTGTCCATGTTTCGCATCAAACGGCTGCACACCTTCGTCCTGGAAAGTTTCCTGCCTGTATTCCTGATGACCTTCATGATCAGTAACTTCATTCTTGTGATGCAGTTGCTGTGGCGGCACATAGACCACATTGTAGGTAAAGGTATTGAGATTGGTGTCTTCCTGGAATTCTACTGGTACTCTGCCCTTTCCCTGGTACCCATGTCCTTGCCGCTGGCTGTTTTGCTGGCCTCTCTGATGACCTTCGGCAATTTTGGCGAACGCCTGGAATTGTTGTCCATGAAGGCAGCCGGCATCTCCCTTTACCACATCATGAAACCCCTGACAGTGCTCATGATTGCCATCAGTATCGGGGCCTTTTACTTTCAAGACAAGGCCATGCCCGTGGTACAGGTCAAGCTCATGTCTCTACTTTCCTCCTTCAAACAAAAATCACCCGAGCTATCCATACCCGAGGGAGCCTTCTACTCCGACATTGCCGGTGTTACGATTTATGTAAAACACAAGGACACGGAAAACAATTTGCTTAAAGACCTGATGATCTACGACTTCTCCGAAGGTTACGACAACACCGCCGTTACCCTGGCCAAGTCCGGCAAGTTGCAGTTTACAACCGACAAGAAAAACCTGGTCTTCACGCTGTACGATGGCGAGGGTTTCAGCAATTTCAACAACCAGCCATCGACGGGCACAAGTATTCCCTACCGACGGGAAACCTTCAAGCGAAAAGCCTTGGTAATGGATTTTGACGGCAATTTCAACCGTGTGGACGAATCCAATTTTTCAAGCCTGCACTTTAGCAAGAACACGAAGGAACTAAGTCATATCATCGATTCGGTGGGATCCCTGCTCGACAGTCTGGCCCTGAAGAACGAAAAAGACTACGTGCAAACCCGCTACATGGGCAGGCAACAGGAAAGGGAACACCAGCTGATTACCCCCGATTCCATTTTGAAACTCACTTCAACGAAACCTCAACTGCCCAAGGTTGACAGTTTACTGAAAACCCAGGACAGGGATCAGATGCTACGCACGGCCAATCGTGCCAGAGCCAAAGCCAGCGACATCAGGTCAGACCTCGAATACAAACAGATCATGGTAGCCAACGAGACCTACCAGTTCAGGCGCAGCAGCATCGAGTTTCATCGCAAGTTTACCCTCTCCTTCGCCTGTCTTATCTTCTTTTTCATTGGGGCCCCGTTGGGCGCCATCATCCGAAAAGGGGGTCTGGGGATGCCTGCCGTAGTGTCTGTCTTTCTATTTATTATATACTACATGATTGACATCACTGGCTACAAATTCGCCAGAGACGGTGTCTGGAATCCTGTTCTGGGTGGCTGGATCAGCTCAGCAGCCATGTTGCCCCTGGGATTGTTCTTAACCTATAAAGCTGTCAACGATTCGGCCATTATGAACGCCGACGGTTACAGGCTCTTTTTCAAAACCTGGATGAATCCAAAATGGGTGTATTCCAGGCTACTCAAACGTAACATAACCAACTGATTATGGATATCAAATTAGATAGCATCGAAGAAGCCCTCGAGGCCATTGCCAAAGGCGAGATTGTTATTGTCGTAGACGATGAAGACAGAGAAAATGAAGGAGACTTCATCACATCGGCCGAATTGATCACCCCCGAGAAAGTAAACTTCATGGTCACCCACGGCCGAGGTGTACTTTGCGCGCCCATCACCGAAGAGCGCTGCGAGGCCCTCGAATTAGAAAAACAAGTGAGCAACAACACGTCCCTCCTGGGTACGCCTTTCACCGTCACCGTCGACTTGCTTGAAGGGTGCACGACAGGTGTTTCAGCCAAAGACAGGGCGGCAACCATCCGCTCTCTTGCCAATCCACAGACCAAACCCGAGGATCTGGGTCGTCCAGGCCATATCTCACCGCTATATGCCAGAGACAAAGGGGTATTGAGGAGGGCTGGACATACTGAAGCCTCCATCGACCTATGCCGCCTGGCAGGGCTTCAACCCGCAGCTGCCCTCATCGAAATCATGAACGAAGACGGCACTATGGCCAGACTGCCTCAGCTGGCAGAGACAGCTCAACGCTTCAACCTGAAACTCATCGCCATCAGAGACCTAATCGCTTACCGGTTGAAGATGGAATCGTTGGTTGAGATGGGCCCTGAAGTGCAAATGCCTACCCAGTACGGTTTCTTTCGACTCATACCCTTCCAGCAAATATCCACAGGCCTGGAGCATGTAGCGTTGGTCAAAGGCGAATGGAAACCCGACGAAGCCATCCTGGTAAGGGTTCATTCTTCTTGCCTGACCGGCGACGTACTAGGTTCCATGCGTTGTGAATGCGGCGAACAATTGCACAAAGCCATGAGCGCCATTGAGAAAGAAGGCAAAGGCGTACTGGTATACATGAACCAGGAAGGCAGAGGTATTGGTTTGATGAATAAAATCAAGGCCTACAAGCTCCAGGAAGAAGGTCTCGACACCGTGGACGCCAATCTTCACTTGGGTTTCAACGCCGACGAAAGGGATTATGGTGTGGGGGCTCAAATACTCCAGAAGTTGGGTGTGCGCAAAATGCGCCTGATGACCAACAACCCGGTGAAACGCATCGGCCTGGAGGCTTACGGCTTGACCATCACAGAGAACGTCGGCCTCGAGGTGCCGTCCAATCCTTACAATGAGTATTACATGCGCACGAAAAAGGAACGCATGGGCCACAACCTGAAAAGTATCCTTTAAGTGACTCCCTTAAACCATAGCCCTATGAACCACATAAACAACTACCGTCTCCTTTCCGTTTTACTGTTTCTGTTTACAACCGGTCTACTTGCCCCAAGCTTGTTGATGGCTCAGGAAACACCGGCCACCAAGGAGCAAGTAAGGGAAAAAGACTTCCTCTCTACTATTTTCAAGGACGACCCTGCTTACGTGTTCGCCTATTTTATGGGCAGCGGTGACGGTTTGCACCTGATGTACAGCTATGACGGTTTGTTATGGAAAACGGCCAACGATGGCCAGATCCTGCTCAAACCCACTGTGGGCAAGGCCAAACTAATGCGTGACCCCAGCATCGTCAAGGATCACAAAGGGGTCTTTCATATGGTATGGACCACCGGTTGGACGGAAAACAACATTGGCTACGCCAGTTCCACCGACCTGATCAACTGGTCGGAACAGCGTGAGTTGCCAGTCATGGCTCACGAACCCGAAGTGCGTAACACCTGGGCTCCGGAACTTTATTACCATAAAGCCTCCAGGACCTTTTACATTTTCTGGGCTTCGACCATTCCCGGTCGTTTCCCGGTCGTGGGGAGTGCCGAAAGCGACTACAACCACCGCATGTACTATACCACCACCAAGGATTTCAAAAACTTTACCCCCACCAAACTCTTTTACGATCCAGGCTTCAATGTCATAGATGCGTTTATCATCAAGGAAAAATGCCAGTACTATATGTTCGTGAAAAACGAAACCCTGGAACCCGTGGAAAAAAACATCCGTGTGACAAGTTCCCGGAAACTGACGAAGTTTCCGACCACTGTGTCAGCCCCCCTTACTGGAAAAGAATGGGCCGAAGGGCCTACCGTCCTCAAAGTGGGAAAATATACGTACATGTATTGGGATAAGTACCGCAACCATCGTTATGGTGCCATGCGTTGCAAAAGCCTAAAAAAGGGTGAATGGGAAGACGTTTCCGATATGATCCGCTTTCCGGCTGGCGTACGACACGGCACAGCGTTCAAGGTGAAGGCTGACATCATTCACGGTTTGCAGTCATTGACGGAAGAATAACAGCAAAAAGTGCACAAAAAGCACAAGTCTGCAAGCAAATGTATTTGAATTTCGCCGTTTTGTTGTATTTTTGTCGCGAATAAACCTTTTTGACCCAAACCTATGAACCCAGTTTCCGACCGGTTGGCAAGCCTCTCACCGTCCGAGACCCTTGCCATGTCTCAAAAAAGCAACGAGCTTAAAGCCAAAGGCATCGATGTGATCAACATGAGTGTAGGAGAACCCGACTTCTTCACACCCGACCACATTAAAGCCGCTGCCAAAAAAGCCGTCGACGACAACTTCTCGTTCTATTCACCAGTGCCTGGCTATCCTGCTCTGCGAAACGCCATCGTAGCCAAACTCAAACAGGAAAACGGCTTAACCTACACCGCCGACCAGATCGTCTGCTCCAACGGAGCCAAACAATCTGTCTGCAACGTACTGTTGAGCATCATCAGCGAGGGGGATGAGGTCATTATTCCTGCTCCCTACTGGGTCAGCTATGTGGAAATGGTCAAATTAGCTGAAGGTACCAATGTTATCGTGTCGGCCGGCATTGACCAGGATTTCAAAATCACACCGGCTCAGCTGGAGGCCGCCATCACACCCAAGACGAAGGCGCTGATTCTTTGTTCGCCATCCAACCCCACGGGCAGCGTTTACACCAAGGAAGAGCTCAAAGGCCTGGCCGACGTACTGGCCAAGTACCCCAACATCATCGTTATCTCTGATGAGATTTACGAACACATCAATTACATCGGCTCCCACGCCAGCATCGCCCAGTTCGAGAACATCCGCGACAGGGTGGTTATCGTGAACGGAGTCTCCAAGGCCTACGCCATGACAGGCTGGCGCATCGGTTGGATAGCCGCTCCCCAATGGATAGCTTCTGCCTGCAACAAACTGCAGGGGCAATACACCTCAGGGCCCTGCTCCGTTTCTCAAAAAGCCGCTGAAGCCGCCTACACCGGTCCCCAACAACCAGTGGCCGATATGAGGGTTGCCTTCGAACGCCGCAAAAACCTCATCGTCTCCCTGGCCAGAGAAATTCCAGGTCTGAACACAGCCATGCCTCAGGGTGCCTTCTACATTTTCCCTGAATGCTACAGCTATTTCGGCAAATCATTCAACGGGAAGGTTATCAATGACGCCGGCGAACTGGCCATGTACCTTTTAGAAGAAGGCCATGTCGCCTGTGTGGGTGGTGCCGCTTTTGGAGCACCCAACTGCCTACGCTTCTCCTACGCCACCTCAGACGAGAACATCATTGAAGCCATGCGCCGTGTCAAAGCTGCGCTGGCCAACTTGCAATAACTCAAAAATGCAACGAAGGATGGGGCCGTTCCGATTGGGACGGCCTTATTTTTTTGAGGTCTTCAAGACCGTCACCGCTTCCGAATAACCAAGATTGAAAATGGTTCGGTAAGCATGAATGTCTGACCCGCTGTAACGGGAGATGCCCGTCGGTTCAATAACGATATCGCATAGCTCCTTGGCATAGGTGGCATTGTGTCGGAAAATGAAGGAATACGAACGCAGGGCAATCGTGGGGATGGTCACATCGTAAGGCCCGTTTTTCATGGGGCCTGTGCTGACGCCGATCAGTGTTTGGCAATCTGAACGTAGGGCGAAGGCCGGGAGGTTTTGGAGTAAACCGCCATCCACATAATTAACCCCATCAATCACATAGGGGCTGAACAAGATGGGAACAGAGCAGGATGCAACTAAAGCATCAACCAAGGGTCCCTTATCAAAGACCACACTTTGTCCCTTGTCAAAATCGGTGGCCACTACTTTAATGGGAATGGCCAAATCTTCAAACTGTTTGGCCGTCAACAACGTATCTAACAAGTGCTTGAATCCGTTCATGCTAAGCAAGCCTCCTTTGGGCCAATCCAAGCTCAAAATATCCAGGAAACCATACTGCTCAAACAAATCAACGATGGAGTCGGGGCTATAACCGTCAGCGTATAAAGCAGCCACCACGGCCCCAGCACTCACGCCAGCCAGGATGTCGGGCTTTCTACCCTGTTCGTCAAAGGCCTTAAGCACACCCACGTGGCAAAGCGCCTTGACTCCGCCCCCACTCAGGGCCATACCCAACTCGTAGGGGGCCGATTGCCAGTCTGATTGCCTGGACACATCCTCGAGGCAGGCGGATGCCGGCTTCTCTACCACGATGGTCTTGACCTTGGTCGGTCGGTTGAGGATAAGACTCAACACCATCAACAGGATCATCAACGTGTAGGTTTCGCGTTTGCTCATAAGGTTTTGACCGACGAATCAATAACCACAAAGATAGGTTTTCAGTCGTCTTGAAGAGCAAACAAATCCGAAAAAACGAATCCATATTTTGCCAACTCAGTGATTTTTAGTATATTCATCAGTCAAACCAATCGCTATGGGACATCTGAATTACGGCGTTGTCGGCAACGGCAAATCGGCCGCTCTTATTTCAAGTACAGGCAGCGTGGACTGGCTGTGTTTCCCCGACTTTGACAGCCCCTCCATCTTTGCTCACCTGCTTGATGATAAGCACGGTGGCAACTTGCGCATCCTGGTAGAAGAGCCCTGCCGGATTACCCAACACTATGTTGCTCACACCAATATTCTTTCCACCTTGTTCGAAACCGTTGATGGGAGTTTTGAAGTGATCGATTTCATGCCGAGATACAGAATTGAGGAGTTCACCAAGCACTTCTTGCCTCCCGAACTCTATCGGCTCATACGGCTCAAACGTGGACAACCCCGCTTCAGGGTGCATTACGAACCCAGGTTGAACTACGGGGCTGAATCCGTGGAGCACAGACTGGGTAAGACATATCTGAAATCGGTGTCTACGGTAAACAAACGCAACACCATCTATTTATATTCCAACCTCGGTTATGAAAACGTGATTGATGAGTCACTCATCACACTCAACTCGGATGCCTTTATGCTGGTGTCCTACCACCAAAAACTAATTCCCATCGATCAAAACAGGGTTTCCCTGGAATACGAACGCACCAAGGTGTATTGGCTGAACTGGACCAATAGGTCTAGAAAATTCACGTTGTTCAACACAGAAATTGAACGGAGCATGCTGGTGCTCAAACTGATGTCCTTTCATCAAACCGGCGCCGTCCTGGCCGCCCTTACAACCAGCCTACCTGAGACCTTGGGGGAAGTCAGAAACTGGGATTACCGGTTTTGTTGGCTCAGAGACGCCTCCATGTCCATCCAAACGCTCTTGTCATTGGGTCACAGAGGAGCCGCCAGCCGCTTTATGGACTTTATCCACACCATCCTCAAAAGCAAAGACGAACGGTTTCAAATCATGTACGGCATTAGGGGCGAACGGACATTAACCGAGTCGACCCTACCCCACTTGAGCGGCTTTAAGGGATCCAAACCCGTGCGCATCGGAAATGACGCCTACCGGCAAAAACAAAACGACGCCTTGGGCTACCTGATGGATGTCATCTACCAGTATTATCTCTACTTCCCTGGCACCTTGAACGAAATCGAAGAAATGTGGGAGGTAGTGAAAAACATGGTCAAGACCGTGATGGAGGAATGGCAGGAACCAGACAACGGTATTTGGGAAATCCGCAATCTTACAGCCCATTTTGTGCTCTCAAAGGTGATGAGCTGGGTTGCCCTGGATAGAGCCTGCAGCATCGCCAAGTTGTTGCACGAAGATCAATATGCCGAACGATGGCGGTTGGCGGCCGATGAGATTAAAGCGCATATCCATGCCAACGGCTGGAAAGAAGACATAAACAGTTTCTCCCAGACCTATGAGAACAAGGAACTTGACGCCTCCCTCCTTTTGATGGAAAGTTACGGATTTATCGATGGCACGGACGAACGTTACATCGCCACCGTCAAGGCTGTTGAAAAGCACCTGAAACGCAAAGGACTGCTTTTCAGATACCGAAACAGGGACGACTTTGGCGAACCTTCATCGGCTTTCACCATCTGTAGTTTCTGGATGGTTAGGGCGTTGGTTGTCACCGGTCGTAAAGAAGAAGCATTGGACTTGTTCAATGCGTTGCTTGGCTACTCCAACCACCTGGGATTGTATAGCGAAGACCTGGATTTCGAAACCAAGGTTCAACTGGGCAACTTTCCCCAAGCCTACTCTCACCTGGCCTTGATCAATACGGCCATGTTGTTCTCAGAAGACAAGACACTCTCCCGCTTTATCCGCCCTTGAGCCGTCAAGCCTCCAGCAGACTGTTCAAAAAAGGCACAGCATCGGACTGGCTATACAAATAATACCTTGCCTCGTCGGACACCGAACCAATCTTGATGGTGAAGGCCGAGCGAGGCAAAGCCCTGAACGTATCTTCGTCGGTAGTGTCATCACCCATGGCCAGGATAAAGTCGTAACGACCTGTCTTGAGTAAACGCTTGGCTTCCGACCCCTTGGTATACACGGAGGATTTGATTTCGAGGATTTTATTGCCCCGCATGATTTGCATGTTGTGACGGGTACAGGGTCCAATTAAGGCATTGACCAATTGCTGTTCCCTGAGAGAAGCCAACCAGGCATCCACTTTACGGAAATGCCAGACTAAGGCTGTTTCCTTCATTTCGAGCTTGGAACCTGGAGTCTTGTCGACATAGGTCTGCAGGATGTTGAGGATTTCTCCATCCCATTCTTGCTGTTCAATCAAATTTCGATGCCACACCTTTCGCTCTTTATAGAAGACTCCATGCTCAGCAGCCATGTCAAGTGGTAAATGCCCCAGCCAATCCTCCAACGTGACATGATCGCGCCCGCTGCTAATAACCACCTTGTTGCGGGAATCTGCAATGAGGCGCTCCAACATATCCAGGATATCGGGAGTTGGGTAAGCATCTCCCGGTCGCGCATGGAAAGGCGATAAGGTACCGTCGTAATCCAGGATGAGCAAACGACGATCGGCCTTGGCGTACGCCTCTTTGACCCGTCTCAACACGCTTCCAGCCAATCGTTTGCGAAGATTGCGCTGGTTTAATTGACGGATGGACTGCAACTCACCCAAGAACCCATCGGCCCATCGTTTCACCGTGTGTCTGGACACAATATCTTGCATGGATTCCAGGGCTTTCCGCTGATCGGCCTCCGGCATTTCCAGGGCTTTCACCAACGATTCACTGATTTGCTCCACATCATTGGGATTGATGATGACAGCATCGGACAATTCGGCAGCAGCTCCGGCCATCTCACTGAGAATGAGCACACCGTTACGGTCACGCTTGGAAGCGATATACTCCTTGGCCACCAAATTCATGCCGTCCCTGAGTGGTGATACCAAGGCAACATCGGCAATATAGTAGAGAGCCACCAGTTCTTCAAACGACAGACTGTGGTAAAAATAGTAAACTGGGGTCCAATCAAGGGTAGAAAAGCGGCCATTGATGGCTCCTATGGTTTCATCGATGACTTTTTTCAGTTTGGCATACCTCAGCACATGATCTCTGGAGGGCACCACCGTCATTATGAGAGACACCTGACCCCTGTAGGCAGGGTGCTGATCCAGGAATAAGGCGAAACCCTTCAGTCTGTTTAAAATACCTTTGCTGTAATCCAACCGATCAACTGAAAGCACCAACTTCTGCGTTCTGAAATTTTGTTGCAGAGCGTTGGCCTTGGCCTGCACTTCAGCCTGCAGGATGGCATTATTGTACAGTTCATAGTTGATACCCATCGGGAAGTTATCCACGTGTACAACTCGGTTGCCGTATAAAACTTCATCCAGGTTAAACTGCAGCCCTTTTACCCGTTCCACCGCACTGATGAAGTGCCTCATGTAGTCATGTGTGTGAAAACCAATCAGGTCAGCACCCAATAAACCATTCAACAAATCTTCTCGCTCGGGCAATACCCTGAACAATTCATAGGATGGAAAGGGTATGTGGTGGAAATACCCGATACTCACGTCTGCTTTTAATCTTCTAAGCTTACTGGGCAGTAGCATGAGCTGGTAATCGTGCACCCAAGCCACGTCGCCATCTTTCAAATAAGAGCCCACCACATCGGCAAAAAGCGTGTTGACAGCTTTGTATCCTTCCCAGTAGGAAGCTTCATACTCGATATAGGTATAAAAGTAATGACAAAGCGGCCAAATGACACTGTTGCTGTATCCTTCGTAGAATAAATTGATCTGCTCCTTGGTGAGGAACACAGGATGATAACCATAAGCGGCCAACTCTGTCGTAATGTGAGCCTTTTCGGCTGGATCGTCGGTATGAATGCCTGGCCAGCCCACCCAATGGACGTCGGCATGTGTTTCCAGCGACGACAGACCGGTAGCCAATCCGCCTTCGCTGCGTTGGAAATGGAGGGTGCCATCTGGTTGCCTGTCTACTTTAACGGGCAACCGGTTGGCAATGATGTAAAGTTTCACTGTGTCGGTTTTTGGTTAAACGATGGTCTTCACAGACCCGGTAGGAACCGTCAAATGCCTTGATAAGGGAGACAGTTATGGCACAAAAATCACGTGCGAGAAAGGGCATAGAAGAAGCCCATTCCTACAAATATACGAAAAAAAAGGTACTTTTGCATCATCCCAGCCCAAAGAAAATGGGGGAGAACCCGAAAAAGACGCTCCATGAACAACAATCAACTGGTTGAATGCGTGCCCAATTTCAGCGAAGGCCGCCGCCCCGAGGTGGTGGAAGCAATCGTTGACTGCTTCAGGGGCAAAAAGGGTGTAAAGTTGCTGGATTACAGCTGTGATACCGACCACAACCGCATGGTCATCACAGCGGCCGGTCAACCCGGCGCCATGAAAGCAGCGGTGGTTGATGCCATCGGAGTGGCCGTAGAACGAATTGACTTGCGGCAACATCAAGGGGTGCACCCACGTCTGGGAGCAGCCGATGTCATCCCTTTTATTCCCCTCAGAAACATGACCATGCAAGAGGCCGTTGTTTTGGCCAAAGAAGTCGGTCATGCAGCGGCTGAGCGTTTCGGACTGCCGGTTTACTTATACGAGGCAGCGGCCACGGCTTCTCATCGAACCAATCTGGCCGATGTGCGCAAGGGAGGATTTGAGGGCCTGGCTCTCAAAATGCAGGACCAAGCCTGGCAGCCGGATTTCGGGCCCAGTCAGCCTCATCCAACTGCCGGCGCTACCATCATTGGTGCCAGACCATTTTTGATCGCATATAACATCCTTTTAAACAGCAACGACCTGGACGCGGCCAAAGCCATAGCCAAAGCCATCCGTTTTTCCAGTGGAGGCCTACCTGCTTGCAAAGCGCTGGGATTGAGGCTGGACACGCAAGAGAAGGTACAAGTATCCATCAATTTGACCGACATAACTCAGACCACATTACCCCAGGTATTTGATGCAGTTTGCATGGAAGCTGCAACAAGAGGTATCTCTGTAGCCGGTAGCGAATTGATTGGCCTGATGCCCCTGCAAGCCCTCGTGGACACCACAGCCCACTACCTGAAACTCGATGATTTTTCAATAGACAGGGTGTTGGAGCATACCCTTTGGGAGTAAACCGGAAAACGACCAACCATGTCAACGACTGTCCTCACCGCCCTCATCATCTTTATCATCACCTACCTGGGGATTATTTTCACCCGTTTACCCGGTGTCAATGTTGACAGGCCCTCTGCTGCCTATTTCGGGGCTATCGCCATGGTACTCTTTGGTGTCATCACTCCCAAGGAAGCCGTCGCCGCCATCGACACCAACACCATTTTCCTCTTGTTGGGGATGATGATTGTCATCGCAACCCTGCAATTGGACGGCTTCTTTGATTTGATTGCCAGAATGACAGTCCGATACGCTGGCACACGTATCCGACTACTCAGTTTGATCGTGATCGCGACCGGCATTTCCAGCGCCTTTTTAGTGAACGACGCTGTCGTGTTGATGTTCACCCCTGTCATCATCCAGATTTGCCGTTCGTCAAAGTGCAACCCACTACCCTACCTGATTGGAGAAATTCTGGCATCCAACGTTGGTAGCGCCATGACCATTACCGGCAACCCCCAGAACATGTTGGTTGGTTTGGCCTCCGATCTTTCCTACGGACGCTTCATGCTGCACCTACTTCCCATTTCAGTTGTTGGTCTTGGCTTGACCATTCTCGTACTCCGTCTGTTGTACAAGCGAGAATTCGCTGAAAAGACGCCCTTGGTTTTTCCTGAAGGAGAACCGTTCAAGCTGGGACAGATTGTCCGTTCCGGGTCTGTTTTTGCGCTCATCGTCATCGGTTTCTTCTTTGGCAAGTTCCTCAACTTGTCCATACCCCTCATTGCCCTGGTCGGTTCGGCCCTCATCCTATTATTGGGCAAGGCCAAGCCATCGGCCATCATTCACAAGGTAGATTGGGTTCTATTGCTCTTTTTTGGTTCTCTGTTCATTGTGGTGGCAGCCGTGGAAAAGGTTGGTCTCTTCAGTGGTCTCTTGCAAGGCAACCTTTTCACCGCCGACCTCAGAGGGCTGGGCTTAATCCACGGCACATCCTTGTTGCTTTCTCAAGTAGTGAGCAACGTTCCATTTGCTGTTTTGATGTTGCCTTTCCTCAAAGCGGTAGGCAGCGATATGTTATGGCTGGCACTGGCTTCTGCTTCCACGCTAGCTGGCAATGCCACTATTATCGGCGCTATGGCCAATCTGATTGTCATTGAATCGGCTCAAAAGGAGGGGGTGACCATTGGTTTCATGACGTTTCTCAAAGCGGGTTTGGTGGTAACTCTGCTTACGCTGCCCTTGTCTATGGGATGGCTTTACCTGCAACACCTCTGGGGCTGGATTGCTTAACTCACTATCATCAACGGTTCCTACTTCCTTCGAGGCCGCTCCCCTTACGGAGTCGGGTATTGTCTCCAGTACCCGTTCCTCAGGGCTGGCGAACGCTTCGACATCGGCGCCAATCGCTCGTCTCAAGTGACTCGCGAAGTTGGCCTTGCCGATCTCAAAGCATTCCCTGGCGCCCCTCGTCAATGTTACTGGATTCAACACCCAACCCCTTTGGCGGTCCGCTCCCGCAGTGACAACATGCAGCTGCCACCCCGTTAAAAGCGCTAAAGAAACACGAAAAACAAGCAACCTGACCCGTAATCATCAAGCTTGAAAGGACTTGCCAATGGAGCAATGACCCAGAGCAGTCTTCTTCCTTCAAAACAGCATTGCTATAAACGTTGATGGATCAGTCAGCCAAAGAATAGTTGCCAGAGATTGTCAAAGGATGAAGTTTTGTGCCTAGAGCGCTAACTTGTTAAGCGTTGCTTCTGTTTGTTGCTCTCCTATCAGTTGAAGCTTTTCCAGGCACTCTCTGCTTTAGTTAACTCTACGATGGTGCCCTCTTTTGGCACTCTTTTACGTGGTAGCATTTTGATGAGTTTGATGCCGCAGCGCACCGCAGTGGAGTTGGGTGTTGAATCCGACAACATTGACGAAGGGTGCCAGCGAACCCGACGAGAGCGGCATTGCCAAATAGTGAAGGCTCGCAGAGACAAATATTTGGCGCCGCTGTCTAGGGGACGCCAGCCCTGAGGAACGGGTGTCGGAGACAATACCCGACTCCGCCCGAAGGGGAGCGGAATCGAAGCAACAAGAGATTACCGCCCTGTGGGGAGCGGAATCGAAGGGAACAAGAGATTCCCGCCCAAAGGGGAGCGGGATCGAAGGGAGACGAGCAAAAGCGACTCCCATAGAAGACGTTGAACGGTGGTTTTTGTCAAATAGCTCGGATTTTCGCAATAAAAATGTACTTTTGTAAGCCTAAACCAAGAACAAAAAACCACCATTCGCCATAACGGTGATATTCTTAAACACACAGAACCATGAACGAACAAATCAGAGAGATAGCTAACCGCCTGTACGGGCTGAGGGACGCACTAGGTTTGTCTGTGGCCGAACTGGCCAGTGTCAGCCATGTTTCAGAAGCCGATTATCTAGGCTTTGAAAGCGGAAAGACCGACATACCCATCGGCGTATTGCAGGCTGTATCTAAGCACTGTGGCACTGAATTAACCGCCTTGCTTTTCGGAGAAGAGCCAACCGTCACCGGGTATTACCTCACCAGGGCAGGCTTGGGCACAGCAATGGAACGTACCAAAGCCTACAAATACCAAGCCTTAGCTGCCGGTTTCGCTCAGCGCAAAGCAGACCCATTTATTGTCACCGTAGAGCCCAAATCGGACGACACGCCCCTACACCTCAACAGCCACGACGGGCAGGAATTCAACTACGTCCTGGAAGGCACCTTGCTGCTGTGCATCGACGGCAAAGAATTGGTACTCAACGAAGGCGACAGTTTATACTTCGATGCGTCCAAAAAGCACGGCATGAAAGCGCTACACGACAAACCCGTTCGTTTCCTGGCCATCATCTTTTAGTATACGCCTACCATCATGATTGAAAAATACCTTAAGCAGTCTTCGTTCAGCAGTTACGAAGACTTCATGGCCAACTACGAACTTGTTGTGCCTGAACACTTCAATTTTGCCTACGACGTAGTGGACGAATGGGCCAGTACCAACCCCACAAAAAGAGCCTTGCTCTGGACCAACGACGAAGGAGCCTGTCAATCCTACACCTTCGCCGACATTAAACGGCATTCCGACCAGACTGCCGCTTACTTCCAGACGCTGGGAATAGGGCGAGGCGACATGGTTATGGCCATTCTCAAGCGCAGGGTTGAGTTTTGGTTCACCATCATTGCACTGCATAAGATTGGGGCTGTCATCATTCCGGCCACTCACCTGCTCACGAAAAAAGACCTTGTTTACCGCAACAACGCCGCCGATATAAAGGCCATCATCGCTGTTGGTGATCCACTGATTACCAACCACATCGACGACGCCATGCCGGAATCACCCACCATCAGGCACCGCATATCCATAGGGCCATACGTTCCGGAAGGCTGGGAAGACTATCAACAAGGCGTGGCCAAAGCACCAGCCTTTGAAAGGCCTGCCTTTTTGACCAACAACGACGATCCCTTGATTGTCAGCTTTACTTCAGGAACGACGGGCAACCCCAAAATGGTTATGCTGGATGCCGTCTATCCCTTGGGACATATCCAAACAGCCAGTTTCTGGCACAACCTGCATGAAAACAGCCTTCACCTGACCATCGCCGACACAGGTTGGCTTAAGGCCGTGTGGGGCAAACTGTACGGACAATGGCTGGCCGGCGCTACGGTGTTTGTGTACGACCATGAGAAATTTGCACCCGCAGACATCCTCAAAATGCTGGAGACACATAAGGTGACCTCCCTATGTGCACCGCCCACCATCTTCCGTTTTTTAATCCGGGAAGATCTGACCAAATACGACCTATCCAGCCTGGAGTGGTGCACCATCGCCGGGGAAGCCCTCAATCCTGCTGTCTACGAGCAGTTCCACAAACTGACCGGCATAAAACTGAGGGAAGGCTACGGTCAAAGCGAAACCACCCTCACCGTGCTGACCACGCCCTGGATTGAGCCAAAGCCCGGTTCCATGGGTTTGCCCAGCCCCCAATACGATGTAGACCTACTTACACCAGACGGGCGTCAAGCGGAAGTCGGTGAGCAAGGTCAAATCGTGGTACGTACCGATAAACGCACACCCATTGGCCTGTTCAAAGGTTATTACCGCAACGAGATCCTTACCAATGACGCACACCACGATGGCGTATACTACACAGGCGACTTGGCCTGGCGTGACGAGGATGGGTATTTCTGGTTCGTAGGCAGGGCTGACGATGTCATCAAAAGCTCGGGTTACCGGATTGGCCCCTTCGAGGTGGAAAGTGCCTTGATGACCCATCCTGCTGTAGTAGAATGCGCCATTACCGGGGTGCCCGACGAGATCAGAGGTCAGGTGGTAAAAGCCACTGTCATCCTGTCCAAGGAATACAAAGAAAAGGCCGGCGATGAATTGGTCAAACTATTGCAGGAACATGTCAAACAAGTGACTGCCCCCTACAAATACCCACGCATCATCGAATTTGTGGACGAACTGCCTAAGACGATCAGTGGCAAAATCCGCCGAGTGGCCATCCGTGAAAAAGACGGCTCCAACCCCTCTATGGGATCAAAATAATTGTAACATTTCGTCAGCCTCACCGTCTTAGTAAAAGGAAATAGACCAAAAACCAAAAAACAATGAGTCAAAAACGTCATCCTTTTGCAGCAGTCACAGCCATTCTCCTGTCTGGCTGTCTGTTATTCGCCGGATGTGGCAGCACTACCGTCATTCGCACCGTTCCTTCTGGAGCCAAACTGTACATGGATAATGAATACATGGGCACGACTCCCTACGACCACTTCGACACGAAGATTGTCGGTTCCAAAACCAACCTGCATTTTAAAATGGAAGGCTACGAGGAATTCGATATCACCTTGTCCAGAAGCGAAGAAGTTGATGTGGGTGCAGCAGTAGCTTCGTTCTTCGTGTTCCCCATTCCGCTTTTGTGGATCATGAAATACAAGCCTATTCACACCTACGAACTCACGCCGTTGAATGGCGAAATGGCCGATGATGTGACCATTGCTCCCGAGCAAGTTATCTACTCCGATGGGAGCACCTCGTCTGACGACAAGGCCATGAACGATGATAAAATAATGCGGCTTAAGCAACTCAAACAAATGCTGGATGTCAAAATCCTGACACAAGCTGAATTTGATACGCACAAGTCGCTGGTTCTCAATAATGACCCCAAGGCTTTGACCGATGCAGATGTTGTCAAACTCAGGGAACTGAAAAAGCTAATGGACTCAGATGTATTGACGACCAATGAATTTGAAACGCAGAAAAATCTGATCTTAACGAAGTGATCTTGGAAAAACTGACCATCATTAAAGTGGGAGGCAAGGTGGTAGAAACACCTGCCTCCCTTTCAGCCTTATTA
>JAAYBL010000129.1 GCA_012718945.1 Bacteroidales bacterium
CTGCGTTCAGCGGTGATACCACCAAGAAATCACACAAGCATTTGCGCTTCAGCAGTGTGATGATTAAGAACGCCCATCTGCGGTACGATGTGCTTTCCGCCCCCGAACTAACCACTGCGATTGACCCCAATCACCTTAAGGTGGTCAACCTCTCTGCCTTGATACGTTTTACGGCCACTACTTCCCCTGCCTATTCCCTGGAGCTGGTCAAACTAAGCGCAGACACCTTGTGTTGTTTGCCTGTCGAGCAACTTCGATTCTCACTCAGTATGGATGGCAAACACGCCAGCTTGCGGCACGTTCAATTGAAGACGCTTGAAAGTCAAGTGGACATTCCATCGTTAAACCTGTCCTATCCTTCTTACCAAACCTTAACCAAACTGACAGATTCCCTGGTCGTGGCCACCACCGTCATACGCGGTCGTTTGTTACCTGCCGAATGGGATTTTTTAAATCCCCTTTTGACACACGCCACCGTTCCTGTCGATTTTTCCGTCTCTTTACAAGGTACCCCTGACAAGTGGGAGGTTCATAAAATCCGACTGAACCTGACCAATATGGCGCAGTTTGAAGGTCAGGTGACGGTTGGTCAGGTCATGCAACCAGACGACCTAAGCATCGATGGCAACGTCAGTTTGTTTACTGTCAATGCTGAAGGGTTGACCTACCTGGCTGGCTTGTTGGGTGGGCAACAAAAAAGTGTGATAGCCATGCAGAACCTCGCCCCCATTAGCTACATGGGCAACCTGGCCACCAAAAATCACCAACTCGACATCAGGGGCGATTTTACCAGCGGTATAGGCAATTTAACCACCAATCTGCTGGTGTCCATTGGCAAAAACAGGCCCTTTAAATTTAAAGGCCAGGTTGCTTCAGGCGGTGTTGACATCAGCCGCCTGCTCGTTCAACCGGGGCCCCTGGAGCGATTGGCTCTTGATCTGAAGATTGAAGGGATGCAACGCAGCCGGGAAGGCCTGACGGGAAGCGTGGAAGGGCTGTTGCCCTCTCTTGTCGTAGCCGGCTACACGTATCAGAACCTGGCGTTGGGTGGTGTGTTTACAGAATCTGGCTTTGAAGGCAAAGCCACGTTGGATGATCCCAACGGCTACCTGGATTTTTCAGGCTTGATGCACCTCTCCGGTGACGAAACCAGGTTCCACTTCGACCTGTTGGCCAGCAGGGTTGATCCTGTTGCCCTCAAACTGTTGAAACAAGGGCGTGATGCCAACCTGGCTTTCAAGGCCAAAGCAGACATGACGGGTCATAAAGCGGAAGCGCTTCAAGGCGAATTGGTCATCAATGACCTGACATTTGACAACAATGGGGCTCGATTAACATTGAATGAGCTGAATGCCAGAGCCTTTAAGGTTGACTCCAGTCAGGTTTATGTCATAAATTCCGATGTGATGGATGCCACCGTCTCAGGTCAGTTTGAGCTCGGTGAACTGAAACAATCAGTTACCCAGCTATTGGCTCAGTACATGCCTTCGGCTTTTCCCGTAGCCACCTTGAAAGATCCTCACCTGGTCAGCGATATAGACCTGCACGTTACCCTCAAACCGACGCCTTCTCTGGCTGAAGTGCTGGGCGTTCCCCTGCAGTATGAACATCCCATCCATCTGGATGGATTTTACCATCATCAGGCCGGTCGTTTTAGGTTTAAAGCCGTTGCTCCTCACCTGCTTTACGGTAATTCGCTTTTCCAGACCGTCAACCTGTTGGTGGAAAACCCACAACAACAGCTAAAATTGATAGCCAACGCCAAGGTGGGCGATGAAATGGACCCCATGAACCTCAATATGGATGCCCGTGGCATGAATGACCAGGCAACACTCGCCTTCAACTGGAGCAACGCCGCCAAGGAAACGCAGGCCGGCGCCATCAATGCAGGTATCCGGTTTGGCCGTGACGAGGGTGGCTTGTCTACCCTGCACACGACCATACAACCCTCCGATCTGGTTATCAGGGATACCGTTTGGCATGTGCATCCGGCAACCATTGATGTAAAACAAAAAAACATCACAGTCAGGAACGTCCAGTTGTCGCACAGGGATGAATACATCCGAATTGACGGTGTGGCCTCCAATCGCCTCAACGACACCCTGTATGTTGCCTTTAACGACTTCCGTCTGGACGATTTGGTACGACTGTTGCCCAAAAATACAATGACGTTTGGCGGTGACATCACAGGGGTGGCGGCTTGCCCCCACTTGTTTGATAAGGGTACATTGGTAGCCGAACTTGGGGTGAACCGTTTTTCCATCAACGATGTCGTCATTGGCCAATTGAAGGCTTCCACCGTATGGAATCCAACCAAAAAGGGACTAGACTTGTTCGGAAGTGTGCGATCCCTTCCTGTCGAAGGCAAACCGGATAGACAGTTGGCAAAAGCGATCGGTTCTTTCCTGCCTGTATCCGACTCATTGATCCTTGACATAGATGCCTACAAGGTCTCCTTGCAATTTCTACAGCCCTACCTTCAGACGTTTATTCCTGCCTACACAGCCCTTGGTTCCGGCCATGTCAGGGTTGCCGGTCCATTGAAAAAGATTGGGGTAGAAACCCGTGCTTTTGTCGAAGATGCCTCACTGACAGTCGGGTTCATCAA
>JAAYBL010000130.1 GCA_012718945.1 Bacteroidales bacterium
AAAAAAGAAGCCATCCTGTGGGGATGGCCTCTTTTGAATCCGAAGATTCTATTGGGGAGTGGTATTTTATTTCTTGGCGTCTGCCTTGGCAGCAGCAGCGGCGAGACCACGAGCCACACGGGTCAGTTTGACAGCGCAGACGATGGCTTGCTTGGGGGTAACGATTTCGAGGTTTTCGAACGACAGGGTACCTACTTGCATGGTTTTGCCAAGGCCAAGGTTGGTAACGTCGATGTTGAGAACGTCGGGGATGTTATTGTAGAAGCCTTTTACCTTGAGTTTGCGGAGTTCCTGGCTCATTTTACCACCGTCTTTCACACCAGCTGACAGACCGTTCAATTTCACGGGTACTTCCATAACAATGGGTTTGTTTTCGAAGATTTCCATGAAGTCAACGTGCAGGGTGGTGTCTTTTACAGGGTGGAATTGGGCATCTTTGAGGATGGCCATGTGCTTTTCACCATCGATGTTCAACTCTACAGCGTAGATGTTGGGGGTAACGATGAGGCTGCGAAGTTCGATTTCATCCAGGTTGAAGTGGATGACCTTTTCGCCACCGTAAATGACGCAGGGTACTTGACCTTCCTTGCGGAAAGACTTAGCTGATTTTTTGCCGAAATCGGTTCTCAGTGAACCGGCGAGTTGTAATGTTTTCATTGTTCTGTTTTTGTGTTACTCAAAAATAATAAGTATTGCTTAAAATTTTCCCATCACACGTGATGCGTCAAAAAGCGGCGCAAAGATACACATAATTTGTTATCTTGCAAGACAAAGCTAGACCCTGTTCTTGTTTTTTTAGTCTGGAAAATGTCGTACTTTCGCAGCGTATTTCAAGAAACCGTAGCTCCTTCGAATTATGATCAACCGCGTATTGATTCGCATCAAGGCCGTCCAGATGATGTATGCCTATTACCAGAGTGGCAACAAGGACCTGGTCAAAGCAGAAAAAGAGTTTTTCTTCAGCCTGGAAAAAGCCTATGAATTGTACCATTATCTTTTGCAGTTGATCCTAGCTGTCACACAGTACGGCCAGCAACGCATCGACACGGCCCGTAATAAGTACCTGCCCAGTGACGAGGAGCGTAATCCCAATACCCGTTTTATTGATAACCGCTTTGCAGCTCAATTGGCTGAAAACAAGGCGTTGAATCATTACATTAACAATTCAGGCATGTCCTGGGTCAACAACGACACGTTTGTCAAGTCGGTGTTTGATCAATTGGTCACCCAGGATTTCTACCTGGAATACATGCAGGCTCCCGAAGTAACGTACGAGGATGACAAGGAATTGTGGCGCAAGGTGTTCAAGCGTATGTTACTTGTCAGCGAAGACCTTTGCGAGGTGCTGGAGGAACAGAGCATCTATTGGAACGACGACTTGGAAATCGTGATCACGTTTGTCATGAAGACCATCAAGCGTTTTGACGCATCCAAGGGTGTGGATATGGAATTGTTACCTATGTATAAGGACGATAGCGACAGGAATTATGCCTCAACGTTGTTCAGAGGGGCCATTCTTCATGGGGATCAATACAGGGCCTTGATTGAGGAAGCGACCAAGAACTGGGAGCTGGAACGCCTGGCGCTCATGGATTTATACATTCTGCAAATGGCCTTGGCTGAGATCCTCGAGGTGGAGGGTGTGCCTGTGAATGTATCGCTGAACGAATACATCGATATTGCCAAGGTGTACAGTACGCAGAAGAGTGGTACGTTCGTCAATGGTATCCTCGATCAGGTGGTCACTACACTTAGGGAACAAAACAAGTTGTTTAAGGCTTGATTCAGCCGATGAGATGCTCTTTTGCTTTCAGAAAAAAGCGTATATTTGTCTCTCACTCTAAAAACACATTCATATGAGTCTATTGTCAATCTTTTTACAGGCTGGCGCCGCTGCTGGTGCTGGTGCTACTGGAGCAGCTGGTGGGGGCTATTCGTCCTTGCTGGTGCTTGCTTTAATCTTCGTGGTCTTCTATTTCTTCATGATCAGACCACAAAACAAAAAACAAAAAGAAATTCAGAAAGCCCGCGCTGCCCTCAAATCGGGTGACAGGGTGGTTACTTCTGGTGGCATTTATGGCAAAATCCGTGAAGTGAAGGATGACTCCTTTATCGTGGAAATTTCCGACAATGTCAGGATCCGCGTGGAAAAATCGGCTGTCTTTGCTGCCGGTGGTTCAGACGCTTCCGACGAAAAGAAATAAGCCTGCATGCCAGGAACCCCGTCCATAGATGAAAGCCTGAAAAAGCGGGGTGGCCGAGTCGCCAAGCTGTTCAGGAATGCGTTCAGTAAGGAAGTATTACTGTTTCTGCTCTTTCTGGTTGTGGCGTTGTTTTTCTGGGTCCTGCAGTCTATACAGGAAATAGGTGAATATGCCTTGCCGGTACCCGTCAAATACGAGGCGGTGCCCGGCCAGGTGACCATCACCAACGATTTGCCCGATGTCTTCAAGGTTACCTTGAGAGACAAAGGGCTTACGTTGTTTCAATACTACAGGCAGCGGCGTAAGTTGGCCATCCAACTCAACCCCATGGACTGGTACAAGAAAGATGGTATCAGTTATGTAGACAGGGGGGTGATTGAATCAAGGATCCGTGCCAACCTGAGGCCGACTACTCAGCTGCTCTCCATCAGTCCGGACACACTGGCGTTGTTCTTTGTGGAGAAGGCCAGTAAGACGGTACCTGTGGTGTTAAACCGCGACATCAGCCTTCACGCACAACACCTGTTGATGGCTGAGCCTGTGTTGCATCCGGCCGTGGTCACGGCGTATGCGCCTCAGGATATGCTGGACAAACTGGAAAACGTGGAGACGGAGGTCTTGCATGCGGAAGAGTTGAACAAATCGACCTCTTTTAAGGTTAAATTGAAACCGAGCGAGGGGATACATTACTCCACGGACCATGTCCTGGTGAGCCTGAAGGTGGAAGAGTTTACCGAGAAGACGTTGTCGGTGCCCGTGACTGGTTTGAGTTTTCCTCCCAATGAGCGTTTGTTGTCTTTCCCGCCCGAGGTGACCATTTCTTTTCTGGTAGGGCTTTCGGCCTACGAAGGGGTGAGTGCCAACGATTTCGTGGTGGGAGTGGATTATCAGGATCTACTCAAGGCTGAGAACCGCCTTTTTACCCCGAAACTGGTCAAGCAACCGCCTTTTGTGCAACGGGTGCGTTTGCAGTTGGATCAGGTGGAATGCCTGATTGAAAAGAAATGACATGGTTAGTGTTGGTCTGACAGGGGGTATTGGCAGTGG
>JAAYBL010000131.1 GCA_012718945.1 Bacteroidales bacterium
TGATGGTCAGGTTGACGTGTTTGAACACCGTGTGGCTGCCGTAATCCTTGCGTAGGTCTTCCATCACCACAGGGTAGCTGCCCGACCGTGGTGCCGGGGGAAATTTGAGGTTGAGCGACGCGTTGTCCTCATCGTCCACTTCCAACCGCTCCAACTTTTCCAGTTGCTTGATGCGTGACTGCACCTGCACGGATTTGGTGGCCTTGTACCGGAAGCGTTCGATGAAATCTTCGGTATCCTGGATGAGTTTCTGCTGGTTTTCGTAAGCCCTGATTTGCTGTTCGCGTTGTTCTTTGCGCAATACCACATACTGGTCGTAGGGCACCTTGTAATCATAGAGTCGGCCCAACGACAATTCGATGGTGCGGGTGGTCACGGCGTTGATAAAGGCCCTGTCGTGGGAGACCAGCACCACGGCATTGGCGTGGTTGGCCAGAAAGGTTTCCAGCCATTGGATGGATTCGATGTCCAGGTGGTTGGTAGGCTCATCAAGCAGCAGAACATCGGGGCGTTGCAAGAGTAGTTTGGCCAATTCGATGCGCATACGCCAACCTCCGCTGAATTCTTTGGTGGGCCGGTTGAAATCAGCCCGTGTAAAGCCTAACCCGAGCAGGGTTTTCTCCACCTCGGCCTTATAATTGTTGACGCCTGACAGCGCCAATCGTTCGTTTTTGTGGGTCAGTTCATCAATCAGGTCATGATAGGATGTTGACTCGTAATCTTCCCGCTCACTCAAAGCCAGATTGATGCGTTCAATGTCGGCTTGCAAATCAAAGATGGCTTGGAAGGCTTTTTCTGCTTCCTCCAACACAGTCAATCCGTCTTCGTGAATCATGTGCTGCGGCAAGTAGCCAATGGTCACTTCTCTGGGCAGGGCAATAACGCCCCTTGTCGGGGTCTGCAGACCGGCCAACAGTTTAAGCAAGGTGGACTTCCCAGCCCCGTTTTTGCCCACCAAGGCGATGCGGTCTTTCTTGTTGACCACAAAGGAGATGGCATCAAACAGGGTGAAGCCTCCGAACTCGACCGTGAGGCCGTCAATGGAAATCATGGGTAATCGGTTTCAAATTGCCCGCAAAGATAGGCAATTCGCCCGACTGTCAAAAGGCCTCCGGGTCGGCCACTTTGCCGGCAAACAGGATGACGCCACTCCCCTTTTCACGGATCAGGAAGAGGAAGGGTCTGTCAACCACCACAAAGGGATAGGATGGCATAGATGTGTTCGTAAACTCCACGGCCGTGACAGCGGCTGATTCCGTGCCTTTCTCGGTCACCTCCAAAAACGTTTTGTGTTTCACCGCGGTTATCATCAACGGGACGTCGCTGATGCCGGAAAAATCAGCCCACTCCGTAAAGGCTGTTTGCATGCCCATGGCGCTCAAAGGATCTTTCATCTCAAACGAACAAGTCGTCCTGAACCTGGGCAGGGTCAGACTCAGTTCTTGCAACCTTAGAGAGGCCAACATCGAGGTAACGCTTTCCGTTGTCAGCCCGTCCAACAAGTCATCGACAGCCAACCCACGTACAGGCAACAAAAGTGTCATGGCGTAATCGCCTTCCCCATAGGGCAGATCGATGTATTGGGCCTTATCATCCGCAGCGTAAGCAAAGGTATCGATCAGGTTCATCAATTTAATGGCCTTCTGAGTGGTCGCCGTCGTGTTAAATTGACCATCGGATGTCTGTTTGGGGTCGAAGGGCCGTTGCCAGGCCCCTTTGAAATACACGGCATTGGTCAAATACATACGCACATAGGGCCCTATTTGATCAATGATGCTGGTAATCCGGTTGTGTGTGGTTGAAGCACACCAGTCGTTGATGGTTTTCACGGCATCAGGGCTATCAAAATCCAAGGCCGCCACCGATGCGTTGAAATAATCGGTGTTGGTCTGGAGAAAGGGCGTCTTAATCTGGAAACCTTCTTTGTACCACAGCGCATTGGCCAGCGCCACTTCCACGTGTTTATCCACAACGGGCAGTCCTTCAATTAAGGTCTTGTAATAGGTATTGATGGTGCTATCTGCCAGCCCAGTCAGATGAAGAGCCGTTTCCATTTCTGTTTTCGTCTCTCCGGCTGCGCCATTCCTGGCCATACCCAAAGCCACGCTGATGCTGAGGGGCGAGAGGACAACATTGGATTCATCGGTTCGCATGATGGTTTGCTGAAGCAGGTGCAGCGCAAAGGCGTTTTCCTGGGAGACACGAGCCTGTTGAGCCGGTGTCAATTGGATAGGGCCCTTGTATGTGATGTCGTCAGGGGGCAACTCCTCATCGGTGGAAGGGTTGAGTAAGGAACAGGCCAGCAATACGCTGAACGACAGCAACAAGAAAA
>JAAYBL010000132.1 GCA_012718945.1 Bacteroidales bacterium
AAAACGGAACAAGAAGACGGGACGTCCGTCGGGAAGGGTGCCAAAAGGGCGTTTTTCAATGGTCGTACTCATACTTAATAAGAATTATAGGTTGATGAATGTGTCAATTCCAGGAGCTGGCCTGTCTGAAAACGATCAGTAGCCTGTTCCAGCGCCTCAAAAGTAAAGAAAACCCAGCCGGTTTTCAAATCAAAAACGGTTGCTCCTGACATTTTTGTAGACAGCAAGGGAGCTATTTGTTCGCTAGGTGTCTTAGATTGAGACAAGATGGATTTGATATACGCCGTATCAGGCACACTGACGGTGGAAACCACGGCGGTACCGATGTCATCCACCCGGTCGAGACGTTTGCGCACAATACCAGGCACAGGGTCGGTCAAGCCCGGCAAGGCCAGCATGGTGGGCACATCGACAGCTACGCCCAGGTCGTATCCATAGCCGTGCAATTGATGAAAGAGCCTGATGCCACGCAGGAACCAACCCTCCAACCCCGTGCGGAAAGCGTACAGACGCTCGAGTTCCAACCTGGCGGCCGAATCACTGCGCAGGGCATAAGCGGGGACTTCCGATTTGAGGGCTTCGTCCAGACAAGTGGTGATGGATGACCAGTCTATAAATTCCCTGAGGATGCCCACGGGGGAAACCAGGCAGGTCACGGTCACGGGGGATGCCTTTTCTACAGCGTTTTTCAGCAAACGGCTGTCCGTATCAATGGTGAATCCATGAAATCGCCAGGTGAGCAGGTAATGTTGAGCGGTGGAATCGGTCACAATGACATCGGCCTTGGCGGTGAACCGTTGCAGGGCAATCGTATCAGTTCCCCTGAGGGTGTAATCGGTGGATTGCAGGACATAGGGTTGCCACTCTCCAGCCAAAAAGCCGGCCTTGAAAACGGCACCGTTGTCGTCGGCAGACAACGGCAGGGCCAGACAGGCCAACACAAACAGCAGTAGGACTCTCATTCTATTCTTCCAAGGCGTAAAACAATTCATCACGGACAAAAGGAATGTCATCGCTCGTAATGCCGTGACCGACCAGGATCTTCATATCGTTCTGGAAGAGTTCTAAAAACTCAGGGAAGGGAGTATGAGTGGCCCTGATGCCTTTTTTGTACACCTCGATGGCTTTGAGTGGTTGCCCTTTGCACCATTCCAGATGCCCTGCATTCAAGTAGTCTTCGATGGCTGGTTTAAACTGCAGGATCTTTTGGTAGTACTTGTCGGCTTGCTCGTACTTGCCGCAAAGCAGGGAGCACCAGGCTATGGGACGCCAGGTTTTAAGCGACTCTTCCGACAGCACTTCTGCCTTGAAATAGTGTTGCAGCGCTTCGGCATACCGGCCGGCCTCTACCAGCGCATGCCCAGCATTGAACGTCAGGACCAGGTCGTCCGGCGCCAACTTGATAGCCATCTTATAGTATTCCAGGGCTTTTTCAGGTCGTTTTTCCAGACGGTAACAAGCAGCTATGCGCTTCAAGGTCCAGAGACTGTCGGGCGCGATGAGTTCGGCCTGAAGATAGGCATCCAGGGCTTCTTTGCGCCTATCCATTTGTTGCAGGCAAAAGCCCCGCTTTTGGTGTAGTTCGGCATCGGAAGAATGGGTGAGCAGCAACCGGTCGAGCACGCCCAGGGCGCCGCTATACCGTTTTTGCTTGAAGTAAAGTTGGCCCATGCGCCTCAGGCAGCTTTCTCCCGAGAGGTATTTACCTAGCAGCTTGGTTTGGTGCAGATCGAGCGGGAAGGAAAAGAGGTTTTTGAAATCCCGACGACGTCCGTGCAGGTTGAAAAAGCGGTACAGATCCTGAATGTATCGGTTGGATGCCTGCTCCATGTTGTAGGCTGGATTCATGGCAGCCTCCGATTTCTTGAATTCCTCGTAGACTTCGGTGTCGGCGCCCAGGTTGGCAGCCATGGTACTGCGGTAATTGGCAGGCAGTTGCAGAATATTGAAACAGAAAGAGAACTTATCGGACGAACACAGGAAGCCGGACTTAAGCACCATGTCGAGGATGCCCGAACCCTTCATGCCCGGACTGGCGAAGAGGTCGGCCAGCGCTGAATGAGAGGCGTGAAAAGGTAAAAACCAGTTGGATAGTTCCTGGAAAAAGGGGTAAAATTTCTGGCCGGAGAAGGTACTCATGTACACGTCGATGCCTTCCATCTGCATGTCGGAAAACTCTTGCATCTTGGCCGAAAAGCCTGCGTTGTCCATCATGCTTTTCCATTCGGGGTTGAAGTCTTCGCCGTTGTCGTCGTTTTCGTCTTGTTTGAGTTTGTCCTGAATGGCCGACCCGAAGCGTGTCATCTCAGGCAAGATTTCTTCCTGCATCCGCTTGGTGACCTTGTCGGTATCTTTTGAACGGATCAATTGGTAGAAAACACGTTCCAGCGCCAGCCGTTGTTTGTCATCCTCCATCAACGCTTCCCACTTGAGTCCTATGGTCGGGTAGACATCCAGGCGCTCATCGTAGAGGTAAAGGACTAGGGTTGTTGCGACCAGGGCTCGTTGCGACACTTCGGGTTCTGAGTGCCGGCAAAGATCGAGCAACAGGAGGATCTTTTCTTCGTCGAACCAATGCATCAGGGCCAACAACAAGGCAGACACCAGGGTGGCTTTCTCGTGGTCGTACAGCGCAAGGTCTGAAAACAAGGCTTTGTAGGTGACCAGGTCTTCTTCCGTCCAATTGCCAGAAACCCACAAACTGGTGAAAAGGCGGCTGACGTAGCGTTCGCGTTGTTTGTTGAGGGCCAGTGTTTTTTCACGACGCTGCTCCTCACGCTCCATCACTTCGGCCAGGGTCAATTCTTCACCTGTTTGTCGGATTGCCGCCAAGAGCACGCTGGCCGAGACGTCTTCCTCGATTCGGGAGGCCCTGACTTTGTCGTAATACAACTGAGGGGAGCGCATGCTCATCCATAGATGCCAGGCCTCGTCGGTCAGGTCAAGGGCTCTGCGCCTCAGATCGGCGTACACCTTGTCGCGGCTGGGGTCTGGCACGCCTTCCAGTCGGAATTTAAGCAGGTACCGGTAATTACTTTCCAACTCACTCAACTGGTCGTAAGCCAGGCCAAAGCCATTTTGTTGAATCAAATAGCTAAGGTTAACAAAGGCTTCTCTGAGGTTGGCGTGAACGAGTTGTCCGATGATGCGTTCGTAAAGATTGGTGGCTTCAGCTACAGTCATGTGATCGATGTTGTTCTAACAAAAGTACACCATTTTTTTCGGCCACATAGGTGGTCTTCGCTCGAAATGATGTAAATTTGCACCTCTTAACAATCAATAGGCGAAATTCTTACATGAAGCACCTACGCAACTTTTGCATTATCGCGCACATAGACCACGGCAAGAGCACGCTGGCTGACCGTTTACTGGAATTCACCCACACCATGTCCATCACTAAGAACCAGATGCTTGATAACATGGACCTGGAAAAGGAAAGGGGGATTACCATCAAAAGCCACGCCATCCAGATGGATTACGTATATAAGGGAGAGACCTATAAGCTCAACCTGATTGATACGCCAGGGCATGTGGATTTCTCTTACGAGGTGTCGCGTTCCATCGCTGCTTGCGAAGGGGCTTTGCTTATTGTAGATGCCTCCCAGGGCATCCAGGCCCAGACCATCTCCAATCTTTATATGGCCATTGACAACGACCTGGAGATCATTCCTGTGCTCAATAAGATTGACCTGCCCAGCGCCATGCCTGAGGAGGTGGAAGACCAGATCATCGAGTTGTTGGGCGTTAAACGGGAAGAAATCATCAGAGCCAGCGGCAAGACGGGTGAAGGTATAGAGGCCATCCTCGACGCCATCATCGAGCGTGTCCCCGCTCCTTCCGGCGATCCTGATGCCCCCCTGCAGGCCTTGATCTTCGACTCGGTGTTCAACTCGTTCCGGGGCATCATCGCTTATTTCAAGATTGTCAACGGCACCATCAATGCCAACGACTTTGTCAAGTTTTTCGCGACCAAAAAGGAATACAACGCCGACGAAATCGGTGTACTTAAATTCGATATGTCTCCCCGCCCCCAACTGAGTTGTGGTGACGTAGGCTACATCATATCCGGTATTAAAACCTCCAAGGAGGTTAAGGTGGGTGATACCATCACGCACGTGAAACGTCCGTGCAGCAAGGCCATTGAAGGGTTCCAGGAAGTGAAACCCATGGTGTTTGCCGGCGTATACCCCATCGACGCCGAAGACTTCGAAGACCTGCGTTCTTCGTTGGAAAAATTACAACTCAACGACGCCTCCCTCACCTTCCAGCCTGAATCATCGCTGGCGTTGGGCTTTGGCTTCCGTTGCGGCTTCCTGGGCCTCTTGCACATGGAAATCGTACAGGAACGCCTGGACAGGGAGTTTGACATGGACGTCATCACCACGGTGCCCAACGTACAATACCTGGTCACCACCAAAAAGGGCGAAGTGCTCGATGTGCACAACCCCTCCGGGCTACCTGACTTCATGACCATCGAAAAAATCGAAGAACCCTACATCAGGGCTTCCGTCATCACCACCACCGAATACCTGGGCAACATCATGACGCTCTGCCTGGGCAAAAGGGGTGAATTGATCAAGCAGGAATACATCTCCGGAAACCGTGTGGAAATCCACTTCGACATGCCGTTGGGAGAAATCGTCATCGACTTTTACGACAAACTGAAAAGCATCTCCAAAGGCTATGCTTCCTTTGATTACCACCCGCATGGCTTCAGGGAATCCAAATTGATCAAGCTGGACATCCTGCTCAACGGTGAATCGGTGGATGCCCTCTCTTGCCTCACCCACGTGAGCAACGCGGAAACCCTGGGTCGCCGTATGTGTGAGAAGCTCAAGGAACTGATTCCACGTCAACAGTTCGACATCGCCATCCAGGCAGCCATCGGGGCTAAAATCATTGCGCGTGAAACGGTCAAGGCTGTGCGTAAAGATGTGACGGCCAAGTGTTACGGTGGTGATATCTCGCGTAAGCGCAAGCTGCTGGAAAAGCAAAAGAAGGGTAAGAAGCGTATGAAGCAGATCGGCAACGTCGAAGTGCCTCAGAAAGCCTTCCTGGCCGTGCTCAAGCTGGATTAATACGCTACTCCCGAGACCGTTCCTATTCAATGGTTACGATGTCCCAGCAACAAGCGGAGCCCCAGGTGTACACTTGTATTGAACCGTTTTTCCTGGTAAATGGTTGCGACTTTGCTACCATTCGCAAAATAGTAGCTCATACCTGGCTCTGCATAGATGCCCAGGTTGTCCAACAGTTGATACTGGACGCCAACTGACGTATTGACAGACCATTGCCACTCCTTGATACGCACATCCTCACGTTCGTTGGACATGGGTACATCATTGACGATATAATGCTTGATAAGCTTGCCGGCTACATTTTTCTCTGCAAAGCCACCGCCGGAGACATATAAAGACAACCTCTTACTGGTCAAGAAGTTGTAATTGACAGTCAATGGTACGCCCACATTGTTGAGCGTTTGTTCACATTGGTAATAGTAGTTGTTACTGCCAGACCGCAATTCTGAATACAGTTGCACCCACATCAGGCCGCTCCCGACACTCAAGTGATCATTTAGCTGGTAATCGACGGAGAAACCAACGTTGATTGGCTGACTGTGTTTTGCATTCGAATAGACCTCACGTAGTTGGTTTTCCGAAAAGATGAGAGATAGTACTTCACCTTCAAATGGTTCTAATTTATAGCCTTCATTAGGGTCTTCACTCATAAGCAGACTCCCGTAACCGCCATATTCACCGGATGAGGTGGTCGAAAAATTGGAGGCATACAGGCCAACCCTCCACTTCTCAGACTTGTTTGAAGCGACAGCCAATAGGGGCTCTGATTGGCGTGTGGTCGTTTGAAGCTGGTTGCGTCTGGCCTGGTTGTTTACCGATCGTTGGCCAACTGGATCAACACGGCGGGTGGTATCGGTTGCTTGTGCTAGCGCCTCCTGGCTGCTGTCGGCCGTCGCCTCAGCCGTTGTGAGCGTCAAGGCTCGCTCCTGCTCCATCACTGACACGACACGGGTGCTCTTCGAATGTGATGCAACCGGTTCCACCTCGTGTTCAACGGGGGCAGTGACCGGGGTGGTTACAAGGCTAGTTACATAGTTAGTTACAAGGTTCGTTTCAGGGGCGGTTTCAGGGGCGGTTACTGAGGTGCTTGCCAACCGATTATCCAATGGTTGTGTTTTAAAAGGGCTGATCATAAAAAGTAACAAGACAGCCGCAGCTATCCCACTACAGGTAGCCCCAATCAACCAGATCATTTGTTTCTTTTTACGCCTGTTCGTGCGTATCTCCTCTCCCATGACCTGTTCAATGCTCTCCCAAAGTCCCTCGGGCGATGGTTCACGGTGCGTTTCCATCCGTTCACGCAAGTTATCAGACCACTGTTCGTTCATAGCGCTAAACGTTTTACAGATCTGAAACCCTCGATTTGTTTGGCCAGCAACGACTTGGCTCTGTGCAACTGAGACGCTGACGTGTTTTCCGTAATGTTCAGCATGGCAGCAATTTCTTTGTGACTCTTTTTCTCAAATATATACAGGTTAAATACGGTCTTGTAACCTGTTGGCAGGTTACGAATCATATCCAGTACCACTGAAATGGGAATATCGTCCATTTCAACCTCTTCTTCCTCTATCCTATCCGGCAATTCCCAAACTGGATTGGAAACAAGATTCAGCCGGTCACTCTTTTTTAAAAACTTCAGCGATTCGTTGACCACAATGCGGGTTGCCCATGCTCTGAGCGATCCGGGGCCTTGATAGTTAAACTCACCGATTGATTTGAACACCTTGACAAAGCTATCCTGCAACACATCCTTGACGTCGTCAGAATCGGCGATATACCGGGAACAAACAGTGGTCAGATAGCCCGAATACGTCGTGAAAAAGGTCTTCATCGCCTTGGTATCACCATGCACGATGTCTCTGACCAGGGATTTTTCCTTGTCGTCCTTCTCTGTTATTGACCATCGAACACCCACTGGTAGGGAACTTGTCTTTTTCAACGTAATAGGGTGCACCTTCACAACGAAGGCGCAACCCTACTTTTTGTGCGAAAATACTCTTTTTTTATTTCACCTTTACGGCGAGCGTCCCCACACTGTTTTTATCTTTATCGGCTACCGTGACGGTTGTTGTTCCAACCTTCACCCCTTTAATGCTGATCTTGTTCGTCGAAACAGTCACTGTGGCAATGCTCTTGTCGTTGGATACCGCAGTATATGGGCTCACACCTGTTGACACTGTTACTTCCATTGTTGCATTGACTGCCACTTCAACGGCATTCTTATCAAACACCAACGCGGGGTTGTTCACTGTTACATTCAACGTACCGGAAACCTGGTTTTTATCTTTCACTGCTATCGAAGTGATGCCTTTCTTTACACCGGTAACAAAGAGGGTGTCAACCTTGACAGTCGCGGTTGCAATCTTAGAATCTCCAGAAATGGCCGTATAGGGGGAGATTCCTCCGCTGATCTTAATGGTATCAATCTTCGATACGACTACGGTTGATTTTAACTTGGAAAACTTCAGAGACGTCTTTTCGTCTTCATTCTTATCGCAGGAAGCGACTGAAACACCAAGCACGACTAATGCGGCAAACAGCAAGACAGAGAATTTGTTCGTACGTTTCATTTTTACACAGTTTTTTAGGTTTATACATCATTCCTGGAGCAACGCGCTCCGATGAATGTTTGTCAGTTAAATCCTGAAACAGCGAATCCTTGCATGTGATGACAAAACAATAACATTCTTTAACATTTCTGCGCCGTATCGTGCTTACTCCTGCTCTTCCAGTGTGCTTCCCTAAAGATGCTTCTCTTCGAGCCCGCTCCCTTTAGGGTGTCAGTCCCTTCTTTTTTCCTTCGAGACCGCTCCCCTTACGGAGTCGGGTATTGCCTCCAGTACCCGTTCCTCAGGGCTGGCGAACGCTTCGACATCGGCGCCAATCGCTCGTCTCAAGTGACTCGCGAGGTTGGC
>JAAYBL010000133.1 GCA_012718945.1 Bacteroidales bacterium
ATTAGTTTATTTAATATTAATTAACATTATTATAATGTTAAGTGTTGGCTTTTGTTGTATCTTTGAACCAATTCAACGAATCAAACACACCAAATAAACATACCCATGGCAAAAGAAAAAGACGTGATTGAATCCAAGGCACCGGCCAATGAAAAGCTCAAAGCCCTCCAGGCCGCAATGGAAAAAATTGAAAAGAACTACGGCAAAGGCTCCATCATGAAGATGGGCGACGAAGCAGTGGTAGACGTTGCTGTGATCTCCAGCGGATCCATCGGTCTGAACGCCGCCCTGGGCGTCGGTGGCTACCCCAGAGGCCGTGTCATCGAAATCTACGGCCCGGAATCCTCCGGTAAAACCACCCTGGCCATCCACGCCATCGCCGAGGCTCAGAAAGCCGGTGGCATCGCCGCCTTCATCGACGCCGAACATGCGTTTGACCGCTTCTACGCCGAAAAACTGGGCGTGGACATTGAAAACCTCTGGATTTCTCAGCCTGACAGCGGCGAACAAGCCCTGGAAATAGCCGAACAGCTCATCCGCTCTTCCGCCATCGACATCATCGTCATCGACTCCGTAGCCGCCTTGACCCCCAAGGCCGAGCTGGAAGGCGATATGGGTGACTCCAAGATGGGTCTCCAGGCTCGTCTGATGTCCCAGGCCCTGCGCAAACTCACGGCTGCCATCAACAAGACCAACACCACCTGTATCTTCATCAACCAGCTGCGCGACAAGATCGGTATTGTGTTTGGTAACCCCGAAACGACCACCGGCGGTAACGCCCTTAAGTTTTACGCTTCCGTACGTCTGGACATCCGCCGTATCGGTCAGATCAAGGACGGTGAAGAAGCCACCGGTAACCAGACCAGGGTCAAAGTGGTGAAAAACAAGGTAGCTCCCCCCTTCCGCAAAGCCGAATTCGACATCATGTACGGCGAAGGTATTTCCCGCACCGGCGAATTGGTAGACCTAGGCGTCGACCTGGGCATCATCCGCAAGAGCGGTTCCTGGTACAGCTATGGCGAAACCAAGCTGGCACAAGGCCGCGAAGGCACCAAAGACTGCCTGCGCGACAATCCCGAACTGTCCGAATCCATCGAGGCTCAGATCTACGAAGCCATCAAGGCCAAGCACGCTTAAGAAAAAAGGAAGCCATCCCGTAACAAAACAAAGGAGGCCACCCCGTCAGGGATGGCCTCCTTTGTTTTGTTAGCGAACAAGGGTCATCCCTCTTGCTCAAAAATCCCCAAATTATCGCAGTACGCGATTTCGCCATCCACGATGAAACGGATTTCCTCATCGGTGTAATGGCCAACCTTGTCTTTTTTGGCGTTCTTAACCACAAAGGCGGTCAAGTCGTCGAGGTCCACTTCCACTTCCTCAGCGTCTTCACTGAGGAAACCTTTACTCTCGTAGTACTCGTAGATCAAGTCAACGATGTAATTCAAATCATCGTCGCTGAACTTGGTTTTCAGTTCTTGCGGCAATTGATTGCGAATGAACTGTACCGCTGCGTCTTCATCATACTCAAGCAGGTCTTCTTCGTTGGTTTTCATAGCATCCATTGTTAGATGTTAGGGAAATAAAAAGAGGGGTTAGATCAAGCCTGGGGCGCTTCTGCCGTTTCCTCTTCCTCCTCCTTGGTAGAGAAGTCTGTGATACCGCAAGCAATCAGGCAATTATACCATTGAATCAGTTTCTTTATGTCGGTGGGGTAAACCCTGTCCCTGTCAAAATCAGGCACTAGACCGGCAAAATAAGCCCTCAGGGTTTCAGCATCAGCCTTAGGGTCGATGGAAGCCTGAGCACCGTTTTCCTGTTGCTTCATGGCCTCCAGGATCTCAGCCAACGGCTTGTCTTCGCCCTGCGTGAACATGGCGATGTCACCTAGAGCCACCACCTTTTCAGACGCATGGGCGGGAAGACGCTTCTTGTCGGTCAACGACTCAACAATCAGCATGTTCTTACCCTGAGAAATCACTTGATACAAACCGGGTTTACCGGAGATAGAAACAATTTTCTTAAGCATATTTATTAAATTTAACCAATTATCAGATACCCTGTTTCAAGCGGTCGACCAATGCCACCACCTGAGGCAACAGAGCTTTCACACCATCATTAACCAACACCACGTCGGAACGGTTGAGTCGTTCTTCCTCCGACAACTGGTGGATCATGCGCTCCCGTACCTGCTCGACCGTACAACCGCTGCGCCGGCAAACCCTGTCAATGCGCAAGGCTTCAGGAGCCGTTACACTGACCACCAGATCGAAACGGTCGGCCAGGTTAGCCTCAAACAGGATGGCAGACTCCTGTACCAGCGCCGGTACAGGACCAAGAGATGCAGCCCATGAAAAAAAATCAGCGCCCACAAACGGATGCACCAAAGCGTTGACCGCCTGGAGCGTCGAAGGATCCTTGAAAATCAAATCCGCCAACGCCGCCCTATCCAGCTTATCGCCCTGGTAAAGCCCGGCACCAAACCGCGCCACCATGGCCGCCTTCAAATCGGCGTTTTCGTCGTACAAGGCTTTGGCACGCTCGTCCGAATCGTAGACAGGCACGCCCATCATCCGAAACAGTTCGGCCACAACCGATTTTCCACTGCCAATACCCCCTGTCAGACCAACACTAACCATGTCATTTCTTTTCAATCAGGCATTCCACCTGATCCAACTGCAAACGCACCCGTTGCACAAAAGGCGGTTGCTTGACCAGTTTCGGGGTA
>JAAYBL010000134.1 GCA_012718945.1 Bacteroidales bacterium
ACTTCCGATTCTGGTCTCAACCAATTTTCCGTGGAAAACGTGTACAAGGTGACATAAGACAGACCCAATTTCGTGGCCGCCTCTACGACATGACGAACAGAGACAACACCCTCCATATGGCCAAAGGATCTATCCTTGCCCATTTGTTTGGCCCACCGTCCATTGCCATCCATGATGATGGCCACATGGCGTGGCAACTTGGTTTTATCTATCAGTTCGTAACAGGACATTATCTAAAACATTTCGCTTGTGTGGCAAACATGTCCACGCTTAGATTAAGGGTGAACAGGCTGTACCAATCGTTATTTTTGTTTCGGCTGCTCGTTGTCAGCCAAGGATCTTCCAAATAAAAACCACCGGGGTTGGCTGCATAATCCAACCGATCGGTGAATGTTTGACGAAACGACCATTCACAACCAACGTTGATGCGTTGGAAGAGTTTGACCTTCAACCCAACGCCATAGGGCAGGATGGCCGCCGTTTCCACGTTGTTCGTCTTGAAACCCATCATCCCGATACCGGCACAGATGTAAGGTGTTACACGCGCAGCACCAGGCACATAGTCAGGCATACCGTATTCGTAGAAATTCATTTCAATCTGCACGGAGGCATCCACCAAACGACGGTTAAAGCGGATATCCTGACCGTTGGGGAAGGCGACGGCTCTACCCGTGGTCGATCCGGCAACACCTGTCCATCCAGCCATCCCTTTCAGGGAAAAACGGCCATTCAGATTGTATCGGTACAAGAGGTTCCATGAAGACCTCACATCATCAAACAGCCGCTGCTGATTGGCATCACCCATGTAAAAGGAGGGGCCAGTGGCCATCCCCATTTCCATACGGTATGACTGAGCAAAGGTTGGTGTCATCGTCAGCCCCAACAGGAAACCCGCCAGCAGCAACAGACACCCGATTTTTTTGCGTTCAAACTTTCTCATAGCAAAAGATGTAACGCAAAAAACGGGCTTTAAGTATTTAACCCCGCTCATTAATCCGTTCAACGTCTTAGGAAAAGCATCTGGTGCTCACAGGCTTTCCACACTTTTCCACTAACCTGACCGGCATTTTCTCCTCCAAAATACCAAAAAAACAACCTGTCTATCTCGTTGACACTGTCTTCTTGGGTTTCAACCAACAGGCACCCATAGGCCAACCCTTCTGACAATTCAGGGAAATCCCATTTCTCAGGGGCTGTTGTCCAATTTCTGCCGTGATCTTTGGAGAGTAATATGGTATATTCGTAACCACCAGTTGAACGGACACCGCCAAAACTGATCAACTGACCACCATAATAGACAAGGTTGTTGCCCTTAAGACCACATATGGGCAGGGAGGCCGATTGTTTTACAAGAATCCAATTCAAGCCATCTTCTGTGGACCATATGGACGTAGCGGCATTTCCAGCGGCGTTCAATCCAGACATAACGGTCATGAATTGCACTTTGGTCGCTGTTATACCCCGGACATGAGCGGCCTCTTTGACGGGAAAATCGATGCCCAAGGCTTTGCCTTTTTCCCAGGTTACGCCATCAGCACTTCTTGCTCCGTAATACACACCGGCGTCATCCTTAACCAAGCCAACAAGGTATTGCGGATTGGGATCGGTTACGTATTTACGATTCAGACTGCCATACAACGTAACAAATGAGAAGGAGCTGGGTTGTTGTACCCAGGCTAGTCCATCAGGGGAAACATAGAGGGAGCCATCAACACCGGCCACATACCAGTTTGAGCCCATGATGGAGAGCGATGAAATATCGACAGGTGCGTCTAAACCGGTGACGGTCAAACCTGACCAAGCAGAAATGGTTGGCGTCGACACGTAGGCGGACAAGCCTGTCGCCGTGGGGAAATAGGCTCTGTAGGAGCCATTATCAAAGGGGAAAACCCTGGTTTTTGCCGATGTGGTGGGAAAAGAAGCCGGATACTGAGTCACAACCATGGCATCGGGATCCACCTGATGGATATTGATGTGCACCCAGTAGGAACGTGTATATTGACCATCCGCAGAGGTGTTGGTCAACTTGAGAGGCGAGGAGAAATCCAGCGTATCCTGGTTTACATCAGGCAAGGTATCGTCAACCAGAACCTGACCATTGGTGGAATAGTAACTCAGTGATGGAACCAGGTAGTCAACCTTGCTGCCATAAGGCAAGGAGTCGATGTTGAAAACAAGGCCATTAACCTGATCAATGAAAAAATGGATGTTTTCAATACCCCTGCATGTATCCTGCTTCTCAAAGGAAAAGGACTTCAGGTTGGCCGAAGAATAACTCAATTCCTCAAAGTCGTTCCAGCATGATGTTGCCATGCCGGCAAGTACGACCGGTAAAAGCCAACGAAAGGTAGGATGCATCCTCATTATGGTTTAATTGCGTGAGAAAAAGGGCACTGTAAAGGCACTTTCTCCATTTGAACGGCAAAAATAGTAAGTTTTTTATCGATTAAGGGTATGTCGGCCAAGATTTATGAAAATTTAGCCATAGTGATAAGCCCACGGTCACTCACCCTGAAAAACAGGGTTTTGACCATTAACGGCCTTATTCCCTCAGGGCATTGGGTAAACAAGGGGTCTTAACGCATGAAAGGTCGTTTCCACCCTAACCGTTCCAGCCTCTCTGTGCAGGTATTCCGATGCCTGTTTTTTTTGCACACTATCGATGGAAGGAGCAGGTACACCCTCACCAATTAGCTGATCGGACGTTTCAAGATGCATTTCATCCCAACAGGCTTTATCCAGAAACGATTGAAGCAAGGTGCTGCCGCCTTCCACCAACAGGGTTTGCAGGTTACGTTCGTAGAGGGCTTGCATGATTTGCTCCACGATAGGAAGGGAAAAATCGAGGGTGATATAGCTGATTCCAGCCTGGTCGGCTCGTTGTTTCTCAGTGAAAACCAGCGTCTTGACATGACCGTCAAAGAGATGCAGCGTTTGAGGCAGGGTTAAGTGCCTGTCAACAACGGCTCTGATGGGATGAGGGCCTGACCAATCCCTGACTGTTAAATGAGGATTGTCCAGCAACGCTGTCTTGCGGCCAACCAAAATGACCGCATGCTCAGCCCTCATCTTATGGGTGATCAGACGTGTAAAAGGCGTGGAAATATGCAGCTGAGTTTGACCGTCCCCGAACGTCCGGCGGTAATCGATAAAACCATCGGCTGTCATGGCCCACTTTAGGGTAACATAAGGGCGCTTCAGGGCGTGAAAGGTGAAGAAGTGACGGTTCAGTTCCCTGCACGCTTCTGCCTCAACACCAACTACCACTTCCACGTTGGCCGCTCTCAGTTTTTCAATGCCCCTACCGGCCACAAGTGGAAAGAGATCGGGGGTACCAATCACCACTCTTGGTATGCTCTTTTCAAGAATTAAATCAACACAAGGCGGCGTTTTGCCATAATGGGAACAGGGTTCCAAGTTGACATACAGCGTGGAAGACCTTAGATCGTCCTGATTGCGCACGGCTCTGATGGCCATGGGTTCGGCATGAGGCAAGCCGACACGTCTGTGCCAACCTTCACCGATAATGCGCCCGTCTTTTACCACAACCGCACCGACCATTGGATTGGGTTGACTGGTCTCTCTGCCGGCCGCTGCCAACTGAAGACATCTACGCATGTACTGTGCGTCGATATCGGTAGGATCGAGCGTCAATCCGTGGTTCCCATCTTGCATTTTTTTTCCGTATTTATCGCCGGATATCCGGATTATTTTGGTAGTTTTGTAAACTAATTGTTAACCATGAGGTCTTTTTCCGACGCTGCCAATCACCTATTGAGTCCCTTGTATGACGCAAGGGAAATCAACCGTATTTGTCGACTGCTACTCGAAAAGTGGTCGGGGATAAGTGCAGCTTCTTTTTATGCAGACAAAGATAGAAAAATTCCAGTTTCCGACCGCCTAACGCTAAACCAGGCTCTTGAAAGGCTGGCCCGTCATGAGCCCTTGGAGTATGTGCTGGGAGAGGCTGCATTTGATGGCATGACACTACTGGTAGACAAGCGTGTATTGATACCCAGACCTGAAACCGAAGAGCTGGTCGATTGGATAGGGCAATCAAGAGGCGCAGGATTGAAGACCCCTGCTCGGGTGCTGGATGTTTGCACAGGAAGCGGATGCATTGCCCTTGCACTGGCCAGGCGCTGGCCATCTGTCAAGGTAGAAGCCTGGGATGTATCGACCGAAGCACTGGCCTTAGCGACTCAAAATGCCCAAAAACAAGGTGTAACAGTCGGTCTCAGGCAAGTCGATGTGCTTGATACTGACTCATACCCAGCTCAAACGCAGCTCTTCGACATCGTGGTCAGCAACCCACCTTATGTTTGTGCGGCTGAAGCCGTGGACATGAACCGGAATGTATTGGATTACGAGCCACATATTGCCTTATTTGTCAGTGATGAAGATCCTTTGGTCTTTTACCGCGCACTCGCCGAACTGGGCTTGTCAATGTTGACACCAGGCGGCTCTCTGTTTGTGGAAATCAACGGCCTTTTTGGAGCAGAAACCGCACGTTTGTTTGAAACCGCCGGGTACATCGATGTTACGTTGAAAAAAGACATTGCCGGCAAGGACCGATTTGTCAGAGCCTTTAAACCTTCCCATTCCTAAACCATTATGTCGCCTTTTGAAGATGCTTATGCGTACGCAACTTCGTACTGTTCAACAGCTGAACGGTGCGCCAAGGAGTTGTTGGCCAAACTGGTTAAATATGAATTGGACGACACCACCAAGCAACGGCTGCTTGAACGGCTACGTACGGAAGGTTTCTTGAATGAAGAACGTTATACAAGGGCCTTTGTCAACGATGCCTTTCGATTCAACAAATGGGGTCGGTTGAAAATCAGACAGGGGCTTAAGATGAAGGGGCTTCCGGAAAGACTGATCAACCAAGCACTGAGCGACCTCGACCAATCAGCCTACGAGGCAACATTGGTCACCTTGTTGCAGCAAAAAAGGCGTCAAGTACCCCAGAAAAAAGGGCAGCCTTTGAAAGAACACCTATATCGCTTTGCTGTAACCAGGGGGTTTGAAAGTAATCTTGTGCTGCGTTGCCTCAAACAATTGATGTCTGGTACTGATGGGAACATGGAAGATGAATCATACCTGGATTAAACGCCGCATCAACCACCTGCTATACCTGGCTTACCCTGACCTCTGTCTTGTTTGTGGCGCCGCCCTCAACGATACCGAGCGACTGGTCTGCCATGAATGCCTCTACCGATTGCCCAAACCAGATTTCGACAATCCCACTGACAACGAGGCCGCCAGGCTTTTCTTTGGAAAATTACCCGTAGAAAAGGTAGCCTGTGGCCTTAAATACCTGAAAGAATCGCCGGTTCAAGATCTTATGGAAGCGCTGAAATACAGGGGCCGGAAGGATATTGGTCCCGTGTTGGGCTCTTTTACGGCCGCACCTTTGCTGCGGACAGGGTTTTTCAACGGCATCGACTTGTTGGTACCTGTGCCTTTGCACCCTGCCAAACAAAAACGCAGGGGGTACAACCAAAGTGAATGGCTGGCCAAAGGGGTGGCACAAACAACAGGATTGCCCATTGATACCACCTCTCTGAAACGATTAGCCGACAACAAGACGCAGACTAAAAAAGGTTTGTTTGAACGGTGGCAGAATGTGGAAACCTTGTTTGACCTGGCTGACCCCCTCCCTTTTGAAGGGAAACACATCTTGCTGATCGATGATGTGCTGACCAGTGGTTCCACTCTAGAGGCTTGTGGCAAGGCCGTCTTGAAGGCAAAAAATGCCAGGATATCCTTTTTCACACTGGCCAGAGCGTAGTTTGACCCAGGCTGTGTGACCGAAGAATCAAACAAATACGTATCTTTACCTCCAATCAACGTTGGTAACTTTTTTTAAAACCTAACCAATGAACACCCCGGAGACTCCGTTCCTGTCCCTGAAAAACGGTTATTCAAACTCAAGGCAGAAATGGCTTGTACGCCTATGTCTGGTTTGCATCCTCATCAGCGCACCTGGCTACACGATGAAAGCCAGCGAGAAAGCGACAAAGAAAGGTTTAAATCTAGGCGGTTTGCCTGCCGTTTCGTACAACTCCGACGAAGGTTTTCAATACGGAGCCATCCTCAATCTCTTTGATTACGGTGATGGAGAGCGTTTTCCTGCCTACGACTATTCAGCCTACCTGGAAGCATCCCGTTTCACCAAAGGCAGTAGCCTGTTGCGGTTTTACCTGGACACGGAGAAGCTGGTTCCCGGCATACGTAGTTTCCTTGACATCAGCTACATACAAGAAGACCTCCTGCCCTTCTACGGATTCAACGGTTTTCAGACCATTTACTCCACAGACAGGCTGGCCGTCAACCGCACAAGTTACAGCATGTCGATGCGCCAATTCAGGCTGATGGCCGATTTCAAAGGAGCGTTGATGGTAGACAACCTGAACTGGTTGCTCAGTTATGGTTTTTATCATTACACGCCAAATCGGGTCGATTATGACAAACTAAACGAAGGTGTTCTGCCGAGTGATCCCGACTACGTGGCTGGTCCCGGCTTGTACGAGCAATACGTATCCTGGGGACTGATTGACGGAGCAGAGGCGAACGGAGGCGCGGTAAACGCCCTCAAGGTCGGGCTGATTTATGATAGTCGAAACGCCATGGTAAATCCGGACAGAGGTATATGCACCGAAGCCTTGCTGGAACTGGCTCCAGACTTTGTGAATGAGCTACCCTACACACGTTACTCATTGGTTCATCGGCAATACCACGCCCTGGTCAAAAACCGCCTCAACCTGGCCATCCGCGTGGGGGCTCAAGGGAAATTGGGTGCCAACAAAATACCCTTTTACAGACGAACGCAGTTGATCTCTCCTTTTGCCACACGATCGAACGTGAGCGGTCTGGGTGGCGACAACAGCTTGAGGGGTATCCTGAAAAACAGGCTGGTGGGCGATGGAATAGCCTACAGCAACATCGAACTACGGTGGCGGGCCATCAACTTCGACTTGCTCAACCAGCATTTCTATATTGGTTTCAACGGTTTTGTTGATCTAGGCCTGATCACCGATGCTGTGGACATGGACATGAATGGCATCAGCCTTGCCGACAGAGCAACCTTTTTTGACGAAAGCGCTGGTCAACCCCTCCATACTTCAGTGGGTGGTGGACTCAAACTGGCCATGAATGAAAATTTCGTCGTATCGGTGGATATGGGTAAGGCCCTGGATAAACGTGACGGAGAAGATTTGGGTGTTTACATCAAGATAAACTACTTATTCTAGTCAGGAATTGAACTTTTTTACCAACTGTCGTGCGTCTCTTAACCCTGCAATGATTACTTTTGCACCGTGTAAGAGACCCATCTGCCACCATCATACACAGAATGACAACCATCATCCATTATGAAGAAGTTAGAACGTATCGTCGCCTCGAAATTGCTGAAAATCAAAGCTGTAAAATTACAGCCGTCCAATCCCTTTACCTGGGCCTCGGGCTGGAAATCACCCATTTATTGCGATAACCGCAAAACCCTATCCTATCCGCCTTTACGCAATTTCATCAAATTGGAACTAGCGCGCCTCATCCGCGAAAAATACGATCAAGTTGACGCTATCGCGGGTGTAGCTACGGGAGCCATCGCTCAAGGTGCCATGGTGGCCGAAGAACTGGGCTTGCCCTTTGTCTACGTCCGCTCAACACCCAAGGATCACGGCCTCGAAAACCTCATCGAAGGTGACCTTAAACCTGGCATGAAGGTGGTCGTCATCGAAGATCTGATTTCGACCGGCAGCAGCAGCCTCAAGGCAGTGGAAGCCATCAGGGCCGACGGTAGTGAAGTGATTGGCATGATGGCCATCTTCACCTACGGTTTCCCTGTTGCTGATGAAGCCTTCCGGAAAGCCAAGGTAGAACTGACCACCTTGAGCAACTACGAAGCGGTGCTCGATCTGGCCCTTTCAACCAATTACATTCACGAATCAGAGCTTCAGGCCCTACAAGACTGGCGTAAGTCACCCGGCACATGGGAACCGAAGGCAGCACATTAAGCCCATTACAATGACCGATTTCACTAGCGACATCAAACAAATACCCCACAATCAGACCAAGGTTTTTGATACCTTGTCCGACTTGAACAACCTGGCCAGGTTTGGCGAAAAACTGCCTACCACCAGCATCAAAGACCTTAGCTTTGACCGAGACAGTTGTCGGTTTAAGGTTGACAATGTAGGCTCTATCGCTCTGCGTATCATCGAGCGTGAGCCCTGCAAAACCATTAAACTGGTATCCGAGTCCTCTCCCATACCCTTCACCTGCTGGATTCAGCTGGTGGGAGCCGGAGAAAACGAAACCCGCCTGAAACTAACCGTCAGGGCAGATATACCTTTATTACTCAAGCCCATGGTCGCCAAGCCCCTGGAAAAAGGCATTGGTGAACTGGCCAACGTGCTGGCCGCCTTGCCCTACTAACCATCAATTGGTGTACTCATGAAGAAACTTTGGGAAAAAGATACCGTGGTGGATGCGGCCATTGAGCGCTTCACCATCGGCAGGGATCAGGAAATGGATCTTTTTTTAGCCAAATACGACGTATTGGGCTCCATGGCTCACATCACTATGTTGGAGAGCATAGGCCTATTGACCAAACCCGAACTGGACATCCTCCTCGTAGAACTGAAAACCATCTATGCATCCATTGAAGCTGGTGATTTCTGTATTGAGGCCGGTGTCGAAGACGTACACTCCCAGGTTGAGCTCCTTCTGACCAGACGCCTGGGTGACACGGGCAAGAAGATACACAGTGGACGTTCACGCAATGACCAGGTCTTGTTGGACATGAAGCTCTTTACCAGGGCGGCCATCAAAGACATCCACGATGCCGTTTCCGACTTAATCAACGTCTTAATAGAGCAAAGTGAGCGCTATAAAGACGTGCTGATGCCGGGGTACACCCATTTGCAGATAGCCATGCCTTCTTCGTTTGGGCTTTGGTTTGGGGCGTATGCTGAATCATTGGTTGACGATTTATTGCTCCTGCAGGCTGCTTACCGGATATGCAACCGCAATCCCCTGGGCTCTGGAGCCGGTTACGGTTCGTCGTTCCCCCTCAATCGCCAGATGACATCCGATTTGCTCGGTTTCGACGGCTTGAACTACAATGTGGTCTACGCCCAAATGGGTAGAGGCAAAATGGAACGAAATGTTGCTTTCGCCCTCTCCTCAATTGCGAGCACGCTCTCACGTCTGGCTTTTGATGCCTGCATGTACACCAGTCAGAATTTTGGATTCATCAAATTGCCTGACGCTTTCACAACTGGTTCCAGCATCATGCCCCATAAAAAGAATCCTGACGTGTTTGAGCTCACCAGAGCCAGGTGTAACAAGCTTCAAACACTGCCCTACCAAATCAACGCTGTCATCAACAACCTCCCATCTGGCTATTTCAGGGATTTCCAGTTGCTGAAGGAACAGTTCATCCCTTCTTTTGGTGAATTAAAGGATTGCCTGGTAATGACAAACGCCATCATGTCTTCCATGGAAATCAACACGCACATCCTGGATGACAAAAAATACGACCACCTCTTCAGTGTTGAAGTGGTCAACAAACTGGTTCTGGAAGGTGTACCTTTTCGCGATGCCTACAAACAAGTGGGCATCGCCATTGAAAATGGTTCATTCACCCCTGACACAGCCATCAATCATACGCACGAAGGCAGCTTGGGTAACCTCTGCAACGATGCTATACTAGATCGTAAAGCGGCCATTTCTGCCTCATTTGGTTTTGAACGGGTTGAATCCGCAGAATCCAACCTCCTTGGCCATTAAGGGCAGGCATAAATGAAAAAAGGTCCCTGCTTAATAATTGTATCAACCACTCCTTGATACCGTTATTTCGCAGGGACCTGTACACTCAACAATACAGGACAAATGTACTAAGGCTCTTCGAGTTTTGTCCTCTAAAAATCGCTCATTATCACTCATTCTTCAATGAGCAATAGGTTGTACCCCCGCTACACAGTGTTTTATCAGAGGTGGCTATTTGCACGTATTGTTAAATACTAAAAATAGTATTACTATTGCGTTGCATTTAACGATGGGCTTCCCTAGTCTAGCCCCCAAATAATATAGTTATGAAGAACATTTTACTGGTTGAGGACCAGTATGCGTCAGCGCGCGTCATTTCCGACTATCTTAAATCCAAAGGTTATGCCCTCTTGCATGCTCCCAATCTAAGAGCCGCAGATCATTATCTGGACACCAAACAAATCGATCTTATCTTGATGGATATCTTGCTCAGGGATGGAAACGGATTAGACTACACCAGGCTCATTCGCCAAAGAAAACACATGCAGCCGCTCATTTTTCTGACTGTCTGTGCCCGTATCAATGAAATCAGGGCTGGTTTTGAACTAGGTTGTGAGGACTATATGACAAAACCGGTAGATCTGGAAGAACTGCTACTCCGCATCAAACGGGTGCTAGGCGATATGAACGCCGCTGTAGGCCATTTCCGAAGGATAGGCAGCTACAAGTTCAATCCTGTATCCCAATGCCTGCATCATGAAAATGAAGTGCAGAATATGGGCAATCTAGAGGCCTCGGTCTTGAATGAACTCAGCATCGTCGGTGGGGAAATCGTCACAAAAGAAGCCTTGATGGAAAAGTTTTGGATGGGTGTGTCGTACTATTCATCCAGAAATCTGGACAGTGTCATAGTTAAGTTGAGGAAACGCTTGAGTCGTGATCCACATGTCCGTATCCTATCAGTAAAACGCCATGGTTACCGACTGGTAATAGAATAAGCCACCGCTCCAGACAAAACCACGCACCTTACACACATAAAAAAATAGGGTGTCTCAAAAGTTCAGGCTTTTGAGGCACTTTATTTTATCTCTTCGATTCCGCTTTCCTTGGAGCGGGAATCTCTTTTCCTTCGATACCGCTCCCCTTAGAGCCGAGTCGGGTATTGTCTCCGACACCCGTTCCTCAGGGCTTGCGTACCCTAGACAGGAGAGCCGCAAACAGAAAAAGCATCAGATAAGACAGCACTATTAGCACTAAACATCATCTTTTGGCATTCACTAGCTACTATTTTCTAGCTGATTAATCCATTAATCGTTTTGTAGCAATGCTGCTATGAAGGAAGATGACTTCCAAGCGTCGTTTTCCCATGAATAAATGCCTTCATGTTGGTTGACAACTAATTGGGACTGTTTTTTCGTAGAGGGCGTTGTGTTTGCCAGCAGTTTGGGTAGATTGTTTTTGCTTCGTTGGCGCTTTCCTACTGGGTAGTAGCTGTCTGTTATCACTGCCGGAGCGGACCGCCAAAGGGGTTGGGTGTTGAATCCAGTAACATTGACGAAGGGCGCCAGCGGATGCTTTGAGATCGGCAAGGCCAACCTCGCGAGTCACTTGAGACGAGCGATTGGCGCCGATGTCGAAGCGTTCGCCAGCCCTGAGGAACGGGTACTGGAGACAATACCC
>JAAYBL010000135.1 GCA_012718945.1 Bacteroidales bacterium
AGAAGTTTTTTAATCCGTTGATGGTGGGTTCCTTGGGAAAGACGTACTTGGCATCTCTGTAATACAATCCGACTGTTTTATCGTACATCAAGTCATCGGCAAACTGAAAGTACTCGCCCAGTTTGTCCAGGTACTGTTGATTTCCTGTAAGGTGGTAGAGTTTGGTCATGAGGGGCATAACCATATAAAGGCCGTCTGACCACCACCAATAGTCGTTTCGTGGAGTACTCATCTGATAGGCCATCACCCCTTTGGCTCTGGCGACCTTGGATTCGTCCTTTACGTTGTCCAGGTTGTAGAGGTCAATGTAGGTCTGAAAACAAACCTGCCAATCGCCAAATAAGACGTACAGCGGTGTTTCTCCATAAGAAAGACGCCATTTGGCTGTATCGTTTGATGTGGCTCCCATCCATTGGTTGTGAGCAGCCCAGTTTTCGGAGTATTGTCTGTAAGGCTCGTGTTTGGTCAGTTTGTACACTTCCATATTGCCCGTGTGATAGGCTGCGTTGTCCCAGAAGGCGTTGGTCGTGTAGGGTCTGGACGCTTGCCAGTTGTCGTTGACAGCCATAATCAGTTCCATGACCTTTTTCTTTTTTACGCAGGAAAAGCCCATGGCAGGTGAGAGGTTGGTGAATGCAACGAAAACGAGGCTCAATAAGAGGGTAATGGTTTTGGAAAGGTGCATAATAAAGTGACGGTTTTATTGAAAAGTACTTACTATCACAAAAATAGTAACTGGTTGAAAGATAAAATGGTAATTATCGTTCAAATAGGTGTAATTTTTACACATGTTATTAATCCTCGTTTATTTGAGGATGTTTTCATGCCAAAAAAAGAGAGGGAGGGTCAGTTTTTGACCCTCCCTCTCAAGTGTTATAAAGGTTCTCTGGTTAGTTCTTGACCACCTTGGAGGTGATAGACTTGCCATTGGATTCAACCTTCAGCAAGTAGAGTCCCTTGTCGTACGAAGACAGATCAATGCTCATTGTAGCTTGTTCAGCCTTGCCCACAAACAGTTGCTTGCCAGTCAGATTGTAGATTCTGACAATGGAAGTTTCTTCCAGACCGTTGATGTTCAAGCGATCGCTGGTCGGGTTGGGGTAGATGTCGAACGAGGCAACAGCAGCACTCTTCACGCCATCAATGATGACAGGCGTTGACGGTACGGGCAAACCTGCCAGCATATAGACAGCGTTACGCCAGATGGTGTACTGGTTGCTGGTTACGTTGGCACCGTTGTCGCGGCAAATGGCACCAAAGTTGATACCAAACGTGATGATTCGGGACTTGACGATTTCACCGCCAATCGTATCACCAGCAGGGATGTCATTGAAGGACAAGGTGGGCGTTGAGCCTGTCGGGTAGCCTAACAATGATTCCTGAGCACCTTCTACTGCGTTGGCGAAGTTCAATGCCTTGTTCTTGGTGTCACCACCTTCATCATCGGCACCAATGGTCAACAATGCAGCTTGGTTGTCTACAAAGGTTACACCCTTGAACAGGTCGTTGCTTTGCTTGGCAGGATCTACGGTAATGGTGAATACACCTTCCGTTTCAGCACCAGTTGCGGAACCACCATTCGTCAACGCTCTACCTTTCTTGAAGGCATACGTTTTGTTGTAAAGGGTGGGGATAGGCAACTTGGAGAGAGCCAAAGGACCAGCAGGGGTCAGAATCTTGTCACCACCGCCCAAGGATTCCTGGATGATGAGCACATCGTAGAGGCCAAGATCGATGGGAGAGGTAGCCGAAACATCGGTGATGATTTTTTGGTGAACCTTAACCAATGTGTCTTTAGCCAACATACGATAGATAGCATCGTTGGTGACAGTGTCGGCACCAGCTTTCATCGTTTTCTGTTTGGAGATATAACCCACATCAATGATGCTTGGATCGTTTTCACCAAGGAACGTCAGTTTGAAGTTATCAAACTGCAGGAAGCAGGTAGCAGCGGCACCAATCTTGATGACTTCACCAGAGTCAGCCTTGAAGGAAACGGAAAGTTTTCTCCAAGCGGCTACGGTGTTCCAGCCAGTACCATTAATGAAACCAGGAGCATTACCCAGGTAACCTGAGATGAGAGAGTCTTCCTTAACATTGGCATACACATGGGCATCGTTGAAGGAGCCTGTTTTGCTGGTGTTTTGGTCGCTACGCATCATGGCCGAGAGGGTGTAGAAGCCAGCTCTTGGTGTTTCAATGGTTTGATCAATACCAAAGTAGGTAATTGAACCTGACCACATTTCATAGGCGTATTTGCCGTCGAAAGGAGCCGTGGTGTACAGTACACTGTTGTGCCAGGTACAATTCCTGGTTACATTCCAACCAAGAGGTAGATCAGAGTTGCCATCTTGTGTGGATCCAGGTGTCAACGTACCACCCTTGCCTTCTTCAAAGCTGGGGTTGGCAACGATAAACGAGAAGTCAGCAGGGGCACTCTGTGAAACTTGGTAAGCAAAACCAGCGGCTTTGAGGGCATTAATGGCAGCCAATACATCGGCTGTCATGGTGCTGGCACCGGTTAGGACACCTTCAGCAGCACTGATGGCGGTGTTAAACGCGGCCAAACCAGGATATTTGGTTGTTTTAGCCAACAGAGAGTCTTTGCTGTACAGCGTTTTCAGTTGAGCGTAGGGTACTGCAGAGGGTTTGAGAACCTCGTAGGCATCCAGGAGTTCGGTGTAGGCAGCAAACAGGTCGATGGCTGTATCTACTTTGGCAATAACAGCTTGCATCAAGGCATCTTCACCGTTAGGTGTGTTGGCCATAAATGCATTGATGTCAGCAATGATAGCTTTCAGGTTGTTCCTGTATGTGATGGAGTCACCTTCACCTACGAATTGCAGGACAAAATCATCAGCACTGAACCAGTTTCCTGTCCAGCCAGTTGTGGTTTTAGCTCCAATCGTAATGGTGCTGTCCATAACAATGACAGAATCCAATACCATCGTGTTCCAACCTTTACCTAATGCACCACCGGCATCTTTGTTGTCGATGATCTCGATTTGCTTGTTGTTGGCAAAGACATAGGCACCCTTACCCGATGAGCGGGCAGCGACCTTCAGTTGGTATACACCGTTAGGTATGCTGTCAACAACTTGAGAGGCAATGTAGTTCAGAGCACCTGCCGTTGCGTTCCAGGAATCCAGGTAACGGTTGGAAGAAACACCACTGTAGTGTTGACCAGTGTTGGAGAACGTGTTGCCAACACCCTTGTCGATGGTCCAACCATTGACAGCATCATTGTTACCAGTGCCTGTGATACCAGGATTGACGATGGCAGAAGTCATATCAACCAGTGGCATGTAAGACAACGTGAAGTGGTCAGCTTTGAACCAGGAGTTGGATTTTGCACCCAATACGGCTTTACCGTTCTTGATGCGGACATTCCCAAGGACGACTTCAACAGCGGTTTCCTTCGGAGTTGTCAACGTGATGGATTTGGTGACTCCGTTCAAGTAGACGGTGATCACATTGTTGGCATCGGACGCAACCAAGGCCTTCATACTGTAAAGACCATCGGGTAAACCGGTCACTTCTTGTTCAACAAAGAAATTCATCGAACTGCCGGCCCAGATGTTGAATACATAGCTGCCGTCAACAGGGGTCATCGCATAGGTCGCATTGCTAATCGGCTTGGATCCCATGTCGCCAGTACCTGATGTAGCTGTCCAACCGTTGATGTTACCGGTTTCAAAGCTAGGATTGGCGATGACGAAGGTGGCATCAAACGGATAGGCTGTAGCAGCAGTGAATAAGAACATATTCTTGGCAGCTTTCAAATTGGCAAGAGCCTGTTCAACACCTGCGGCATCGTAGGAACCAGCCGTGTAAGCTGTTTTAACCGTTCCGATAGCCGTTTGGTAAGCAGCTTTACCCGGTAGGGTGTCGTTATGCGCTATCGTCGTGTCGGCATCTGCCAATGCAACGGCTAATACACTATAGGAGGCTTTTGATGCGGCAGCTGCTGTCGTTGCTGCGATTAACGCTTCAGTTGCCTCTTCGATGCCTTGTTGCGTTGCTGTTGTATCATTGCCCAGTACTGCTTTACCGCTTGCCAAGGCATTGGCCAGTGCTGTAGCCACTGTCTTTTGCATGGGCGTCGTGGTGGGGAAGTCTGCTTCGGCAGCCGTTACGCGTGCTTGCAAATCGTCTTTCAGGTAGTTTACACTGAAACCATAGTATGTCAGGCTTGCGTTGTCAATACCAACCCAATTAGAAATGGCTTCTGTCAATTCAATACCAATCTCCAATGTGTCGTTCATGACCATTCCGAACACTTCATAGAAGGTGGGAGCAGTGGTTGTGATCGGGGTTTTGCCTTTGTTGGCGTACAAATACATCCAATCAGCGTAGGGGGATTTTTGTGTACTTGTAAAGACCGCCATTTTCAGTTTGTATTTTCCATTCGGTATATTGGGAATGGTCTGATACAACTTGCCAGTGTACGGAGAGCCTTTCCAGTTTTCCCAGAAAGCGCCTGTAAAGTCACCTGTTTGGTTGGTCGCTATACCCTTGTTGGAAGCACCAGTGGTTGTTATCCAACCATTCGCGTTAGACGTAAACGTAGGATTCACAATCCAACTTGTAACGTCCAATGGGTTGGTGCTGGTGACAGCATTCATGTAGAATTGTTCGGTTTTTTCAACCAACGTGGCGGTGGCTTCGTTTACCTCTGGTTGCTTGGCCGTTTCGCTGTCCACAATTGCCTGTGCGGTATCTATGGCGGCCATAAATGCTGCCGATCCTGTGCGCGTGCTGTCTCCCAATACGATTTTGGCTTTAGCGATGGCTGCTTGCAAGGCGTCTTTAATGACAACGGATGTGTAGAAAATCTTAACGTGGTCAAAATAGATTCTTCCAACACCTGCCGATCCGGCATTTGGAGCGGCAATACCCACTTGAATAGCACCAGCTGTTTCGGCAGCTAAGGTGAAGGTCAAGGTATCAGAAACCCATTGGCCGATAGGGAAAGATGTGCGGTTTGACAAAACCGATGCGCCGGATGTGGGCACCCAGCCGGTTTTGGAGTTATCAGCCGCATTAGGGCCAACATTGTAGGCGGCATAAACAAGGGTGTATTTGCCGGAAGGTAATGTCACATCTTGCTTGTAGGTAACGGTAGTGCTCCATGCGGCAGAGATGCCCAAAGCGCCAGCAGAACCCTCATATGCCGTTGCGGGTATGGCTTGACCGTTCAGTTGTCCAGCGTATCCATATTCGTAACTAGCTGCAGCAGAGTTGTCTCCATAAGTACCGCGGGCCCAACCTTCAATGGTTTTGATGTTGGCACCTCCGTTGGCACTACCAAGGTTGGCGGCTGGTGATGTGGCCTTGTAATTGCAGTTTGAATCAAAACCCCAGTTGGCTAAAACGGCTGTAATATCGAACGTGCCTTCGCCCGTTGTTTGAGATAATACGTAGTCCTTTTTAGCATTTTTCAGGGCAGTGACCGCACCAGCAATAGCTGTTGCTTGGTCAGTGGTTTGATTATAAATGGCTTGAGCTACATCAATGGCCGTTTGGAAGGCTGTTTTACCGGGATAGTCGCTGCTACCAATAAGGATTCTTGCTGCGTTTAGTTCGTCTTTCAACGGTTTGTAGGCAGCCATGATGGCGTTGTAGTTGTTTATCGCCTTTTCCAATGGTATAATAGCTGTATCAATGGTGGCAAAAGTAGTTGCTGATTGCGAGCCGGTAATAGCGGCGCTCAATTCAGTAGCATTGTAATAGCCGGGGTTGTCTGTGGCATCCAGTGCACTTTGCGCAGTGGCTGCATAGGCGACCATCTGAGCTTTACGGGCAGCAAGGGCATCAGCTTCGGTTGCAGCAACAAATAACCATTTGTTGTTCTTGTCAGTTCCCTTGTCCATAAAGATGGTCTGTCCGGGAGCAGCATTATCGAAACCAACACCGTTGGCAAACGTCGCATCGTCTTTCTTTTTCAGAATGACAATAAAGTCGTTGCTGGTTGTGTTGTCGAATTTGAACAATTGACGGTTGTTTCCTGTTGCAGCGGCATAAGCTGCATTCCACGTGTTGTCGTGTGTCAGGAAATTGTAGGTGCGTATTTGCTTCAATGTCCAGCCTGCTGTGTTATCGCCTGCTACCTGAAACAATTGATAGGTGGGGTCTGTTGCAGCGGTTTCGTGCTTCACTGCACCAACGCCTGCTCCTGACCCTCCTATATACGTCGCCTCCGACGTGGAGAGCGTGTCGGTATAAAAGTTTTTAATCTGATAATAACCGCCACTTGTTGGCAAAGCCTGTTGAGCCTGCAAGTTGATATTTGCAGAGAACAATATAGCTAGTATTACCAGAAATAGGTTGATTTTTTTCATGAATACATAGAATTTAAGATGAATAATGTTGATTCATTTGACCGTCGCGATTGACGGTAAGACGCGATGATGGCGTCAGGGTGAATGTGCTTTCGTCATAGGTGAATAGTTTTGGTTCAAGGGTTGTTTTTATTAGAAATCAATGATCATACTTTTTGTTAGCGTACCAGAACCTTGGTGACCAGATTGTCTACCTTGACAAAGTACAAACCTGGTTTGAGGGTAATGTCGCTTGAATTGGTTACACGGATGGAACGACCGCTCAGGTCGAAGAGGGCTATGTGCTCCGTGCCGGTCAATCCGTGAATACTGATGCCATTAGCGGTGTTGTACACGCGTATGTTCGATTGTTTGGCAGTGCGGACAGACGCAGGTTTATTCGGGTTTTCAGCCCAGGCCGTTTCCAGGTTGCTGAGTGTGGTGACCACATTCAGTTCGGTGAGCTGAATCTCCTCTTCAGTCAAGGCTTTGCGGTAAATACGGAAGTCGTACAGCAAGGTTTTGCTCAAGTAGGCGTCTCCGGCATAGGGTGAACGGCCCAACCAGTTGTGAGTGGTTCCAAACCGGTTGGTTTGGCGCAAGGTCTGGCTTGGTAACCAGGTGATGGTGTCGGTCTTGATCAGCATACCGTCGACAAACAGGTTGGCGATGGTGTCCTGTTGGGTATAGGCCATGTGGTGCCATCCATCTATTTGTGCTGCGGCGCCAGCACTGATGCCTTGTTCGCCGTCACCCCAGTATTTGGGTGCGATGACCACCGACTGACTTCTCAAGCCTCCAAACAGGACACCGTTTTGGTCTGTTCCTGCATTGGCGCTGTTTGAAAAATTCCACAGGAAATTACCGGCGTTACTCAACCAGCTGTTGGCGCTATCCACACGGTAGTAACAGGACATGGTATAATCATCCAGGTTGTACAGGATGCAACCCATTTCTGTGCCCATGTTGAAGTAAGCGGTACTGTCGTACAGATCCAACGTGGGGTAGGTGGTGCTTTCACCAATGGTTCTGATGATGGCGCCGTTCTCCAGGGTGCCGGAAAATTGTTTTTCGGCGACATCTTTGACGGTCTTTCCATCAATGTTGCTGAAATCAAACTTGACCAGCAGGTCGTTGACAAAAGCGGTGCCTTCTACGGGTAAGACAGTGGCCAAAAACTCTTTTTTAATCGATTGGCCGTTTTTGAACAAGGTGGCTGTCAAGGTGACAACGGCTGAATAGTAGTTGGGTCTGGTCACGGTGCCGGTCGAACTGATGGCCGTTTCAAGACTGGATTTCCAGAAAATGGAAACGGTGGGATCACTGCCCTGGGTGGGGAGGTTCAGGTTTTCGGTCACGGCCGACAAATCGCCCAGATTGAGGCTTTCCCATTCCGTCTGTAAGGCTGGCGTTATGTAGTTGGAATCTTCGGCAAAGGCCATGTTCAGGCGCTCCAGGTTGCCGGCGATATCCAATTCGTAGTTAATATCGTCCCCAGTCAAAGCGTCTCTCCAAATCTGGAAATCATATACCAGTGTTTTGCGCAAATAGGCTTGGGTGGCGAAGGGTGAGCGCCCTAACCAGTTATAGCGGGTGCCTAAACGACCTTCAAGTGCCAAATCAATGGAGGGAAGGTTGGAAACGGTACCGGTGGCTACCTGAATGCCATCCAGGTATAGCGTGCCTGTCGTGCCATTTTGGGTATAAGCCAGGTGGTGCCAATCGCCTACAGGGGCGTTGCTACCTAAGGAGACGGTTTGCTTGCCCAATGTATTGTCCATACGGGAAATCGAATGAGCGGTCGCTTTCAGGTCGGCCGTTATGAAACCGTTTTTCTCAGTGGCTACATTATCTGAGTTGGAGAATGTCCACAAACAATTGCCGTCGCTGTTGAGTCCTGAGTAGTCGCTGTCAATACGGAAGAAACCACACACGGTGTAATTGTTGAAGGCATAAATGGCTTGGCCCACCAAGGAGTCTATATCCATGTAGCCTTTTCCGTTACCAAGGTCCAACACATTGATTTGTTCTGTTGTACCAATGGTACGGATGCTGGCCTCATTTTTCAGTGTGGCCTTATAGGCGTTTTCTGAGGCATCAACTACGTTGATTACGCCGTCTTCCAACGTGATGTTCTCGCTGCCAAAATCCCATTTGGCCACTTGCCAGCCAGCTTCGTTAAAGGCTTTGACCACTACGGTGAAAACCTTGGTCAGGGTGTGGGTTTTGCCCCCTTCAACCAAGGTCAGCGTTGCTGTCAGCCTAACGGTCGCGTCGTACTGGGCTGGTCGAGTTACCTTACCTTCGTTGTCGACGACCTTGGTGTTGGACGAAGACCAGGCGATTGTTACGCCACCATCAGCCGTGGTGGGGAAGGTCAGGTCGCTGATCAGTTCTGTCAGGTTGCCTTCCAACTGTAGGTTGGCAATGGCGTTTTTGAGGGCTAGAGGCGTAGCACGTACGTATGTACCACCTGTAATGAGACCGTGGTTGGCAATGGGTGATAAGTCGGTGGCCACAGCGGCTGAGTCATCAAAGTTCCAATAGCCGATAAGGTTGGGTTCGGAACCGGTCAGGGTGAGGTATCTGGCTGCTTCCAGCTCTTGGGCCGTTTTTTCGACATTCCAGATGCGAACTTCATCAATGAGTCCTTTGAAGGCCCTGTTGTCGTTGACATCGTTGGCACTGTCACGGCCTATCCACATGCGTCCGGTAGAAAAGTCGTAATCGGGAATGGACACGTTTTCAGTGGTTTTTTTTCCGTCTACGTAACATGTTCTGTTTGAGGCGGTGACCACGATGGCCACATGATGCCAGGCATTTAGGGTCAAGGTATCTGATAACAGCCCATAGCCAGAGGTGTTATTGTTTGTCCGTATGGCGTTAGGCGTGTTGTTCATCTGCCAGTTGGCGGCAAACTGGAAACCCGAATTGATGGAAGCGTCGTGCCTGTGGTAGATCAGCCCGGCGTATTGTACCTGACGTGTATCGATGTTTACCCACATTTCCATGGTGTAGGGAGTGGAGGTCAACGGCACGCCGGAAATGTCGATGTTGCTGTAAGCACCGTTGTTGGTGGTTGCATCGGGTCCGCCGGGCAGACTGATGGCGTAATTGACAGCGTTGCCTGCTGAACCGCCCAATGGAAGCAGGACGGCTAGCAGAACAAGGCTGAATAGTAGGTGTGTTTTTTTCATGGTGACGGTTTTATTTGGTGGATAATTCGACTAACGAACCATGACCTTGGTGACCATATTGTCTATTTTGACAAAATAGAGTCCAGGTTTGAGGATAATCTCATTGGGGTTGGTCACGCGGATGGAACGGCCACTCAGGTCGAAGAGGGCCACGCGTTCCGTGCCGGTCAATCCGTTGATACGGATGCCATTGACGCTACCGTAAATCTTGACAGCAGCGTTCAAGGGGTTGCGCACTGATACCGGTGTGTTGGGATTTTCCAAATACGCCTGGTCAAGGCTGGAGATCATGGTCACCACATTGAGTTCGGTCAACTGAATTTCTTCTTCCGTCAAGGCCTTATCGTAAATGCGGAAATCATACAGCAGTGTGTTGGTCAAGTAAGCGTCACCAACGTACGGGGAGCGTCCCAACCAGTTGTAATTGGTGCCCAGGCGGCCTGGTTGGCGCAGGGTTTTGGAAGGAACCCAGGTGATGGTGTCTGCTTTTACCAACATGCCATCCACGTACAGGGTACCGATCGTGTCTTTTTGCGTGTAGGCCAAGTGATGCCAACCACCAATCTGGGCTACGGCTCCGGCACTGACAGCTTGTTCACCTGCATTCCAGTACTTGGGTGCAATGACCACTGATTGGCTTTTCAGTCCGCCAAATAAGACGCCATTTTGATCGGTGCCGGCACGGTCACTGTTGGCAAAGGTCCACATGAAATTACCATCCTTGCTCAAGGCTGTGTGGGATTCATCTACACGGTAGAAGCAAGACATGGTGTAATCGTTCAGGTTGTATAGGATGCGGCCCATCTCTTTACCCATGTCAAAATAGGCTGTGCTGTCGTACAGGTCAAGGGTGGGGTAGAGGGTGCTTTCACCGATAGAACGGATAGCAGCGTTATTTTTCAGCGTGCCCACAAAGTGCTTTTCAGCAACATCGGTAACCAGGGTGTCATTGACCGATGAGAAGTCAAACTTGACCAGCATGTTTTGCGTGAAGCCTGTTCCTTCAAGGGCCTTGACAGTAACGTCAAAGGTTTTTTTGATGCTCTGACCGCTCTTGAATAAGGTGGCGGTCAGTTTGACAGTGGCGGGGTATACTTCAGGACGGGTAACCACCCCCTGATTGGTCAGGATGGAGGGGAGGTCTGAGTGCCAGGAAATGGCGATGGTGTTGTCCAGGGTTCCGGCTGTTGGCAGAGTGAGGTTGGACGTTACGTCGGTCAAACCTTCCAGGATCAAGGCATCGCATTCTGTAACCAATTCGGGTAGAAGGTAGTTGGAGTTTTCTGCGTAGGCATTGTTGAGTTGTTCGAGCGTTTCGGCGATGTTCATCTCGTAGCTGATGTCATCGGCCGTCAGTCCTTCACGCCACAACTGGAAGTCGTATAACATGGTTTTGCGCAAATAGACGTCGCTGGTGTAGTTGGAGCGTCCCAGCCAGTTATACCATGTACCGGTGCGGCCTTCTTTGGGCAGCGCGATGGATGGCAGGTTGGTGATGGTGCCCGACAGTTGGAGGACGCCATCCACATAGATGGAACCTTCATTGCCAATCTGTGTGTAGGCAAAATGATGCCACCCACCGACAGGCGCATTGGTGTTGACATTGACGGCCTGATTGCCGTTGTCGTAACGATGCGTGGCAATGCTCTGGCCTTGTGATTTCAGGCTTCCGATGATGTAACCTGTCGGGTCGCCCATGGCATCAGCCGTATTTGAGAAGGTCCAAAAGAAGTTGCCGTTGCTGTTCAGGTAAGCGTAATCTTCTGCAATCCTGAAAAAACCGCACATGGTGTAGTTGTTCAGGGAGTAAATGGCTTTACCGATGTCCTGTCCAAGGTCGAGATAACCCGTTCCATTACCCAAATCAAGGACATTGAATTGCTGGGTCTTCCCTATGGTTTTGATGGTTGCCTCGTTTTTCAAGGAGGCCTTGAAGCCGCTTTCGGTTTCATCGGTGACAGAGAGACTGCCGTCTTCCTCCAGCGTTATCTTTTCGGGTAAGAAGGACCATTTGGCAATTTGGTAACCCACTTGGTTGAAGGCGGTGACCACAACGGTGAAGCGCTTGGACTGGTAATAGGTTTTTTCTCCCACCACTTGCGACAGCGTAGCCGTCAATATCACAGTGGCATCGTATTGCTCAGGACGGGTGATGTTGCCCAGGCTGTCCACGATGGCCGGATTGGAGGAGGACCAAACGATGTTTACACCACCATCGGCTGAAGTAGCCAGGGTAAGGGGGGCTGAGACTTCGGTCAGATCGCCGGGGATGGTCAGTTGTTTTTGGGCATTGATCAACGTTTGGGGATACCCGTTGGCTATCATCAAGTCTTCGGAGGATACGCCATACAAAGCAGCCATGTCTGTCGCGTTAAGTGCTCGGGTGTACAAGCGGATCTCGTCAAGGATGGCGTCAAGACCGTTTTTGTCCTGTTCCCAACGTGAACGGGCAATGTAGTTGGTGGTGGAGGTGCCTGTGCCCATCATGCTGGGCAAGGTGGTGTATTGAGCTGTACCGACTGCTTGACCATTGAGGTAAATGGTCGCCGTGCCGGCTGCCACTCCTTCATCCCAATCGAACGTGACGGCCATATGACACCATTGAGCGGCGGGGGTTTTTTCCGTAGCGTCTACGTTGAGACCGATGGCACCGCCTGTTGTGCGGTACCTCATTCTGGCAAATCCGCTACCGCTATTCGGCATGAAACATAAAAAATCGTCGGGACTGTTGTTATCAGCAATCGTTCCGAAATCAAAAAAACGGGTACTACCATTTACCCCGTTGAAGTAGACCCAGGTTGCGAAGGTGAAATCGGTCGTGTTGGTCAGAATGTCAACGGGCAGCAGCAAGTAATTATCTTTGACGAGGCATTCAACCCCTAATCCACTATAAGCCGGCTTTATGGCGGCGGCTCCTTTCAAGGCGGCGGTTTGGTTGTTGCCGGAAACATCGGGTACTGAGTCGCCAACTACGTCTTCAAAACTATAGTAAAGTTTCAATCCGGTGGTGATGTCCTGTGCTGACAGGAGGCACGTCGTGCAAATGAACATCGCAACCAGAGCGATGGTGTTTCGAAAGGGCATGGCGTGTAGAAGTGGTTTCATACGGTGGTTTTTGGATTTGTTTAACATGCTGTTTATTAGCGAATTGTTGGGTTTGTTATTGTTTTAACATCGCAACTAACGAAATAAGCACATCCTTTTTAAAGTAAGGTCTAATTTTAAGTCAATAATAGTATAGAAAAGGGTCACAGGCGGAAGGGGCTAACGGGCGTAAAAAAGGTATTTGACGATTTTACGTCCATATTTTGACTGAAAATTTGACCCTCATCTTGGTGGATAAAGTGTTTCTTTGTATCCGTAAAGCTATCGGTTCACTGCCTTCCTAAGGCACCCTTAACACCCCTTAGTATCATGAAAAACCAATGCACTCGCATATTACATCGGTTATTATCCGTTATTCTCCTTTTGCCGGTTTTAGGAACGCTTTTCAGTGCCTGCGAAGATACGTATCACTATGACGATCGCGAACCCGATTGGTTGGGTGATAACATCTACGCGTTTCTCAAGGATGATGGCCGTTTTACGAATACCTTGAGGTTGATTGATGACCTGGAGTATGACGATGTCATGAAACTCACCGGTAGTGTTACGCTGTTTGCTGCGACCGACAGTGCCTTCGATGAATTTTTCAAAAA
>JAAYBL010000136.1 GCA_012718945.1 Bacteroidales bacterium
AGGTTCATCAAACAGGACTGGGCGATGTCGTTTTTGGGTAAGCGGGTCACAAAGGAAGCTTCCATCCCATAATTGGCCAAGGAAACAGCCACATTGGCTTCACCGCCCCCAAAGGTAGCCGTGAACCCAGATGCCTGACTGAAACGTTCGTAGCCTGGTGTTGCCAAACGCAACATGATTTCACCAAATGTTACAACTTTTTTACTCATACAATCCAATACTTGTTAAAAACGTGATGCAAAGAAAGATAAAAATTTTGAATGCCCCCCGAATATATCGCCTTAAAAAGGGGGAAATTCTGACAGTCCTGGGGTTTTACCCGCTCAATACACAGCGAGAACCCTGGTTTTTTCAGGGTTCTCGCTGGTGATGTCTGTCTTCGGATGCTTAGAAATTAAAGTACTGCTTGGCGTTGCGGTAGGAAACCCCTTCCACCAGTTGGCCGATGAAAGCCATTTCGCTGGCCGGCAATTCGCCGTTCACCACGTCGGTGCCGATCAGGTTGCACAAGATGCGGCGGAAGTATTCGTGACGCGGGTAGGAGAGGAAGCTTCGGGAGTCAGTCAACATGCCCACAAAGCGGCTCAACAACCCAAGGACGGACAAGGAATTCATCTGTGCCGTCATGCCCACCTTTTGGTCAAGGAACCACCAGCCTGAACCGAATTGGATTTTTCCGGCCACGGAACCATCCTGGAAGTTGCCCAGCATGGTGGTAATCAGGTCGTTGTCTCTCGGGTTAAGGTTGTAGATGATGGTCTTGGGCAGTTGGTTGGTGGTGTCCAGTCGGTTCAGGAACTTGCTCATGTCCTTGGCTACGGTGAAGTCGCCGATGGAGTCGAAGCCAGTGTCAGGGCCCAGTTTGGCGAAAAGGCGGCTGTTGTTGTCGCGGATGGCACCGTAATGCAGTTGTTGGGTCCAGCCTTTTTTGTGGTCCATGACGGCGAATTCGTACATCATGGCCGACTTGAACTGGCGGATTTCCTGTGTGGTGAGTGTTTGACCGCCGTATACCTTATTAAATAGGGAGTCAATGTCAGCCTGGGTGTAGTCTTCGGCGTAGAATTCTTCGATACCGTGGTCGCTGAGTTTGCAACCAACGGAAGCAAAGAAGTCGTGGCGCACTTGCAGGGCATCGATGACGTCGGCAAAACGGCTGATGCTGACGCCGGAAACGGCGGACAACTGTTCGATGTAGGCTCTGAAGGCAGCCGGGTTTTCCACGGCCATGGCTTTGTCGGGACGCCAGGTGGGCAACACCTTGACACTGAAGCCTTCCTTGGCCAGGGAGATGTGGTGTTCGAGGCTGTCGATGGGGTCGTCGGTGGTGCAGACCGTTTCTACGTTGAATTGCTTCATCAGACTTCTGGCGGAGTATTCGGGGGTCCTGAGCTTGGCGGTACATTCCTCGAAGATGTCACGGGCTGTTTCCGGTTTGAGCAGGGTATCCACTCCAAAGGCTCGCCTCAATTCGAGGTGGGTCCAATGGTACAAGGGATTGCGCATGGTGTAGGGGACGGTTTCGGCCCACTTTTCAAACTTTTCCCAATCGGAGGTGTCCTTGCCGGTGCAGAACCGTTCGTCGATGCCGTTGGTACGCATGGCCCGCCATTTGTAATGGTCGCCCTCCAACCAGATCTGCCCCAGGTTGTCAAAACGCCTGTCGTTGGCGATGAAAGCCGGGTTGAGGTGGCAGTGGTAGTCGATGATGGGCTGGTTTTTGGCGTGGTCGTGGTAAAGTGCCTGTGAGACTTCATTGTCCAACAGGAAGTTATCATCCATGAAAGCTTTCATCTGTCTCGGTTTAGAGGTTGAACAAACGTTTGAAGTGTCTGTCGTAGATGTTTTCTTCGACGCAAGCGCCTACGATATCGGCGTATTTTTCCAGCAGGTCGGTGTAGGTGCTGCCCAATTCGGAGGCTACCTTGTAACCCACGTGGATCAATTGGCGGAAGTTGGGGTTGTAATCGGGGTGTCCGGGTATGTGGCGCAGGGTATTGGCGTATTTTTCGGACGACCAGCCTTTGACTTCTTCGACGGAAGGCAGTTGTTCCTTGTCGATTTCAATGACGTCGGCATAGGGAGCGCAGAGTTCGTCCATGCGGCCCAAGGCATTGATGTAAATGGTTTTGGCTACTTCGAGGGCTTCGCCGCCAGCAACGGCCAGACCGATGACTTCTTCCAGCCAGGTGGTGCCTGCTGTTTTCAGGTGCAAGCCCTTGTCGTATTTCTTGATAACCTCGGCCATAACGGGATAAATGGAGAATTTGTCGCTGCCGGAGTGGATGCTGAGTTTGAGCTCGGCGGGTAAACCAAAGGTCTTGATGGCGTAATCAATCACCAGGACGTCTTCTTCAAATTCCTTGGCAAATTGGGCTACGTCGCCTTTGTAGTCGACACCCTTGTTGAAACGGCCGGTGAATTTGGGGGCAATGGTTTGGGCGGGCACACCCTTGTCGGCCAGCATCTTGAGGATGAACAGGAGGTCGATGGGGGTTTGCGGGCTTTCCACTTCGTCCATGGAGACTTCGGTGATGAAGTTGCCAACGCCTTTCTTTTCAACCAGGTAGGTATAGATCTCGGCGGCCTGGGTGGTGGCGGCCAGGAACTTATGGGCAATGTCTTCGAGCAGGCCCTTGGTGACGTTGAGCGGTTGGGCGATGCCGGGGATGCTCAAGCTGCCCATGTAGGGTTCGCAACCGTTGATAAAGGCTTGTACATCGGCTTCAGGGCTGGGTTTGCCAATAAAGGAGGCGACATCGAGGGTAAAAAAGTCGGCGGTTTCTACGAAGGGAGCTACCGTACTCATGTTGATGTGGTCGGCGTCCACGAAGTATTTACCCTTGAAGCCCAGGGCGGCTACAGCGGCATCGGCTTCCTTGCGGACATCGGCAGGGTGGGAGTGAACAATCTGGTGTTCACGGTTGGACTTGTTCCATACGGGACTGATGTCGAGGCCGGCTTGGTTGGCCTTGATGGTGGCCCTGAGTTGGGCAATGCCCTGGTGGGAAAAACGGTCACCCGTTCCGATGCTGAATTTGGCTAGTTTCATGATAGCTGTTTTTTAGTCAATATAAGTAGGTTTCTGTTTCCTGTGGTTTCTTGGACAGTAGCCCGGAAAAAACAGCTAAAAGTAAGACTTATCGAGGGAAGCGCCAAACCGGAAAGGTGTAATATTTGGCGAAAATGGGTTAGGAATGTGGGAGAGGCCTGTGCGATTGCTTGTATTCCTTGAGTTGAAGGATGCCATCCCTCGGAAAAGGATGCCATCCCTCAGAAAAGGATGCCATCCCTCAGAAAAGGATGCCATCCCTCGGAAAAGGATGCCATCCCTTTAACTAAAATATAGAAAACAAAAAGGCCGCTTTTCACAAAGCGGCCTTTTTGTAGGTTTTCAATAGGTATTAGTTCTTAAGGTAAAAAAGATTGTATTAGGTTAACGGTGGCAAAGATTCACCTTTTTTCACAACTGGCCAAATTAAAAAACATATTATAAAACATGTTTTTGGATTTGATACCACTTTTTAACAAAGGGCTGCCGATGAGGTGAGACCAATAGGGCTGCTTGATAACCAACGGCCCCGAGCCACGTCTGGCTACGTAATAAATCCACCCTTATATGTAAGGAGTGGTGCAAATTTTGAGTAATTTTGCAGCCAATGCAAATGTATCATTTTATAGTCACACGACAAAATAGTATATGATTGAAGTTGTTAACCCTGAGGAAACCGGCAAACGGACGCTGAATTTCATTGAACAGATTGTGGAGAATGACCTGGCCGCCGGAAAGAATGGTGGCCGCATCGTCACCCGTTTTCCGCCGGAACCCAATGGCTACCTGCACATAGGGCACGCCAAGGCTATTTGCCTGGATTTCGGCATTGCCAAACGCTATGGAGGTACCTGTAACCTGCGTTTCGACGATACCAACCCTGTCAAGGAAGACGTGGAATACGTGGATTCCATCATGGAAGACATACAATGGTTGGGTTTTCAATGGGACAACTTGTATTATGCCTCCGATTATTTCGGCCAACTGTACGACTTTGCCCTCGATTTGATCAAGCGGGGGTTGGCTTATGTGGACGACCAATCGGCTGAAACCATTGCCCAGCAAAAGGGTACACCGACCACGCCTGGTATCAACAGCCCCTACAGGGATCGCACGCCTGAGGAAAACCTCGATCTGTTTACCCGTATGCAGGCCGGTGAGTTTGAAGAAGGCAGCCGGGTGCTTAGGGCCAAAATTGATATGGCGCATTCCAACATGCATTTCAGGGATCCGCTTATGTACAGGATCCTGAAAATGAGCCATCACCGCACGGGTGACACTTGGAATGTGTATCCTTTGTACGATTTTGCCCATGGTCAATGCGACTTTTTCGAAGGCATCACTCATTCGCTGTGTACGCTCGAGTTTGAGGTGCACAGACCACTGTACGACTATTTTGTGGAGTTGCTTAAGGGTGAGGATAATTATAAGCCCAGACAAATTGAGTTCAACCGGTTGAACATTACCTATATGGTGATGAGTAAGCGTAAGATGCTGCAGTTGGTGAAGGAAGGCCGGGTGGCCGGTTGGGACGATCCCCGCATGCCGACCCTGTGCGGACTCAGGCGCCGTGGGTACACCCCGGAATCCATCCGCAATTTCGTTGACAGCATCGGCTATACCAAATACGATGGCGTGATTGATGTTGGGTTGCTGGAACACAGTATTAGAGAAGACCTGAACAAGCGGGCACCCAGGGTGAGCGCCGTGCTCAATCCCATCAAACTCATCGTGACCAACTACCCGGAAGGGCAGGTGGAATGGAACGCCACGGATATTAACCCTGAAGATAAGGCGTTGGGTACCAGGGATGTTCCTTTTTCCAGAGCGCTGTACATCGAACGGGATGATTTCATGATCGATGCGCCAGCTGATTACTACCGTTTGTCGGTAGGACGGGAGGTGCGCCTGAAGAACGCCTACATTGTGCGTTGTACCGGGTACGAAACCGACGCTGAAGGCCTGGTGACCACTGTGACCTGCGAGTACTTGCCGGAGACGAAGACGGGTCAGGCTAACGCCAAGCATAAAGTGAAAGGTACCATTCATTATGTCTCCACCAGTCATTGCCTGGATGCCGAGGTGCGTCTGTATGATAGATTGTTGACCGTGGCTAATCCGGCTGAAGAAAAGGACAGGGATTTCATGGATATGCTGAATCCGGATTCGTTGACGGTGTTGACCCATGCCAAGGTTGAACCCGTGTTGGCTGCTGCCAAGACGCTCGATTCGTTCCAGTTTACCCGTTTGGGTTATTTCAACGTGGATCCAGATTCGACGTCTGATCGTCTGATTTTTAATCGGACGGTCTCTCTCAAGGATACCTGGGGCAAGATTGCCGGCAAACGTGCCCAATAAACCGCCAACCGTCACACCGAAACGCTACCAACAACCCGAAGACCCTCTGCTTGACATCACATGAATAATAATAGCCAACCCAATCTGGAAGACTTACTCCGCCGCTATGAGCAGGCGATGTCGGAAGGTCGCCCGGTCTATTATGACGTGGATGAGCTGGAGGTGTTGTCTGATTACTACTTGTCGAACGGTAAACGTTTCGAGTCGAGTGCCGTGATTGAAATGGGACTGACGTTGCACCCGAACAACAGCAGCCTGTTGCTCAAACGGGCCACGTTGTATGTGGAAATCGGGGACTATAAACACGCCTTGCACATCCTGGATCGTTTGCCCGAGAGAGAAGACGGGGAGGTGCTGCTGCTCAGGGCCGAGGTGTTCTTGCGACTTGACCGTAAACAGGAGGGGCTCGACTTGATCGAACAGGTGATGCGTTCGGAGAGGCTCGACAGGGTGCAGCGTTGCTTGGATGTCGTGGCCATTTTAACGGACATGACCTGGTTTCCCCTGGCTATCGATTACCTGCAGGATACCTTGAAACAGTATCCTGATAACCAGGAATTGCTGGAGGAATTGGCCTGGTGCCACGAGCAAGAAAAGGATTATGCCAGCTGCATCACCGTGTACGAGCGCATGTTGGATTTGGATCCCTACAAGGCCGATATTTGGTTCAACCTGGGGCAATGCCATTTCAACCGGGAAGCGTATAATAAGGCCGTCGAAGCGTATGAATTTGCCTTGACCATCTACCCGGATGACCAAATGGCCCTGCTACAACTTGGGCACGCACATTTTCAAGCGACTCGTTACAAGGAGTCGGCCGTGGTGTACGAAGAGTGCGTAAATTTGGATCCTGAAAATGATATCATCCGGGTTTATCTGGGTGAAGCGTACGAGAAATCGGGTCAGTTAGACAAGGCGCTGCCGCACTACGAACAGGCCTGGACGTTGAATCCCCTCAACAAGGATGCTTGTGTGGGGATGGCCGTCTGTTTGATGGAACAAAAAGTCTTCGGCGAGAGTTTGACCTGGTTGGACAGGGCCTTGAAGATTGACGAGGAGGATCCTGAAATCTGGGTCTATCTGGCTGAACTCATGCAAGACCTGGAATTGCGTGAGGAGGCCTTTATGAGCTACCTGCGAGCCTTAAGCCTGGATCCTCACCAGCCCGATGTGCTGGCTTCCATGGGCAACCTGGCGTTTGACGACGGTAATTATGCCAAAGCGTTGAGCTTGTACGAGGCTGCCAGGGAAATGGATCCCGCCTTGCCTGGTCTGAACCTCTTTTTTGCCCTGGCTTATGCCAAGATGGATCAAACAGACCAGGCTATGACCTATCTGGAAAAAGCGGTTGCTGTTGATCCGAAAGCGCTTGATCTGTTTCGGGAAATCATGATGGAGGAAGACGAACCCAATGAGGGTGCTAATACGCCAACGGACAGTCCCTCCTGATAGGCCTGTTTGAACACTAAGTCTGCATTCATGAAACGATACGGTCTTTTGGGGCATCCCCTTTCTCATTCTTTTTCTGCCGGGTATTTCTCGGAGAAGTTTGCTCGTGAGGGTATTGATGCCGTGTTTGACAATTTCGATGTGCCTGTCATCGAGGAGTTGCCTCGACTGTTGGACAGGCTGTCCGATTTGGCCGGTTTCAACGTGACCATTCCCTACAAGCAGGCTGTCATACCTTTTTTGGATGCGTTGGATGCTGAAGCTGCCGCCATGGGGGCCGTCAATGTGGTTAAGGTGACAAGGACACCGGATGGCCGACGGTTGTTGACAGGGTACAATACTGATCTGATTGGCTTCAGGGAATCGTTGCGGCCTCTGCTGGATCAGTTGAGGGCGCGAATGGCCGCCGGCTCGGCAACGGTCGTTCAGCCCGTGGCCGATGGCGACCAGCAGGGCATCATCCAGGCTTTGGTGCTGGGTACCGGCGGTGCTTCGAAGGCTGTTTGTTTCGGGTTGGAACAATTGGGCGTGCCGTATG
>JAAYBL010000137.1 GCA_012718945.1 Bacteroidales bacterium
CAAGCCCCTTCTTCATCAACCAATTGGCATCGGTGCCCATCCCATCGCCGACGGTAAGCCACCGGTGTTTTTCCTTGATCAAGGGCAACAGTAGGTTGTACATCCGCTCATGCCGCCAATAATCAATCGACTGCTGCTTCTCCAATCGTTCCAAACTGTTTTCTATACCGTCAATGTGCTTTGCATGCGAGGCGTAACTATCCTGCTCGTAGGTCATTTTTCATGGTTTGTTGATAACACCTCAAAAGTAGCTTTTTTTTATCATACAGAAATCACTGCCTGATGAGGCTCCCTGCGTCGCAAATATAAAAAATGCAAAAATGCTTTTCACCGCTTGACACCAGTCAAAAATGCCGTAAATTTGCATAGTTGTTTATGCAACCAATAAGCACATCAGCTATGGAAAATTTGATGGACGATACAGGACTGTTAGTCAGTGTGATAAGCGGAAAAGCCACCACAGCCATCACCCGCAAGTTGTACAGAGATTTCAGGGCTCATGGCCTGTCTGTAACCCCGGAGCAATGGGTTGTGTTGCAAGTTCTTTTCGTCAAGGATGGCATATCCCAACAGGAACTGGCCACCATGACGTATAAAGACAAACCCAGCATGACACGCATTTTGGACAATATGGAGAAGCGCACCTTGATTGCCCGACTGGTCGACCACAGCGATAAACGGAGCAACCTGATACACCTCACCAAACAAGGACTCCAACAATATCAACAAGCCAGAACCATCGTCGTCGCCGCCATGAAAGAAGCCTTGAGAGACCTGAAAGAAAGCGACATCCAACAGGCATTGACAACATTGAAAAAGATCTATAAAAACTTGGTTTAAAGGTTTTATGGTTGCATGTGCAACTGATATATTAGGTATAAAAGTTATGAGGAAAAAAGATGTACTATTTCTGACACTGCTGGTAGCCGTGTCATTTCCCGTACACGCACAAACCGTTTACTCGCTGACGGATTGCCGCCGTATGGCGACCCAGCACAACAAAGCGTTGAAAATGGCCAACGAACAGGTGGAAGCAGCCAAGCACATGGAAAAAGCAGCCATGACACAGTTTCTACCCAGCGCATCAGCCACCGGTGCCTACCTGCACAATCAGAAGAACATTTCGCTGATGGGCCAAGATGCCTACCTGCCGGTCTACAGTATGGCGGCCGACGGAAGCCCCAGTTTTTTCAATTCGGTCAACAACAACTGGATGTACATGAACGGTATGCCAGTAGCTCCCCTTGACGAGGGCGGCCAACCCTTCAACCCAACGCAAAACCCGGAAAAAATCCAGTGGAAGAACATGGCATACCTCCCCAAAGATGCCTTCTCCCTCGATATGAAGAACGTGTACGTAGGCAACATTATGATCACCCAGCCCTTGTTCCTCGGAGGCAAGATCATCGCGCTCAACGAATTGGCCAAGAGCACCAAACAATTGGCCACTGCCGGTCTGGAGGGGAAACTGGCACAAACGCTGTTGGAGACCGACATTGCCTATTGGCGGATCGTTTCCCTAGTCAATAAAGAAAAACTAGCCATCAGCTACCTGGAACTGCTCCAGAAAATGGCCGGTGACGTAGAAAAATCCATTGCCATCGGTGTCGCCACCAAAGCCGACCAACTGACGGTCAAGGTGAAACAAAACGAAGCAGAGATGTCACTGCTCCAGGTACAAGACGGGCTGAAACTGTCCAGAATGGCCCTGAACCAACTCTGCGGCTTGCCCCTGGATGCCGTCAGTCAATTGGCCGATGAAACATTGCAAGCCATCGAAGAACCCCTGCCGATGGTCGAGCAATCCCTTTCCGAACGCAGTGAAATCAAAAGCCTGGAAGCAGGCCTCAACATAGCCGATGCCAACAAGCGCCTCATGGTGTCCCGCTTTCTGCCAAACGCAGCCCTGACAGCCGGCTACCTCACCACCAACCCATCCCTTTACAACGGAATTGAGCCAAAATTTGACGGACAGTTTCAAGTGGGCGTAGTGGTCAATGTGCCCCTCTTCCACTGGGGAGAACGCGTGCAAACCCTCCGCTCAGCCCAACACGAGAAAAAAGCCCTGGAATACCAACTCGAAGAAGCCAGGGAAAAAATCGAATTGGATGTGATGCAGTCGAAATTTAAACTGGAAGGAGCCGCCAAGAAAGTCGTCATGACAGCCAGCAACAAGGAAAAAGCGCAGGAAAACCTGTCGAGCGCCAACCTGGGTTACACATCGGGCGTTATCGCCCCCTCTACCGTGATGGAAGCACAAACAGCCTGGTTGAAAGCCTGTTTCGAACACATCGACGCACAAATAGAGCTACAGCTAAGCCGCGTATACCTGCAAAAAGCCCTGGGACAGCTCAACGCCCCAAACAATTAACACAGACACTCAACGCATAAAAAGATAAAAACAAATGAATAGCACAAAGAAGGGCCTTTCTAAAGAGGCATTGAGGAAAAACCGGACCAATCTGGTGGTGGGACTGGTAGTGATTCTGGTTGTCGTCGTGTTGATCTCCGTTATCGGTTGGATTGTCATGAAACCAGAAGCCGAGGTCATCCAAGGCGAAGTAGAGGCCAATGAAGTGCGCGTGTCAGGCAAACTGGCAGGTCGCATCGCACAACTGTACGTGGAAGAAGGCGATTCAGTGCAAGCAGGCGACACCCTGGTGCTGTTCAACTCACCCGAGTTGATGGCCAAACTCTCCCAGGCCGAAGCCGCCGAGGCCGCTGCCAGAGCCCAGGAACTGAAAGCCCAGAAGGGAGCCAGGCAAGAATTGATACAGGCTGCCTATGAACTGTGGCAAAAAGCCCTGATCGGTGAAGACATCGCCCGGAAATCGTACGAAAGGGTCAAGCAACTGTTTGAAAACGGTGTGATTGCCGCCCAGAAATTTGATGAAGCAGAGGCACAGTATAAAGCCGCATTGTCCACCACCAAAGCCGCCAAAATCAACTACGACATGGCCAAAAACGGGGCCGAACGCGAAGACAAACTGGCAGCCAGAGCCCTGGTAGACAGAGCTAAGGGAGCCGTCTCCGAAGTAGAAGCCTACCTGCCAGAAACCATGCTGACCGCCCCTATCAGCGGTGAAGTAGCCGACATCTACCCCAAAGTAGGTGAATTGGTCGGACAAGGCGCCCCCGTGATGACCCTGGTCGATTTGAAACACTGCTGGATCACCTTCAACATCAGGGAAGATCAACTGGCCGGTATGAAGACAGGGCAACTCATCAAAGCCTCGATACCAGCACTGGGGCTGGAACACGCCACGTTCAAAGTAAGCTACATCAAGGCCATGGGCAGTTACGCCACATGGAAAGCCACCAAAACCACCGGCGAATACGACCGCAAAACCTTCGAAGTCCGTGCCAAACCCGTCCAACCCATCGACGGCCTGCGACCCGGCATGAGTGTCTTATTGGAAACAGAAGGGAATCTTTAAACCAACGGGCATGCGCGTAGCAAAAAAACGGGGCTGGCTGCTTGTCTTACGGCGAGAGCTGAAGCGAATGACAACCAGACCTGTGTATCTGTTTATCCTGGTGGTAATGCCGCTCGGTTTTCTGGCCTATTTCGCCACCCTGATGCCCGATGGATTGCCTCAATCGCTGCCCATCGGCGTCATCGACCACGATGGCACCTCACTCTCACGCAACATCGTCCGGCAATTGGAATCCAGCCCGCAAACCAAGGTTGTGGCCCACTACCTAACCTTCAGTGAAGCCAACGATGCCCTGCAAGACGGCACCATCATCGGCTTTATCGAGATGCCAGACCGCTTGTACGCCGACGTCCTGAACGGCCTACAACCCACCATACCCTTTTACTACGACCAGACCAACCTGCTCACAGGCTCGTTGGTGCAGAAAGACCTGAACGTGATCATGAAGACCGTTTCGGCCGGCACCAACCTGTCCGTACGACGCGCCAAGGGACAACCCACCGCCGTAAGCATGGCCCAGATACAGCCCATCGTGGCCGAAGTCAGATCGTTGGGCAATCCATGGATCAACTACTCCGTCTATTTGCTGAGCGTGCTCCTGCCGGGCATGCTTCAATTGATGATACTCTTGACCACCGTCTACGTCATCGGTATAGAATTGAAGAAAAACAGCTCCTACAAATGGTACCGACTGGCCGGCAGTTCCCTGTTTCGTGCCCTCATCGGCAAACTGCTCCCCTATACGTTCGGATTCATCGCCATGGGTACCCTTTACCTGGTTGTCCTCTTCAAAGGCCTGCATTACCCGCTGAACGCACCCTTTGGCTGGATGTGGCTTGATATGACGCTGCTGGTATTGACAGCTCAAGCCTTTGGCATCTTCATGATCGGCACGTTCCCGGTGCTGCGCGACGGACTGAGCTTTTCCGGTCTGTTCGGTGTGTTGTCCATGTCGTATTCAGGACTCTCCTTCCCCATAGAAGGCATGCCAGCCCTGTTGCAAGGCCTGAGTTGGGTCTTCCCCCTGCGCTGGTATTTTCTGATCTATCAAGGCGTGGCCCTGAACGGATTCAACCCGGTTTATTACATACAAAACTACGGCATCATGCTCCTCTTTTTGTGCCTGCCCCTGTTGGTGGCCAAACGCCTGCGCAAAGCCGTAATCGAAATGAACTACCCCAAAAAGTGAACTGATGAAAAAAGGCTACCTACGAACAACCCTACGCCAGGTGTATGAGATCTTCACAGAAGAACTCAAAAACATCTTCAAGGATTCAGGCGTGGTGATCCTCTTTTTCGGGGCCACCCTACTCTACCCCATACTGTACGGCTTTATCTACAAGAACGAAGCCTGCAGAGACGTGGCCGTGGCATTGGTCGACGAACGTCCCTCAGCCCTCAGCCGCGAACTGGCCAGGCAACTCGATGCCACTCCCGAACTGGCCGTCTACCGCGTTTCCGGCACCATGGACGAAGCCAAACGCCTGTTTGAAAAAGGAAAAGTCAAAGGCATCATTTTCATACCCTCCGCCTTTGGCGAGGATGTCGCTGAGGGCCAGCAAACGCAGGTATTTGCCTACTGCAACATGGCCAGTATGATGTATTACCGCGCCGTTTACGCAGGACTCAACCTGGTGGTGCAAGACATGAACCTCAACCTGCAGATACAGCAACTGGAAGGCCAGGGACTGATCCAACGACAAGCGGAAGTGACGGCTCAACCCATCCTGAGCGAAGGGCGTTCACTCTCTAACCCAACAGGTGGTTTTGCCTCGTTCCTGCTGCCAGCCGTCATGGTGCTCATCATCCAACAAACCCTGGTACTGGGCATCGGCATGCTCGCCGGGACAGCCAGGGAAGAGAACACCTTCCACCAGCTCATCCCCTACCAACGCAAGTACCACGGCACCATGCGCATCATTACGGGTAAAGCCTTGGCTTACCTGGTATTGTACAGCTTCATCGCTTTATACGACCTGCTGTTGATCCCTACCCTGTTTCAACTGCCTCATCACTTGACAGTGGGCACCATCCTGCCTTTCCTGCTGCCTTTCCTGTTGGCCTGCGTCTTTTTCAGCATGGCTCTATCCGTCTTCTTCTGGAACCGTGAAATGTCATTGCTGCTCTTCCTGTGCACATCAGTACCGCTGCTCTTCCTGAGCGGCTTTTCCTGGCCAACGACACACATTCACGATTTCTGGCGCATGATTTCTTACTTTTTCCCCTCCACCTTCGGGGTCAATGCCTACCTGCGTATGAACACGGCAGGCGCCTCAGCGGGCGCCGTACAAACCGACATCCTTGCCCTCTGGGTACAAGCCGGCGTCTACTTTATCGCAGCCTGGTTTGTGTACCGCTGGCAAATACAACAAAGTGAGAAAAAGCTGACAAGGTAACACTATCACCGCTTCAGGACCTTGCCCTGGTGATCAAAATGTCCAACGTCCCCTTGCGACTCATCTCGTTCAACTCGAAGACCTCGTAGCCCCCTACCCGGTACCAACCCGACGAAGTGGCTGCCTGATTGACAGCCACCGTTTGAGCGCTCAGACTGAGGATGGAAAGCAGGGCGAGGGACAGTGTAAGGATAACATTGCGCATAATGCTACTGTTTATTGCGAGTTTCTACCCTTCAAAGATAGACATACTTGTCAGTTCTTCAAGTACTTCTTACCGTTCTGGATGTAGAGGCCTGCAGGAAGTGACTCGAAGTCATTGCCCACATAGCGACCTAACAGATCGTATATTGGAGATGAAGCCAATTTGTTTGAATCGTCCGTAAGGCGATCAAGGCCTGTTGGGTCCTTGGGTGCTCCCAGACCGCGTGCAAAGCCGGCGTAGGTGTGCTTGCGGTACCAGTCGAGGGTCCACAGTCCGACAGGCGTGTTGGCGCGCCATCCGCTGTTCGTCGGCGAATCGGTCG
>JAAYBL010000138.1 GCA_012718945.1 Bacteroidales bacterium
CCTGCACACCCCCATTATCCAGCTCGTAACGCTGGGGTTGAATGCGTTTGAAGTCATACCCAAGCCCCGTTTTCCATCCTGCTGACTGCCATTCAGCCCCAACGTACAGATTGGGAAGGACGGCGTTTCGTTGGTACTTGAACGAACTGCCATCGGGACCTTGGGAAGCATACATCATTTGCCAGATACCGGCAGTTGTCAACGTCCAATGGCCAAGGTGTTTGTCCCAACGTATTTGTGGACTGCGATTGAAGGGCTGAAAAGGTGCACCGGTGTTGAGTGATAAGACGACGGGTGCCATCGAGGCCGTTGACAAGGGGTGCCAGGTTTGACCAATGAGGAGCTCGGATGATGAAAAAAACAGTTGGGAATAGGCCTGACGTAACCGGAGCAGCCAGTAATTGGGTGATCCACCAAAGTCTGTCTCTACAACTGACAGGCTGCTTGATGCGCCCAACAGTCCCTTGCCCTTTAGTTTGAGTCCAATGCGGGTGGTGATGCTATTCAGACCGGCAGAAGGAACAGCGTTCAAATCATCACCGTAGGCATTGATGGCCGAGGGCACCGGATACAGTGAATACAGCTCCTGTACCGATGTTTTCATAACATGACTGTCGTAAAAAAAGTCGCTGCGCACAAATCCGTATACACTCAACGGTTTTTCTGAATCAGAGGCAGCCAAGGCATTGAAACAAGTTAAAAGCGAAAAGGTTAACAGGAAAAGGAAACGTCCGGACAATTTAAACATAGTCAGAGAAGGGATATAAGTTCGAAAGAGTGTATCAAGTGTGTAGGAACGTGTTATCCAGGTGACCGAAAAGGTCGTAGGGACCTGCCTCGGTAATGCGTACCCGGCAGAAATCACCTGGATGGAGGTCTTGAGCGCCGTCTATATACAGCTCAGGGTCCACATCGGGGGAATCAAATTCCGTTCGGCCAATGCGTTGGTCACCTTCTATCCTATCGATAACGGTCTTGAAAGACGCGCCAATTTTTGATTGATTGATGGAAGCTGAAATGTCCTGCTGCAACAACATCAGTGCATCAAGCCTTTCTTGTTTGGTAGCCACGGGCACGTTGTCGGTGTAGTGTCTGGCAGCGAAGGTGCCCTCCTCTTCGGAATACATGAAGGCCCCCATGCGTTCAAAACGTTGTTGTGCCGTAAAGTCCAGCAGTTCCTGGAAGTCAGCATCCGTTTCGCCAGGATGGCCTACCATCAAGGTGGTTCTCAGGTGGATGCCTGGCAATTCGGCTCTGATAGCGGCCAGAAGATCCAGGGTTTCAGCCTTGGTGATGCGGCGACGCATACGTTTCAACATAGGGTCGCTGATGTGCTGCAGGGCCATATCCAGGTAGTTGCAAACGTTTGGACGCTCCCGCATCACACGCAGCAAATCCATGGGGAATTCAGCCGGATAGGTGTAGTGGAGGCGTATCCACTCAATACCTTCAATGTCGGACAACCGTTCTACCAGTTCGGCCAATTTGTTTCGCCTGTACAGGTCCCTGCCGTAATAGGAAAGATCCTGGGCAATGAGTTGGAACTCTTTGACGCCCTTACCGACCAATAATTTGGCTTCTTCTACCAGATCATTCATCGGTCTGGATACGTGTCTGCCTGTGATGATGGGTATGGCGCAATAGGAACAGCCCCGACTGCAACCTTCAGCGATTTTCAAAAACGCATAATGCGCAGGCGTAGTGAGGTATCGGTCCAGGCAAGCCGTAGGTGACTTTTCCTCTCCCAGCACTGTCAGTATATCTTCGTAGTCGAATTTACCGTAAAAGGCATCCACCTCAGGCAATTCGCCTTGCAATTCGGTCAGGTAACGTTGTGAAAGACAGCCCATCACAAACAGGCGGCTGATGCGACCCTTGCGACGCAAGCGGGCAAAGTCGAGGATGGTGTTGATGGATTCTTCCTTGGCGTCGCCAATAAAGCCACAGGTGTTCACAATCACAATGCTACCTTTGGGCGGTTCGGCATCGTGCAATACCCGGTAACCTTTGGCGGAAAATTGGTACAACAAACGTTCGGAATCCACCAGGTTTTTGGAGCAACCCAATGTAACAAGGGTGACGGTCTTGGCTGGCAGCATATTATTGGTTGCCAAAGAGGGAATCGACGTAGCGACGTCGGTTGAATAATTGCAGGTGGTCGACCCCTTCACCCAAACCGATGTACTTGACCGGGATTTGGAATTGGTCAGAAATACCAAGGACAACGCCTCCCTTAGCCGTACCGTCCAGCTTGGTGATGGCCAGGCTGGTCACTTCGGTCGCCAGGGTAAACTGCCTGGCTTGTTCAAAGGCGTTTTGACCGGTTGAACCATCGAGCACCAACAGATCTTCATGTGGAGCACCAGGTACCACCTTTTTCATGACCTCTTTGATTTTGGTCAGCTCGTTCATCAAGTTGGTCTTGTTGTGCAAACGACCAGCCGTATCAATCAATACCACGTCGGCTTTATTGGCAACGGCCGATTTCAGGGTGTCAAAAGCCACAGCGGCAGGATCTGAGCCCATCGCTTGTTTGATGACAGTAGCTCCTGCCCGATCGCCCCAGATGACCAGCTGCTCGACAGCTGCAGCCCTGAAGGTGTCGGCGGCGCCCAGGTAGACCTTTTTGCCAGCCTGAGTAAACTTATTGGCCAATTTTCCGATGGTTGTGGTTTTGCCAACCCCATTGACACCTACCACCATGATGACATAGGGCGAGTCACTCTCAGGGCAGTCGAAGTTGTCGCTGTCTTCGTTGTCGGGACTGATGAGCAGGTTGGCGATTTCATCCCGCAACACGGTGTTTAGTTCGGCCGTGTCCAGGTATTTGTCGCGCTGTACCCGTTGCTGAATGCGTTCAATGATGCGCAAGGTTGTGTTCACGCCTACGTCGGAAGCAATAAGCATCTCCTCAAGGTTGTCCAGTACATCGTCGTCCACTTTGGATTTACCGGCGATGGCCCTCGACAATTTGGAGAAAACGGAGGCTTTGGTCTTTTGCAACCCTTCGTCGAGCACCGCCTTGTCTTGTTCCTTGTTTTTGGAGAAAAAGCTGAATAGGCCCATGAAGTATGGATTGGATTTGGTTATAAATACCAAAGAACCGCCATTGATCAACAGCAGTTCTTTGGAGTAGGGTCAGGAACAACGATTACTTTTTCAAGTGATCGTTCAGCTTATCATTCGGAATGATATCTTCCTGAAAAATGTAGGCTCCTGTTTTGGGAGATTTGACCATTTTGATCACTTTCGAGAAGGCACGGCCTTCACTCTTGTTCTGCATGGATGCAACTGCTTTCTTTGCCATGGCCTGTCTTATTTAATTTCTTTGTGAATCGTAACGCGTTTCAGGATGGGGTTGTATTTCTTCAACTCCATACGAGCGGTCGTATTTTTGCGGTTCTTGGTGGTGATGTAACGGGAAGTACCCGGCATACCGCTTTCCTTGTGTTCGGTGCATTCCAGGATCACCTGTACCCTGTTACCTTTTGCTTTCTTTGCCATTTCTACTGTCTCCTACGCTTTAGTTAAGTATCTGGATATCTTCCACACGTAAATACCCTTTTTCGCTGGCTTCTTTCATGGCTGCATCCAATCCGTTTTTGTTGATGGTACGCAAGCCGGCTGCTGAGATGCTCAGCGAAATCCAGCAATCCTGTTCTACCCAATAGAACTTTTTGTGGAACAAATTCACGTTGAACTTACGTTTGGTGCGCCTTTTAGAGTGCGAAACGTTGTTCCCGATCATTGCCTTTTTTCCGGTAATCTGACAAATTTTAGACATCGCTATCTTTTTTAAGTTGATTTTCCTGCTGTTGTTTAAGCGGCTGCAAAGAAACGACAATTTTGAAAATCCTGCAACTTTTTTTATCTACTTTAAACTTAACCACAGCCAGAAGTGCCTAGAATGGCCCCTTTATTATTTTGAATAATTAATATAATGGTTGTAATAGCCATCATTATATTATATATTGGCCAATAATGATTAATATCACCATCATTATGCTATCTTTGCAAAAAAAATGTATGGAAACAACTTGGTATGGATGGACAGACGCCGCCATTGTGGCCGACATAGGGCAACGACTCAGGCTGGTGCGACTCAATAAGTCCATCACCCAACAAATGTTGGCTGAACAGACGGGTTTGAACCGGACGACCATTCGAGACATCGAACGGGGTAAACCTGTCAATATCATGAGTTTGTTGCCCGTACTAAGGGCGTTGGACCTTTTGGAGAACCTAGACGCCGTACTACCCCACCCCCTTCGACAGCCGGCTTTGGGTAGCCGACAAGTGGCGCGTCAACGCGTCAGAGCCCCCAAAAAAGCCTAAGTCATGGTGGCTTACCTCGAGGTGTTTTATGCAGACATCCCCATGGGGGTCATGAGTTGGGACAACCGCTTGAACCAAGGCTGGTTTGAATTCCATTCCGATTTCATGCCAAACAGACAACGCGTCGCACCCTTATTGACACAAGAGATCCCTCCCTCCTCACCAACAACCACGTTTCGGTTGGACGGTCGTTGGCCAACATTCGTGCCCACCTTTATCACAGACAACCTTCCTGGCCCTTACGCGTTGAGTTTGTTGCGTCAGGCCTTGCGTGCCTCAGGTAAAACCCCTGAACAATTAAATCCGCAGGCCTGGTGCGCCCTCATGGGACGCAGAGGACAGGGAGCAGTCGGTTTCGCCCCCGGCGGTTACCCGGAGTTGGATCCGGTGGAACCTGTGGATATCAGTCGGTTGGTCAGCTACCTCCGTTTATTGAATACCGGTCGGTTGTCGGACAATCGAATGCGGGAATTGCTACGGTCGGGTTTGTTCACCACCACGGAAAGGCCTTCCGCGTTATTGGCCATCAACGACTTTACCGGGGCCGTTCTTTCAGGGCAAGCCGGTCTTCCATCGGGATTTCAGGCCTGGACCTGTTGGCTGGATGGCTTTGAACAAGCCGGGGCCCCAACCCTTGAGGCCTGCCTGCAGGCCAACAGAGAAGCATTGGCCTGCGGATTGACGGTGTTGGAATGCCGTCCATTGAAAGACGGGCACTTGACGCATGTGTTGATCAGAAGGCCGGACAGGACAGAAGGATACCCCGAACACTTGCTAACCTTGCCGGCATTGATGCCAGACGATGGCGTATTGCCCAAGGATAGTTGCGAAGCTGTCTTTCGTTGTCTGCGCCTGCTACGCCGCCCCTATACGGAACAAGCCGCCTTTTTCAGACGGCTTGTATACCATGGTTTACGCTATCATCGCATGGAGCGACCCAGCGATGTGTCTTTCAGTTGCAACCGGGCTGGTGTGTGGAGCTTGGTGCCCTCAACTGGTTTTCCGCCAGCCTTACAGGGAGGAATGAGCCTTAACGGTCGTTATAGGGAGTGGACCCTTGACGATTACCGAACCCTTGGGATTTCTCAGCACATTAAACGGTATGAACGCATCATCGAGGACGTTCAATCGGCCTTGACCGCCTTGACATAGATTTGTCCCGCTTCGTGCCTCACCACCACTACTGGGGTGTTCGGTTCAAGAAAACCAACCAGCGCCACCGCATCGTACGTTTTACCTTCAATGCTGACCTTGCCCGAAGGCTTCAGGATGGTGAGGGTTTTTCCTGTTTTACCAGTCAACGTCGTAATCTCAGTCGGAACACCCACATAACCATCTTCCTTGTCCTGGGCCTTTGTGAGGGCGATGCGTTGTAGAAAACTGTTTGACTGACCAATTTTGGAGGTTATCCATATTAAGATCAAAATAGCCAGCACAATGCTGATGGCTACCAGCAGGAACGGCTCTTCCAGTTGGCTCAATCCGTCGGTGCTGAAGGAAAAATCCACACCGACCAGGGCGAACACCAGTCCTGTAATCATAAACAGGATACCCAGTACCCCGGCAATACCGAAGCCTGGTATGATGAAAAGCTCAGCTAACATGAGTAGGGCTCCGACCACAAAAGCGATGATTTCCCAGTTTTGAGCCAGGCCTTCGATGTACAAGGGCGCAAAATACAGAATGGCAGCAGCAATGGCGGCCATGGTCGGAAATCCGATGCCAGGACTCTGTAATTCAAACCAGATACCGGCGACAATGATCATAATCAAAATAGCCCTGAGGGCCGAGCCCATCAGGCGCCCCTTAAGTTTGTCAACG
>JAAYBL010000139.1 GCA_012718945.1 Bacteroidales bacterium
TAATCGCAATTTTTTGGGTCACCAAGATAGGCAACCAATTCAAATGTGCGACAAGGTTTTTGGCAATATACATCCTGATAATTTGATAGTTATAAATGATTTTAACAGATATTAATAGACACTAGTGTTATAATGTATTAATAACAAAAACTACCACCATGAAATCGTTGCTCTATCTAGGTCTGTGTGGCTTTTTTGCTTTTCAATCCTGTGCAAGCATCCCTGACGGTGCAGAAACCATTACCCCCTTTGATTCCCAAAAATACCTTGGTTCCTGGTACGAAGTTGCCAGGCTGGAATTCCGCTTTGAACGGAACCTCGACAATACGACTGCCACTTATACCCTCAACAAAGATGGAAGCATCAAGGTGGATAATCGAGGGTATGACGTTGTGAAGAAGCGTTGGAAACAAGCCCTCGGCAAGGCCAGGTTCAGGGGTGCTACGGATGTGGCTGCACTCAAAGTTTCTTTTTTCGGACCGTTTTATTCGGGTTACAATGTCATCGCTTTGGACGATGAGTATAAATACGCCCTCATAGCTGGAAGGAGCCTGAAGTACCTTTGGTTCTTGTCAAGAGAAACCACGGTTCCTGCCGATATCAAAGACGCTTACCTTGACCTGGCAAAAAAGTTGGGGTACGATGTGGATGCCTTGATCTGGGTGAAACACGACAGAACGCAGCCTGATCCTAGCGAGTGGCTGGAATAGCCTCCAGCTTCAGACTGGTTGAGGGGTAGCCTTCTGCTTCAGCCGTTATGATTATCTCGCCTTTGTCGGCCTTGGCTTGAATGAGGGCCACCACTTTTCCATCGACAGCCGTGCGGACGTTGGTCTTGTACGGTTCGTGCGAGAGGATGCTGCTGTTGTCCAGGCCAACCAAAGAGCCTGCTCCACTGACGGTTACCTTGATGGACGGATTGATCGTTGGATTGACCCTGCCTGCTTGGTCGACAATGCTGGCGGTTACGTATACCAGGTCGTCCCAGTCGTTTTTGACGGTGGTTCGTTCAGCTTTAAGCTCGAGTTTGACACCCGTGTCAGCCGTGACTAACTCATCGACAGACACGACAGCCCCTTTGTTATAGCCGATTGCTTTTAGAACGCCTGGTTCAAATTCGATGTTCCAGAAGCGGGGAGTAGCATCCTGGTGGATGGTTTGGCGTCCCTTGGATTCACCATTGAGGACGATTTCCACTTCGTCACAATTGCTGTATACAAATAGATGGGCCTCATCATAGGCTCCGAAATCGGCTGGTGTCCAGTCCATTTTCAAAGGACCCCTGCCGCCGTTGTCTTCGCTCCTGACGACTTTGACCATGGGGGTGCAACTCCACCAACTTTGTCGTTCGTACCCCAGGGGTTTTATGTAGCCGTTACGGTCGAGCAGGGCTACGTTGCGCGAGATTTCTGGCCAATTGGCTTCACCCAGGTAGTCAATGCCCGTCCATAGGAATTGACCGGACATGAAGGGGTTGTCCCTCAGGATTAACCAGGTTTCGTTGTCATGCCTATTTTCGGTGCCAATCACCTTGCGGTCGGGTTTGGCATTCCACGCAGCTACCAACTCGGATTCTCTGTAATTTTGACCTACGATGTCGAGCATTTCGGCCACTCCGTTGTCATACACCTTCATTTCGTTGGGTCTGAACAAGGCCATGGTCACCGGGCGGGTGGGGTCGAGTTTGTGGACCAGGTCGCGTTGGTTGAGGAGGCGTTGCTGACCATCTTCCCGGTCTAGCCTGTCTCTGATTTCATTACCGATGCTGTACATAATGATGGAAGGATGATTTCTGTCCCTGAGTACCACGTCGCGGGTATCGGTTTCCCACCACTCATTGAAATGTAGGTTGTACCCTCTGGTGCCGTTGGGCTTGGCTGCTGTCCAGGTATCAAAGGTTTCGTTCATGACTAGAAAGCCCATGCGGTCGCAGAGGTCGTAAAAGCCTGGATCCATAGGGTGGTGGGCAACACGAATGGCGTTGACGCCACAACTTTTCAAGGTGGTAAGCCGTCGTTCCCAAACGGCAAGGGGAACGGCTGTGCCGACGGGTCCACCATCCAGGTGTAAACAGACACCCAGGATCTTTTTATTGACACCATTGAGGTAAAAGCCGGTGGCCGCATCAAAATGAACGTTGCGGATGCCGAAGGGGGTGCTGACTTCGTCAACCGTGTTATTGCCTGTTTTGACAGAGGTGACGGCTGTGTATAGGTTGGGCTGGTCATTGTCCCAAAGTTGGGGATTGTCCACTGCAACATTCAGGTTGGCTTTTTTTGTTTCGCCGGCTTTGATGGTCAGTGTGGAAGGGGCTGATACGAAGTTGCTTCCGTCCTGGCCCTTCACGGTGGTTTGAACGGTTACGGAAGTGGTTTTGGAGGTTTGGTTTTTCACATCGACAGCAATGTTGACAGAGGCTTTGGCCACTGTTACGTCAGGAGTGGTGATGAAAACGCCCCAATGATCGATGTGTACGGGAGGCAAGGTTACCAACCTGACATGGCGGTAAATACCTGCACCTGCATACCAGCGTGAGGCCGGTTGGTCGTTGTTGTCCACCCTGACTGCCAGTGTGTTGGTATGACCGGCGGGTTTGAGGTGGGGGGTAAGTTCATACCGGAAGGAAACGTAACCGAATGGTCGTTTACCCAGGTATTGGCCGTTTATCCAGACCTCGCTGTTGGCCATGATGCCGTCAAATTCTATGAAAACCTGTTTGTCTTTGATCGAGGCCGGCAGGGTGAACGCTTTTCTGTACCAACCAATGCCGGCGGGTAGGTAACCGCCGCCTCTGCCAGTAGGATGGTTTATATCGTATTGACCTTCGATACTCCAATCGTGTGGCAGGTTAAGTAAACGCCAGGCGCCATCGTCAAAGCCGGGGTTGGAAGCCGCGGGTTCGTCACCCAATAAGAAGAGCCAGTCTGCGTCGAAGGGGGTTACCTGTCTGGGTGATTGGGCGGATAGGGCTAGTGTCAGTAGTAGGCCGATGGTCAGGATAAGGGTGTGTCGTTTCATGTTTTGTACGGTATGAAATGGGATAGAACAAAAATAGAGAACTCCCCCTCTTTATAGGTTATAATCCTGACCTTTTTACTTCAAAAACTGATTGAAAGAAGTGTTTGTGCCCTACATTCCACCCTTTTTGAACAAACGGAACACAAGGGATTCTTCCAAATGATTACCTTTGAAACGTATGAAAAACACGTTTAGACTTGCCACTCACCACTATACGAGGGTGTTGTTCACCTTGTTGGTGCTCGTATTTCCTGTGTCGACCATAGGGGCTCAGGAGACAACCCTGCCGGACACGGTGCCGGCGCCTACTTTCAGCCATCCCAGAGGGTTGTACGAAAAGACGGTATCCCTCTCCTTAACCTGTGTTGATACGTCAGCGATTATTTATTTCACCACCGATGGGAGCGTGCCTGGTCCCGAAAACGGTTATGTGTATCGGTCGCCGTTGATCATCAGTAGCACCACTCCATTGAGGACGGTCGCCGTGAGAACAGGGCTTCAAGGCCAGGTGCTCACCAGTCCGGTCGCCACCAGTACGTACATACAGCTCAGGGATGTCTACAATCAACCCAACAATCCCGCTGGTTACCCTTCTGTCTGGGGTAAGTACGCTCAGATCAAGGGTACGGCCATTGCAGATTATGAGATGGATCCTGAATTGATGGAAACGGAAGCGTATAAGACCGCCATTAAGGAGAGCCTGAAAGAGCTACCCATCGTTTCGTTGGTGACCGACAAGAACCATTTGTTCAGTTTGGTGGAAGATGAACTTTCGGGTGGCATCTATATTTTCACCGGGCCACCAACCGGTGGACCAGGTAAGGGCTGGGAACGACCGGCTTCTTTTGAATTTATCCTCCCCGGTGACAGCGGCTCATTACAGGCTGACTGTGGTCTGCAACTGCATGGTGGACACAGCCGCTTGCCCGACAAGTGCCCCAAACATTCGTTCCGACTGGATTTTCAAACCGAATATGGGTTACCCAAACTGCCTTATCCTTTGTTTGGTCCTGGGGGGAACCCCCTGATAAACTCGTTCTTTCTCAGGGCCGGGTTTGGTTACACCTGGGTACACCAAAACGAGGCTGAACGGTCGAAAGCCATTTATACCAGAGACCGTTGGGCGAAGGCAACGCAGTTGAAAATGGGACATGTGTCTGGCAGGGGTCTGTATGCCCACCTGTTTATCAATGGGCTGTATTGGGGCCTGTACAATCCGACAGAACGGGTGGACGATGATTTTTGCAAAGCGTATCTGGGGGGAAGTAAATCGGAATGGGATGTCATCAAGGTGGGAGAGCCTGTACAAGTGGCTGAAGCCACGGAAGGCGACTTGAAGGCATGGGAGCGGTTAATGGCCATGGCCGATACGGCTGCCAATGATCCTGCCGTTTACAACAAGTTGCAAGGCTTGGATATCAACGGTCAACGCGATACGGTTTTCGAGCCCTTACTCGATTTGGACAACTTCATCGATTACATGCTTATCAATTTTTATGGTAGTAACACAGACTGGGACCGCCACAACTGGATAGCCATCCGTAACAGGGTGCAGCCGGGTAAAGGCTTTCAATTCCTTTGCTGGGATTCGGAGCAGTTGCTTAAAACGTTGGATGGTAATGTGCTGAGCGTGAGTAATAAGAATTGCCCCAGCTACTTGTTTCAGCAATTGAGGAAAAACCCAGCCTTTTTGCAACGCTTCGCTCAGCGGGTGAGTTTGCATTGTTACAACAACGGGGTCTTGTCGCCGTCGGGGGCCTTGAGCACGTTTAAAATGTTGGCCGATCCCATCGACAACGCGCTTTATGCGGAGGCGGCTCGCTGGGGAGACTACCGCAGAGACGTTCATCCGTACACGACCAAGGGGAAACTGTACCGTAAGGAAGTAGACTACGATGCCAACAGAGCGTGGATGGAAACCACCTACTTCCCTGAACGGACAGGCGTTTTTCTGGAACAACTGCAGGCGGCTGGTTTGTTTGATTTGGCGAATACCCTTGACAGTCGTCCAGCCATATTGGACATGAATGTCAAGGTGGTGCCTCAACCCTTTGAGACTGAACTGACACTCCTGTTTGCTTTGCCGGCTCCTTCAAAAGTTAGTCTTAGGGTGTTCGATACCGCTGGGCGCTTGGTTTGGCAGGCAGACGCCGGCTGGATGTCGGAAGGTCGTCACACATGGGCACTTTCGGCTCCTGACCTGGCTCCGGGTACGTATATCGGCCGACTCACTGCCACCGGCTCTCAGTCGACTAACGCATTGTTTAAACTGCATAAAGCCTCTTGATTATGACCCCCGAAGTGCTGGCTGCCTGGCAGGAGGCATTACCCAATCAAAGGGTTCAATGCCTGTTATGTCCTCATCACTGCATGTTGCCTGATGGACGGACAGGCTTGTGCAAGACCAGAATCAACAGGAGTGGCCGGTTGTTCAGTACGTCTTACGGAAAGCTCTGTGCGTTAGGGGTCGATCCCATTGAAAAAAAGCCGTTGTACCATTTCTTTCCTGGTATGGGCATCTTATCGATGGCTACGGCCGGTTGTACCTTCCGCTGTGTGAATTGCCAGAATTGGACGATTTCGCAACAACCACCGGAAGCCGTGCCTTGGAAGGGCTATACACCTGAAGAGGTGGTTGAGAGGGCGTTGTTTGAGGGGGTCGACAGTCTGGCTTTTACCTATACTGAACCCACTGTCTTCTATGAGTTCATGCTGGAAACGGCCAGGTTGGCCAGGGAAAAGGGCTTGAAATCGGTGCTTATTTCCAACGGCTACATCAATCAGGCTCCCCTGGAAGCCTTGTGCGACGTGCTTGATGCGGCGAACATCGATGTCAAAGCGTTCGATGAAACGACATACAGGATGTTGACTGGGGGACACCTTCAACCAGTACTGGATACGTTGAGAACGTTGAAAGACAGAGGCGTGTGGTTGGAGATGACTCAGTTGGTTATTCCTGGACTGTCTGATGACACTGATAAAGCCGCTGCTTTTTACAAGCAGTTGGTTGACCTTGGCTTTGCTGATACCCCCCTACATTTGAGTCGATTTTTTCCTCAGTACAGGCTCACAAATAAACAAGCCACCCCTCCTGAAACGTTGGAGGCGCTGGCGCATGTGGCTGAAGAGGCTGGGTTTAAGTATGTCTATCTGGGCAACCTGCAGGATCGTGGCGGTGAGGATACGCGTTGTCCAGCCTGCAGGCATTTATTGGTGGGACGACGAGGCTACTTGGTGCATACCTATCGCATGAAGGATGGACATTGTCCCAACTGTGGTGTCCCCGTCGCCGGACGGTGGTATTGAATGGTTGTTGGTGCTGAGGGTCAAACCAGTCTGTTGTCTCTTTCGCCAAAAATGGTGGCCGTAAAGCGGTACACTGTTGCTTTTTTCCAGCCATCCCAATCTAAGCCGGCTTTATCCCTGGAACAATGCCCCAGGAACGTTTCGAGATCCCAGCCTGTTTCCGTTGCCACTTGAGGTAGGAATACGCCCCTGTGTCTTCCTTTTTCTATCAGGATGCCATGGTGCCCCAGCACGATGTCCGTCGCCTTTTCGATGGGTTCCAGCGGGGATAAAATGGACAATTCGATGTCTATTGTCGCTAGCTCCTCTGGGCTGACAGGCGCAAAACGGCCGTCGTGGAGTGCAGCCGAAACAGTCATGTCAATAATGGTTTTGTACAGGGGACGGTTGGCTGTCAGCTGTCCGATGCAACCCCTCAATCGACAAAGTTGGTGTAGGGTGACAAAGGCACCTACGTTGGCTTTTACGCAATCGGGAAGGTTGGTTGGGTCGATTGTTGGTAGTGGTCTACCCTTGACGGCGGCTTTTAGGGTTTCCCTGGAAAGTTTCAACAAGTTAGCTTTGGCTGTTGCTGTTAACGAAAAAGAGGGGGCAATGTTGGCCTCTTTCACGGCGTCTACGTTGGTTTCAGCTGCTGTCGTTTTAGTTTCTGCAGCCGTCGTTTTTGTTTCAGATGCCTTCGTTTCTGTTTCAGATGCCTTCTCGGTGATAGCGATGGCCCAGTAACCGACCACCCTGTTGGTTTCGCCGTACTGAGGGTTTTCACCAGAGTGGGCATAGGTCAGGGGATGGTATGTCAGGTCTTCGTGGGCAGTGAGATGCATCAATGTCAAGACAGCCCGCCACCCGCACAACCGTGTGGCTAAACCAGGTACACTGGGTTGAGGAAAAGCACCCAATACTTTTTCCAATGCCCTTGGCTGGTTGGAGATGATGGCTTCCATGGTTTCACGATCCAGAAGGATGGCCGCTTCACCTGTTGGGTAATGGGAAAAATCGGTGCTGACAATGAATAAGTTGTCTGAGGTGAACCAAGACTTGAGGGCATCGGCCAATTGTTTGCAATCATCTGGTTCTGTCGATCCGATCAAGAGGGGAACAATGGGTATCTGATCACCCAGTGTGCGGTGCAAAAAAGGTAAGAGTACCTCGAGGCTATGTTCCTGGAGTTGAAGGGTCGGGTCGGTGGTAAAGAGATGCGGGTGTTGAGCTTCCAGTGTCTTGCCGACTGTTTTATCGACAGGCACGGTGCCGTAGGGCATGTTGAAATCCCCTTGGTAAAAGAGAGAGACTCCCTTGTACGACCGACGATGAGAGGCCCCCAGGAGGAAAACGCGCTTGTAACGCTGGTTGAGTTGAGCGAAGGCTGTTGCGGCCACGTGGCCTGAAAAGACATAACCAGCGTGGGGACAGATCAAGGCCCTTACCGGCTTGTCAACCATGACCGTTGTCTGTGCAAAACACACATCGAGGCTTTGCTCGAGCTCAGTAGGCTGTGCAGGGTAGAATTGACCGGCGACAGCTGGTTGTCTGTTGTGACTGGTTGCTGTTTTCATGGTTCATTGGTTTGAAGCAAAGATACAGTTGTTCTTGTTTTTTTTGTCAATTGACATACAGATGTAACATGGTCGTTGTTCTTTTGCAGCAAAATTGACAATCAGTTATGAAAAAAGCGAGCATCATCGCCTTTGTGGCCGGTTTGGGTTTATTGAGTGTTTTTAGTCTGCAAGCGGCATCGGACGATGACAAGGCAACAAACAAGTCTCAATACCTCAAGGTGTCGGGTTATGTACAGATGCAATACCAGGTGGCAGATACAGCCGGCATTGCCAGTGTGGCCGGAGGAAATTTTGCAGCCAGGGTTGATAACCGTTTCGCCATCAGGCGAGGGCGTCTTAAGTTGGCCTACACGCAAGATTTGACGGCGGCGGTGCTGCAAGTGGACATGACAGAAAAGGGATTGGCCCTCAAGGATGCCTACATCAGCCTGACCGATCCATGGTTACGTGTAGCCTCCTTCACCGGTGGGGTATTCGATCGCCCTTTCGGTTATGAGATTTCTTACTCCTCGGGCAAGCGGGAGACACCTGAACGCAGTCGGTTGTATCAAACCCTTTTTCCTGGCGAACGTGATCTCGGGGTGCGATTGAGTGTGAAAGGGCAGAACGAAAGCAATTTGGAAGGACTTAGGATGGATCTAGGCTTGATCAATGGGAATGGCATCAATGTAGAAACAGATAGGTATAAAGATGTGGTTACCCGCCTTTCTTTGTCGCGCCAAGCATTTAACGGTGCCATGGACTGGGGCCTTGGTGTTTCAGGTTACCTGGGTGGACCGGCTCATACGAATAGCCTGGCCTATACGATGCAGGAAAGGGATGGCATCCCTGTGTTCGTTTCTGAGACTGTTGAAGTAGGCAGCCGTGCCACCAGGCGCTATGTTGGAGTGGACGCTCAGTTGGCTTTCAAATGGAAGCCTGGCAGGTCGCAGCTCAGGTTTGAATGGTTGGAAGGTCAACAACCTGGTCTGGCCAATTCATCCTCCAGTTTGACAGGATTGGCCGGTGGTCCTCTTTATATCAGACCATTCTCCGGCTTTTATCTCTATTACATTCAACAAGTGTTGAACACACCGCTGCAGTTTGTCTGGCGTTGGGATGTGTACGATCCCAATTCGGCTGTGGGGGGCAACGCCATCGGTCGTTCGGTGAGCAGTGGAGCCAAAACAGGTCAGGCCGATGTGGGGTACGCTACCTTGGGATGGGGGTTGAATTACCAATTGACCGACAGGGTAAAGCTGATGGCTTATTACGATTGGGTGACCAACGAGACGACAGCCTCTTTGCCACAGGCCAGTACACTGACCGATCTTTCCAAGGACAGACAGGATAACCTCTTTACGTTGCGGATGCAGTATGCCTTTTAACGTTGACAGCCCTGTAAGGTAAGTGTAAACGGGTTGTAACACCGTTGTAACAGCGAAAGACTTCTTTTGTGGACAATTAAAATGCAACAACGATGAAGCAAGCAATTTGGATGTTTACTTTGATGGCCGCTTTCCTGGCACCGTCAACCGTTCAGGCTCAGAAAGTGGTGGCCAAGATCAAAGGCAGCGACACCTGTCTGCCCCTCTCTCAAAAATTTGCGGAAGTCTATTCTCAAAAAAACAAAGGTTCTGGCATCTCTGTGTTGGGGGGTGGTTCCGGTGTTGGTATTGAAGCGTTGCTCAGTAGTACGACTGACATTGCCCAATCATCCCGCAAGATGAAGTTGGATGAGAAAATGAAACTACAGAAGGCTGGCAAGAAAGTCAAGGAGGTCATCATTGCTTACGATGCCCTGGCTGTTGTCGTTCACCCCGCCAATCCCGTGAGTAAACTGACCAGAGAACAGCTTGAAGGCATCTTTACCGGAAAAATCACTAACTGGAAGCAGGTGGGTGGGCCGGATATGAAGATCATCGTCTATTCAAGGGAAACCAGCTCCGGCACCTATGAGTTTTTCAAGGAACACGTGCTGAACAAAAAGAACTTTGCTCCTTCTGCCTTGTTGTTGGCCGCCACCGGTGCCGTGGTTCAGTCTGTCAGTCAGACAAAAGGAGCCATTGGATACATAGGCGTGGCTTACATCGACAAGCAGGTTAAGGCCATAGATGTCTCGTACGACCAGGGGAAAACCTTTGTCAAACCGACCATTGCTAACGCCAAAAGCAAAAAATACCCGGTAACGCGCCCACTCTACTATTACCATGTGACTACGACAGAAAGGAACATCAAACCCTTTATGGATTTTATCCTTTCAAAGGAAGGTCAACACATTGTGCAGGCTGAAGGCTACGTTCCCACATTCTAATCCCCTCTCAGAATGACTATCAGGAAGCTTTCCGAAAAACTGGCGGTCGGTGTGTTATTCAGTAGCAGTACCGTTACCACGCTGGCCGTCTTGTTTATCATTTTCTTCCTGTTCCGTTCAGGTATCGGGCTGTTCAACGATAGTTCGGTGGAACCTCACTACACGTTGGTGGTACACAAGAACAATCCCATCGATCACCTGACGTCTCAGGCATTGATGGCCATCTTTGACGGCCACACCACCAACTGGAGTGAGGTCGGCGGCAAGGACCTGCCCATTGAACTGGTCACCATCGATGAAATTGCCTCGCAGTACGATGAGGCCGCATTGGGCGAGTCGTTGGAGGGCGTACCAGCTTGTGTGGAAGATTACATGGCACACAACGAACAAGCCATCGGTTTCTTTGATGCAACTTTTGTGCCTGCCGATTTCAGCGGCAAGCACCTGGTCTTGCCTAAAATTTCGTTGGCCGATTTTTTCCTGGGACGATCTTGGTATCCCACCGCTGTGCCGGCTGCTCAGTTTGGCGTGTTGCCCCTGGTTATGGGTACACTCTGGGTCACTTTTCTGGCTATTCTTATTGCCTTACCCATCGGTTTGATCGCTGCCATTTACCTGTCAGAGATTGCCGATGAACGGATGCGAAAGGTGTTGAAACCCGTCATCGAACTACTGGCCGGCATACCTTCCGTGGTGTATGGATTCTTTGGATTGGTGGTGTTGGTTCCCTTCATTCAACGTTTGTTCGGACTACCGGTAGGGGAGACGGCCTTGGCGGGCAGTCTGATCCTGGCTATTATGGCCTTGCCTACCATCATCACCATCGCTGAAGATGCCATCCGTTCCACGCCGGTATCTCTCAAGGAAGCCAGCCTGGCCTTGGGTGCTACCCACTGGCAATCCATCCGCCTGGTGATTTTACCCTATGCCCGTTCGGGTATCATGGCTGCCTTCATTCTGGGTATTGGACGAGCCATCGGTGAAACCATGGCTGTACTCATGGTGACGGGTAACGCCGCCGTGATGCCGTCCACTTTTCTGGAACCTGTGCGCACCATACCGGCCACCATCGCTGCCGAATTGGGGGAAGCGCCCTTCGGAGGCACCCACTTTAAAGCCTTGTTTACCCTGGGTATCATCCTGTTTGTCATTACCTTCTTGATAAATACCGCTGTGGAACTGATCAAACCTAAAAAGCCATGAGCAAACGGAATTTCCGACTCTCCAAACGAAGTAGCCAATGGCTGGCCTTCAGTCTGTTCCGCCTGGTCAGTTTTTCCATCGTCGGTGTCCTTTTCGTGATTTTGGGCTTCATTATTGTGCGGGGCGCTTCGGCCATCAGTTGGGAGTTTCTTACCGGTATGCCGAAAAATGGTATGACGGAAGGGGGCATCTTTCCGGCCATTGTCGGTACCCTTTGTTTGGTGGCCGGCAGCATCGTTTTTGCCTTTCCCATCGGTGTGTTGTCGGGCATTTACATGAACGAATACCTCAAGGAAAACTGGTTTAAGAAGACCATCCGCTCCATGACCAACAACCTGGCTGGTGTGCCCTCCATTGTGTTCGGATTGTTTGGCATGGCCTTGTTTGTGCATAGCCTGGATTTCGGCGACTCCATCCTGGCAGGCTCGCTCACGTTGGGCTTGATGGTGTTGCCCATCATTATCCGTACCACCGAAGAGGCACTGAAGTCAGTGGATGACTCCCTGCGGCTGGCCAGTTACGCACTGGGAGCCACTAAATTACAAACCATCCGCAAGGTGGTGCTCCCCATCGCTTACCCTAATATCCTGACAGGTCTCATTTTATCGGTGAGCCGGGTATCCGGGGAGACAGCCCCTATTCTGTTCACTGTGGCCGCCTATTTCTTGCCTCGCTTGCCTAACAGTATCTTCGATCAGGTAATGGCCTTGCCCTATCACCTGTATGTGTTGACCACCAGTGGCACCAACATCGAGGCGTCCAGACCTATGGCTTACGGTACCGCCTTGGTTTTGATTATTATCGTACTGTTGGTCAATCTTTTGGCTAATGCGGTCAGAAAGTATTTTACCAATAAATTATCGTGACACGTTTAATAGTGAAGCCATGGCAGACGTAAAAGTCGAAGCAAAAGATTTCAACCTGTTTTACGGGGATTTTCAAGCCCTTAAACACATCAACTTCAAAGCGGAGGAACATACCATCACGGCCTTTATTGGTCCGTCGGGTTGTGGCAAGTCCACGTTGCTGCGTTCGTTCAACCGCATGAACGACCTGATTGATGGCGTGCGCACTACCGGTACTACTCTGGTCAATGGCATCAGTGTCTACGACAAAGCGGTCAATGTGGACGAATTGCGCAAGCAGGTGGGAATGGTCTTTCAAAAACCCAACCCTTTCCCAAAAAGCATCTTTGAAAATGTGGCGTATGGTCTACGGGTGAACGGTGTCAGGGACAAACACCTGATAGAAGAAAGGGTGGTGACTTCCATCCAACAGGCCGCTCTGTGGGACGAAGTCAAGGATAAATTGAAAAAATCGGCCAATGCGCTCTCGGGTGGTCAACAGCAACGCCTTTGCATAGCCAGGGCGTTGGCAATCGAACCTTCCGTGATTCTGATGGACGAACCCGCTTCGGCGCTCGACCCCATCTCAACTGCCAAGATCGAGGAACTCATCTACGAGCTCAAGCAACGCTATACCATCATCATCGTGACTCACAATATGCAACAGGCTGCCAGGGTGAGTGATTACACCGCTTTCTTTTACCTGGGTGAACTCATTGAGCACGATGAGACCAAGACCATCTTTACCAATCCCAAGAGTCTCCAGACCCAAAACTACATCACGGGGCGTTTTGGTTGACGTATCTTTACATTCGGGGTGCGCAAAAGATACAAGCACGCAATTCATACGAAAAGTTGTCAAGGTTTATAATTCTTGACAATTAGGTTCTCTGGCAATCATACATTTGATTGCTGGAATTTTGTATTGTTCAATGCCAAAAACTACCCCATGAAACGAACGCATTTTCTTGTGTTATCGCTACTGTTTGCCTCGTTTGCAACGATGGCACAAACAACAGAAACGTCTTTAATTGCGCCTCTCAAGGCCGGTCTTCAACCTGGAAATACTCCGAATAATGGTTGGGTGTTGGACAGTGTCTTGAGTTTTACCGGCGTAGGAGGTCTTTACAGTGGCCAGTATTACATTTATGACAACAAAGGGCGTGTCATTGAGGAGTCTTATTACAATGTATATCCTTCCTGGAGGGGTTATAGTCGTTCTCAACGATCGTACGATGCCAATGATAATGTCATTGAAGAAATCACGTACGAATGGGATGAGGCGAAGAATGATTGGAAACCAAGCAGTAAGTATACAACGGCTTATGGGGCTGCTTTAGGCGATCAGCTGTATTTTGTTTTTTACTATTGGGTCAATGGAGCCTGGCTTGGTTATTATAAAACAGAAAGAATCTATGAAGATGGTAATGTTGCAGGAGAGATCACCTATGGATGGGATACATTGTCAGGAGATTGGGTGCCTACCTCAAAATCACACTATGTATACGTCGGTGATCAGATGGAGACATGGACGAGTAGCTGGGAACCAACGAATAAACGTTGGGAAGTGTTGAGCAAGTCACGCACGGTGAATGTCAATGACGGACCCGCAGGCTTCAAGACCACCCAAATGGAAGGATGGACCTCTGTGAATCAAGTATGGATCCCCTGGCATCGTTACTGTGTCAAATACGACGATTTCGGCAATCAAACAGAGATGATGCAATTTCAATACGATACAACGAAAACTGTACCCGAATGGGTTATTTATCGTCATAGTGAAGCTACATGGGCTGCGCTTGGTAAGCCGCTGACATCACTGGACTCTATGACAAACTACATGAACGTGTATGGACCCTTTAGAAAAACCGTAGCTGAGTACGATGCCCGTTTAAATCCAACCTTGCAAGAAGTGTATGAATGGCAAGACTGGATGGGTGGCTGGGTAGGTCAAAGTAAACAGGTTTTGGCATATGACGCCAGTGACAGGGTCGTAAACAGTGAGTCTTACGAATGGATGAGTGCAACATCCACATGGCAAGGTTCCAGTAAGCATGTTACATCGTATGCCTTAAATGGTTTACCAGAAGAAATCATCACTTATTCCTGGTATCAAAGTGAACCGGTAGGCTGGGTAGCCCAAAATAAATCCAATTATACGTACAACGCTGCCAACAAAGAATCGCTTTCTGAAACGTCAGAGTGGGGTGGTGAAAGTAATCCGATATGGATACCCGTCTTTCGTGAATACACATCCTACGATACGGCCTTCAATCGAGTTGCAGGGCATGCATGGAGAAATTACGGTGAGACCTGGAAAGAATTCCGCAAGGATACAGCCGCCTACGATGCCTATAACAACTTGATATACGAACATAACTACGAATGGAATGACAAAACCAATGCGTTCAAGTCAATAAATTCAACGCGCTATTATTATTCAAAATTGAACACTCAGTTGGAAGGTGTTGAGCTGGATGATCAAAAGGCAACCATGATGTGCTGGACAGAGAAGGGTCGTCTGCACCTGGTTAATAGGCAAGGGGTTGAGTTTGTTAGCATTTATGCCCTGGATGGCCGCCTGGTGGTCAATAAGCGGTTGAACCAGGAAAATACTTCCTTTGAGCTGCCCCAAGGTCTGTATTTTGTCATTCTAGGGCCTGAACGTGTCAAAGTGCTGGTGCCTTAAAAAAATAGGAGTTTGTGTCGGCCGGCCTTCTGTTTACAGGGGGCCGGTTTTTTTGCGAACTCATTGGGTGATAGGCCGGTCTCCTTTTTAAAGGCTTGGTAAAAGCTGGTGCGGTTGCTAAAGCCGCTGTCCAAAGCGATGGCCTCTATCGTTTTTCGTTGTTTGTCCTGGCTGCAGAGTGTCTCTTCTGCGTGAATCACTCTATACTTGTTGATGTAGTCAGTGAAACGAAGGTTCCAACGACTATTGATGACCATGGACAAGACATTGGTGGGAATGTGTAATTGTTCGGAGAGGTCGTGCAAGGTGTAATTGAGTTGGAGATAGGGTTTTTCCGAGCGCATGATGGTTTCGATGGCCTCGGCTATCGCTGTCATTCGCTCTTCTGTAAGCCGCAGGTTGGCGTATTTGGGCTGTTTTTGATTTGATGGGCTGTTTGGTGATCCATTTTCTGTTGCATGGAGGTGCGTTGTTCGTAACAGAGCCAACCTTGGATTTGAAAGTCTGAAGAACAAGTAAAGGAAATACAGTTGCCCGAAAACAGGCATGTACGTGATGATGTACGTGATATCCATCCTGGCCATAAAAGGAACAAAAGCCCCCAATAGTAAAATGAGCATGGGCCAAAGCAGTTGTCTGGCTTCCTGGCAGCAAGACTGGTCTATATTATTTGACCAGGCCTTCCGGTAGGTGTTGATGAGTAGGACAACGTTGGAACCAATGGCATAGAGGCAAATGCTGTAATTGAACAGGGTGGTGGCTTCAGTCATCTGGCCAGCTTTAAGTAGTTTTATCGTGTTTTCTAGCCAAACTGGATGGAGCATGCCAGCCAAAAGATAGGTCAAGTAGAGGATACTTGGGGTGAAAAACCAAATTCTGAGAGCCCTCCTGACAGGTTGAGCGCGGGTCAGGTGTCGGAAAAAACCGATGAGGTAGGCTCCCCAGGAAAGATTGACCAATGTGGAGAACTGAAAAAGCCAGGGAATCTCATACCCCAGATAGATCAGGAGGTTGCTGATGATGGCCAGCGTGGAGGCTCCAAATAACGCACCCAACCAGAAATAGGCACGGTGATTGACCGCTTTGATCCAGCAAAGTACGGTGATGGCCGTGAGGTTGATGGCCGCGGTGACAGATAGAATAATGACGGCGGTCTGGTTCATGGAAGCGTAACAAATACGCTTCAAAAATAATCATTTAGTTCGATAATGAAAATATAACTTCAAGTCCGCCCCCTTGGCGGTTTTTGGCCGCGATGGTACCACCGTGCAGTTGCACGGCATTTTTGACGATGGCCAATCCTAAACCTGTACCACCTAACTTACGGGTACGGCCTTTGTCTACCCGGTAAAAACGTTCAAAAATGCGGTTGAGGTGTTCATCGGGGATGCCTTCTCCGGTATCATAGAAGATAAAATAGCTACGGTCTGTGTCTTGCCGGAAACAGTGTACACCAATCTCAATGCCCTCACCACCATATGCCAACGCGTTGTCCATCAGGTTGCGAAAGATAGAATACAACAGCGAAGGATTGCCGTTGACTACAAGATTGTCCGGTAGGTCAAGAACAAGGTGAATGTGTTTGTGCTTCAGGTCCGATTCGATGTCTCCTGCCATTTGTCTGAGCAGTGAAGCGATGTTGACTGGCTCTTTTTCAATCAAACGAGGCGCGTCGTCCATACGCGTGAGGGTGGAAATATCCCTCAACAAGTCACTGAGCCGTTTGCTTTGCAGGTAAGAGCGTTCCACAAACTTGTTGCGCTTTTCGTCCGGCAGGTCCGGGTTTTCCAGGATAGTCTCCAGGTAGCCTTGAATACTACTGATGGGCGTTTTTAATTCATGGGCGATGTTTTGGGTGAGTTGGCGTTTGAGCCTGGACTCTTCTTCGGTATGAGTGATATCGATGAGGCTGATTTCAAAGCTGTTGTCCTCGAAAATAACGCACTGTACAAGGAATATCTTGCCATTTTTCTCTACCTGAATCTCGTGGCGTTGCAAGTGCTGAAGCCTGCTCTTTATCTGGAGATTGCGCTCGATGAATTGATTGATGGCTGCCAATTCGGGTAGGTCAAAGATGGATTGAGCGGACAGTATGGGGCTATCGGATAGGGTGTTGCTGTGTTGAATAAACAGGTTGTTGGCCACAATGTCCTTTTTGTCGGGACCGAATACGGCCAGGCCTTCTCTGGCCGTCTGCAGGTGTGTGTAGAGTTTTTCCCGTTCGCTGACCAGGTCGTTTTTGGCTTTGTGCAATCGCTGGAATAAACCGACGATATGGCGTGAGATGTCGCCCAATTCATTGTGTGGAAAAGGCTGGGTTGTATCCAACGGATCGCCTTGTTCGGCATTCTGTGCAAAATCCCTTAATTGTCGGATGGTTCTACCCATGCGCCCAGTCATCCTGAAAATGTAGGCGAGCATGATGAGTAGGAGCAAGATGGTGAAAAACAGGAAACTATTGTCGGTCCGTAATTGCTGGTTCAATTGGCTGTCGTAGGGCCTGGAACAGCGAACGATGTAGTTTTCGTAGCGCGTGGCTGCATAGAAAAAGGGTTTGCCGATGGTTTCCGATTTGCGCCGTACTGAACTGCCTTGACCTGTTGCCAGGGCTTCTTTAATCTCTGGTCTGTCACCGTGGTTGCTCAGGTGGTCGGCTTCACTGTCCATCAGGACCTTGCCCGAGAAGTCGATGACGGTGATACGCAGGTCCTTGACATCAAGATAGCTCATTAAACCCATCATGATGCTGTCTGAAAAGCCATGCCCCTTGATTTCTTCGTGTACCAGATTGTTGTAACTCAGCAGTTGCTCGGTGAGTAACTGAACGCGGAAGTTTTTCTCCCGTTGGTGTTGGAACAGGGTGATGAGTACACCAAAGAGGAGAATGGTGGTGGTGATGCTTACCATCAGTTGCTGATGGAAGGACAAACGGGGTGTTTTGAAGGGCTCGCTCATGGGGTGGGCGTTAATGGGGGTCGAAGCAATATCCGTAGCCGAGTCGTGTAACGATGTGTGAGCCGAAACTGTCGAGTTTCTTGCGTAGACGGGTAATGTTGACATCGATGGTCCGATCTAGGACGTATACATCATCGGTCCAGACGCGCCTCAGGATGTCTTCTCTGGAAAAAACACGGCCTGGGTGAGACACCAACAGGTAAAGCATCTCAAATTCTTTTTTGGTCAGGGCCACAGGCTTATTGTCGAGGGCCACGGTTTTCCTGGCCAGGTCCATGGTCAGGTTTTCGAAGGTGAGTGTATCTTGTGGGTCCACCTCCTTGCTTTGAGTTCTACGCAGTACCGCCTTGACCCTGACGGTGACTTCCCGTATGGAAAAGGGTTTGGAGATATAATCGTCGGCCCCGATGTTGAAGCCGGTCAACAAGTCGTTTTCAGTGTCTTTGGCTGTGATGAAGATAATGGGAATAGTGGCCGTTTGTTCGTCTTTGCGCAATTTGTCGGCTAGCTTGAAGCCAGACAGGCCGCCCATCATGACGTCAAACAGGAACAATTGATAAGAAGGCAGATCCTTCTCCAAGGCTTCTTCGGCCGAATTGGCCGTGTCAACGTGGTAGCCTTCTCCTTCCAGGTTGAATTGGAGAATTTCACACAAGTCTTCTTCGTCATCGACGACTAATATCCGAGGGGGATTCATGGTTGGTCGGGGTTGTTTTTGCCCTGATGTTTGAGCACTTTGGCATCCAGGTAAAAGATGATTTCTTCGGCGATGTTGGTACAGTGATCACCCACCCGCTCGAGCTTGCGAAAGATACCGGACAGGCGGAGGGCGTCTTTGGCGTTGACGGCTGGATTTTCCAATATATAGGCCACCAGAATGTCGGGTGCTGCCCGGTTGATTTCATCCACTGAACCGTCCATGTCAAACAGGCGGGAGGCCAGTGTTGAGTTTTCTTTTTGCAGGGCTTCATGCAGGGTTTGCAACATGGCGAGCACGTTGTCTATCATTTCGGCCAGGTGTAAACGCTTCAGTAATTCGGGATCAACAGCGGGCTCTTTAAAATCCAATACGAACCGGGCGATGCCTTCGGCAAAGTCGCCGATACGCTCCAGATTGGTGTTGGTTTTGAGTACGGCCAACACAAAACGGAGTTGAACAGCTACTGGATTGTACAACGCGATGATGTCTTCCACATCGCTATCGATTTTCAGCTCAAACGCATTGACCCTTCGCTCTCTGAGGATCACTTGTCTGGCCAGGTCCTTGTCGAGGGTGAGCACGGCTTCGCCAGCCCTTTGTAGTTGGTTGTAGACCAGGGTCCACATGTCAAGGGTCTCCTTTTTTAACTTATCCAGTTCGACTTCAACTTTTGGTGCCATGGGCGGTAAGATTTGGTGTATGTGAGCTTTGCTGGGACGAAGGTCGGAAAAGACTGTTACAAAGGTGTTACAACTTGATGAAAAGCACGTGATTGGTTGGTTCTGTCAATTTTGAAGCCAATGGACGTACACCCAAAAATACATTTTTTTCTGCCTGAGGCTACTTTTTTTAAAGCCTTTTTTTACCTTTGTCCCGCCAACAACAAGCGGAAATAGCTCAGTTGGTAGAGCATTAGTTTCCCAAGCTGAGGGTCGCGGGTTCGAGTCCCGTTTTCCGCTCTGAGACGAGGGTGTTTTAAAAGTCATCACTTTTAGAGCACCCTTTTTTCGTTAGTCCTCCCACCTTATACTCAATAGGCCGTTATTTGGATAAAAAAAGCAGGAAGAAAACGTAGGTGCTTCCTTCCTGCTTGGTTGTGTAGGAGTGCGGCTTAAGCCGCTGGTCATGGTTTATTCTTGCGGCAGACCGTAACCGTTGGTCACTTTACCCTTCGATTGACTGATGACTTCGTAGGGAATCGGCCAGAAATAGTGGGGAACTGTTGTTGCTGAGGTGATTCCAACCAGGATGTTGTCCAGGTAGGTGTCAGCGTTTGTAACGAGCAGACTGCCCCAGTCCTTCTTGGCGTAACCATAGCTTTCAAGAGTGGCTGCTTCGGCGCTGGTAGGATTGATGTAATTGAACAAGCCTCTGATGGCTGTGTTGTGGTTTGTACCGGTCACAGAGATGCCAAGGGATGCAAAATCATAGACACCTCGCCAGCCTGGGAACATCACGGAATCGTTGACATTGGTGCAGTCATAGGTGAGTTGTGCTCCCGGAACCTGTTTTGTCCATATGTAGGCAGGGAAAACAGCACCATTGCTGAACGTATGGAATCCGTTGGTGTTGAGGTTACTGATGACGGTATTCAGCTCATTTCTGACAGCGATAGCCTTTTCAGAGAACTTGCCACTACGTATCAGGTCAAAGCGCACAATGCCTTCACCAAAGAATTCAAACTTGCGTTCCATCAAGATGGCTTCTTTCAAGGCCTCTCCGGTTAAACCGGTTAAGTCGTGGTTGGTGTCTCCAAAGGCCCTTTGACGGACATCGTTCAAGTAATCGATTGCATCAGCTTCATTCAGTTCGGCTTTCACCTCAGCCAGCATCAGCAGTACTTCTGCATAGCGCATGATGGGCCAGTCGATACCAGCCATACGTTGTTTGCCGGTATATGGTGGGTTCTGACGACACAAGTCCCACTTGTTCAGGCAAATACCGCCACCGTCTGCTTTTGAATTGGGGGTGAAAGGGATGAGTTTCTCGTTACCCTTACCGTCAAATCCAGTCACCACGGCACTGACATCACGACGGGGGTCGTCGGTGGCAAAACCGCCATAATAGAAGGTGGGAACCATGCGGACAGCTGCAAACAATTTGTTCGGAGCGGCATTGTTGCCACCGGATGAACCACGTCCGAATGCATAACCATATTCACCGTTTGTTGCCATACCTGTGGCCGAGGGCCCTTGAGCGATACCTACTTCAAACAAGGTTTCGGGGCTGACTTCCAGATCAAGTCCGTATTGGAAATGACGTTGGAAGGGGTTGTTGGCATAGGTCCTTTCGTCGGTCGTGACCAGCGCAGCTGTTCCGGCATTGACCGTTGTAGCCCTGATCAAATAATCCTTGGCAATAGTGTAATACGGCAGGTAGTCGGCACGGCGGGCGTAAGCGCTCTTGTGAGTGGCATCGGTACTGACGTTTGTGAAGGTTAACGTTCCGTACAAGCCATCAATATCGGTACGAATGGTTTGGTAACCACCAGCGAACAGGGCGATTTTTGCGATGAGTGCATCGACAAACGTCTTTGAGAGGCGTTCTGCTGTGATGGAGCCTTCCCCCAATTTATACATGTAGGGTTCAACTGCTTTCAGGGAGTTGATCAGGGCATCGTAGATTTCAAAGCGGGATGTCAGTTTGAAATCGACGACATAATTGTTTTCATACCCGTAAGGAACGTCACCGAAGTGCCTGATCAGGTCAAAGTAACACAAGGCCCGCAAAGCGGTGGCCTCACCGTGCAGTTGTGTCCAATCTGAGGTGACACCGGCTGCAATGTCTGCTTTGTATTCATCTTTGGCTGCAATCAGCTCGGCAACCCTGGAAGCATAGGATATGACATTGTACAAACCGTCAAAACCGCCTTTCACGGCGTCAACGTCCATGATATCGGGCTTCAGCCTGGCGTTGTTGTTGTTTGAAGAGTTCTTTTCCGGATAATACTCGATGTCTGAACACAAGGGGTCATTCCAGTTGTAGATACCCATGACGGCATTCTGGCGATACACCGCATAGGCTTTTGACATGACTTTGAATGTCTCTGAAGGGCTGGATGTGACGAACTCATCATCCGCATTCGACGGAGAGGTCGTGTCCAGGTAGTCGCTGCACTGAGTGAAAAGCAGGCAGCAGGCCAATGAATAGGCTATTATAATTAACTTGTTCATATTCTGTGTGTTTTTTAGGCGTTAGAAAGTTAGAGAAGCACCGACGACAAACGATCTGGCACGGGGGTAAGCACCCCAGTCCATGCCGACGGTGGGATAGATTTGATTGTTCTGGGCCGTGTTGGTGTTGACTTCAGGATCCAAGCCAGAATAGCCAGTCAGGGTCAGGAGGTTGTAAATACTACCATAGATGCGAACGTTGCTCAGGCGAGCTTTTACTGTCAGTGACTTGGGTAAGGTATAGCCCAGGGTAAGCGTGTTCAAACGGAGGAATGAACCATCTTCTATACCCAAGGTTGTAACGATGCCGTTTTCATTGTAAGCCAAGGGGAGTGTAGCGTTGGCATTGGCTGCATTCAGTTGTTCAGGAGTGGACAGGCGAACCAATTGCCCGTTCTCAACGGTGTAGATCTTATAACAATCCTTGACAATGCTCAACTTGTTTTCATAGACACCGCTTTCTTTATACCCATAAAGAGAAGCCAATTTGTTGGCATTGTAGATTTCGTTGCCGTAGCTCCAGTTGAAGAGCAAGCCCAAATCGAAGTTCTTGTAGGCTGCATTGATTTCAAAACCGCCGGTGTGGACTGGGGTCATATTACCAATGACGTCAACGTCGCCGTTGTCAATTTTGCCGTTGCCGTCGGCATCTTTGAATTTAGCCATACCCGGGTAAGCCAATTGTCCGGCTGGACGTTCACCGGCTTTGATGCCATGGTAGTTCGGGAATACTTCAGCTGTCATGTCAGGAATGCCGCTCTTAAGTGTGTACATGCCTGTTGTGCTGTTGTAATCGAAATCGGCTGTGCTGTAGAAACCATCAGAGACAAGACCTCTGACCAAACCGACCGGTTGGCCTTCCTTGAGGACGTAGTCTGATTTGGGGAACGTAGCTGAACTAGCCCAAAGGGAGGAGTACAAACCTGATACATTGTCTGCCAATTGGTCGACGTTGCCCTTGTTGAGGTTGAAGTTCATGCTGGCAGAAATGTTCCAGTCGCGGTTTTTGAAGATGACGCCTTGGAGGGCGATTTCCAAACCCTTGTTTGAAGTTTGACCGATGTTGGCGTAGGTCGACGTAAAGCCGGTGATGCCGGGGATGGTGGTGACCATCAGCAGGTCTTTGGTCGTGTTCCAATAAGCGTCAACAGATCCAGTCAGTCGGCTGTTGAAGAAACCAAAATCGACACCGATGTTGCGGGTGATGGTGGTTTCCCATTTCAGATCCTTGTTGGCCATTTGTGCCGAGGAGAGTTTATAAGCTGTTTGGTAGACATTGTCGATGACGTATTGTTGACGTGTGTCGGATTCAGACGTCCATGTCTGTGACCACAGGTCTGAGCTGATACCGTCGTTACCGACTTCACCATAAGAGGCGCGTACCTTCAGGTTGTCGAGCCAGTTTTTCGTGCCACTGAGGAATTCTTCATCTGAAACGCGCCATGCCAACGCTGCGGCCGGGAACAAACCCAGTCGTTGGTCGGGAGCAAATTTAGAGGACATATCAGCACGGAAGGTCAAGGTCAACAGGTAACGATCCAGGAGGTTGTAATTGACACGGCCAAAATAGGAAAGCAGTCTGCTTGGCGTTGAAATGCTTGAATTGAAGGTGCCTGCACCCTTGGTAGCGTCGTATTGGTTGATCATGGCGAAGGCGTTATCCTTGGTAAAGTTTACGGGGAAATAGCTTGCCTGGATTTGCATGCTGCTGCCACCTGAATTGGTGATTTCTTGTCCTATCAAGGTGTTGAGGTGATGAACTTCACCAATAGTCGTTTCAAAGTTCAAGGTGTTTGACCAACGCATGCCCCAGCTGTCGGCTTTTTTGTAGCTGACGTTTCCTGCGTACAGTTTTTCACCGGTTGCGTCGTTGAGGAAGTTGTTGTAAACGGCTCCGGACCAGGTTTTATTCTGGCTCCATGCTTGGTCGAGTGATAGGTCTGTATGATAGGTCAAACCTTTCACAATGCCCCAATTCAACGAAGCGATGGCTCTCAAGGCTTGACGGAGGTCCTGTGGTTCGTAATCGGCGAGTCTGTTTTGGGGACTGTAAGTGTCCCACATGCTGTTCTTACCGTAGTTTTCGATGTTACCTTCTTGAAGGGCATTCAGGTCGCCAAGAATATTGGCTGTGGCAATAGGCCTGAAACGATAAGCGGCAGACAGGATGGAGCCACTACCGTTGGTGGTGCCTTCGTTACCCATATCATCTACGTTGACGTACCGAGTGTCAAGGTTAACGTCGAGGTTATCGGCGAGTTTTTGATTGACTTTCAAGGATGTATTTGCCCTTCTGTAGTATGAATTGACTTTCATACCTTGCTCGTCCATGTAGTTGACCGTGAACAAGACCTTGGTCCGTTCCGTTCCTCCTGTGATGGACAAGTCGTGGTTGTGCGAGAAAGAACTATTGTACACGTCTTTCTGTACATCTGTCGTGGCCAGGTTACGGTAACTTTCGATACCTCCTGTGTTCGTGCCCAGGTGGCGGCCGATGCCGAATAGCTTTTCAAAAGGAACCGTGTACGCATCACCACTGACAGCGTCGCCACTTGCCCAGGTATAGGCCAGGTAGTCGTACGGTGATAGGGCTTCCATGTACTTGGTTGGAGTGTTGAACTTTGCATAACCGTTGTAAGTAACGGTTGTTTTGCCTTCTTTGGCGCCTTTGGTCGTAACCAGGATAACGCCATTGGCACCTCTTGCACCGTAAATGGCTGTTGAAGAAGCGTCTTTCAATACATCAATGCTTTCGACCATGTCGGCGGGAATGTCATTCAGGGAGCCACTGACACCATCGATCAGGACCAACGGCTCGTTGCTTTGAGAGATAGAACCACCACCACGTACGCGAATGGAAATGCTTGCATCGGGTCTACCATCCTGAGAGGTAATATTGACTCCGGGGAGTTTTCCTTGAAGGGCTTGGGTTACATTAGCCACCGGTACTCGTGTGACCGACTTACCGGAGACTGAAGCAACTGACCCAGTCAAATCCCTTCGTTTAACAGATTGGTAACCGATAACCACTACTTCATCCAATGCCTTGTCATCTTCAACAAGGGCAATCCTGATGTTGGCTTTACCGGCCACTGACACCGATTGAGTTTTATACCCAATACATGAGATTTCCAACTCGGACTCTGCAGGAACGTTTATGGTAAAAGCGCCATTGATATCCGTCATGGTGCCTTTGGCAGTGCCTTTCAATTGGACACTGGCACCGATGATGGGATCGCCGGCTGGGTCAACCACCGAACCTGTCACTTTCTGTTGTGAAAAGGCGAACACGGAGAATCCTAATAGGCATATCAGCAGGGATAGCTTTTTGGATAACGCCGTTCGAATGAGGTACGTTACATTTTTTTTCATGTTTTTCTTGTCATTTAAGGTTTGGCAATAAACTAAGGCAAATACAGGATCACCAGTAAAAACCTGTGGATTTTCAATTTCTCTCAATCCAACAGTAGGCTTCATGCATAGATTTCTTAGTAGCTTTGTTGTCAAAGCATACAGTCATGAATCCGTACATTGCCTTAGCCAAA
>JAAYBL010000140.1 GCA_012718945.1 Bacteroidales bacterium
TGATGAAAAAAGCGGCTTCCACAGGACTGGACCATCCGCAGGCCGGCCTGTGGCAGCTGTTGTACGTCTTTGCCAAAATTGGAACGTTCACCATTGGGGGTGGCTATGCCATGATACCGCTGATTGAGCGGGAGGTGGTCAGCCGCCGTCGCTGGTTGTCGGACGATGATTTTGTTGAATTATTGGCGCTGGCTCAAGCCTCACCCGGGGTGCTGGCCATGAACATTGCTGTGTTTGTGGGCTACCGCACCAGGGGTCTTGCCGGCGTTTTTGCCGCTGCGCTTGGCTCCATTTTGCCTTCGTTTGTCATCATCCTGTCCATTGCCCTGTTTTTCGCTCAATTCAGGGAAAACGCCACTGTGGAAAAGGTCTTCAAGGGCATGCGGCCAGCTGTGGTCGCCTTGATCGCCGTGCCCATTATCCGACTGGTACGTACGGTGGGCCTTACCTGGAAAACGGCGATTATACCCCTGGTTGCTCTGTTGCTCATCGTCCTGGCCCACGTCAATCCGGTATGGACAGTGCTGGGTGCCGGGGTTGGGGGCATACTCTGGTCGTTGATGCGGACTCCAGGTGGCCGTTCCGATAAGATGCCACCCGCTGATACAACTTCCTCTACTATTCAATCAACTAATAAACCCTCCTGACAATGGCAATTCTTGGTAAAATCAATCCACTCAAGGTGGTTAAACTGGTTGACTTCGGTCTTTACCTGGACGGTGGCAGCGATGGTGAAATCCTGTTGCCCAAACGGTATGTACCCGAGGGTGTGGAAATCGGCGATACCTTGCCCGTGTTTATATACAACGATTCGGAAGACAGAATCATTGCCACGACCGAAAAACCCTTGGCATTGGTGGGTGAATTTGCTTTCCTGGAAGTGGTTGAGGTGAGTGGTCCCGGTGCTTTTTTAGAATGGGGTTTGATGAAGCAATTGTTTGTGCCTTTCCGCGAACAAAGGGAGCCTATGGTGATAGGGCGTAGCTACCCCGTATTTGTGTACGTGGATTTTGAGAGCCACCGCATCACTGCATCGTCCAAGCTGGCCCGCTTCATTGACACCAGCCGCCCTGAATTGAACGATGGGGACGAGGTGGATCTGATGGTCTATCAACGAACCGATCTGGGTTGGAAAGCCATTGTCAACCAGCAATACAGCGGTGTCCTGTATGAGAATGAGGTGTTTCAGCCTTTGTCAATAGGGCAAACACTCAAGGGCTTTATCAAACAAGTGCGTCCGGATGACAAAATAGACCTGATGCTTCAGAAGCCTGGTTTTGAGAAGGTGGACGATTTTTCCAAAGAACTGTACGAACGCTTGAAGGCGGCGGGAGGTTATCTTTCCGTAACGGACAAAAGCCCCTCCGAATACATTTACAACCTCTTTGGTGTCAGCAAAAAAACCTTTAAAAAGGCTGTTGGTGACCTGTATAAAAAACGGTTGATCGTGTTGGAAGAAGCGGGCATCCGGGTTTCTAACTCGTAAAGAAATGGACGGCGTCCATTTTTAAAAGGATGTCATTCCTAAACGCGCAGTACGTATGATCTACCTCCAACTCTTCTGGGTTTATCTGAAAATCGGCCTCTTTGGGTTTGGTGGGGGGTATGCCATGCTTTCTTTCGTGGAATACGAGGTGGTCAGGGCGCATAACTGGCTCACGCAGGCTGAATTTGCCGACATCGTGGCTATTTCTCAGATGACACCTGGTCCAATAGGTTTGAATACAGCTACATACGTTGGTTATACGGCGACCGGTTCGGTATGGGGTTCTGTACTGGCGACGCTGGCTGTCTGTTTGCCCTCTTTTATCCTCATGATTCTCATTTGCCGCTTCATGGATAAATACAGGGATAACCGTTGGGTCAGCGCGGCTTTATCAGGTATCAAACCGGTGACTGTGGGGTTGATAGGGGCGGCAGCCCTTTCCCTCATGAACCGCGAGACCTTTATTGACCTGACCAGCGTGGGCCTGTTTATCGCCGCCTTTATCCTGACCTGGCGTTTCAAGGTTCACCCCATTCTTATGTTGTTGGGTGCCGGTGTTGCTGGTTGGTTGCTCTATTAATCGAATTTTTGTTGGCAAAAGGGCGTTGCCGGCCATCCTTCACTGTTAACGAGGTTGGGCATGGCTGTTTCATGCCAACCAAAACGAACGCTTACAGGCTGTTTGACTTCAGGCAGGTATACGACCACCTGGTTTTTGCCCTTTATGTCCGCAAAAGCAGGGCGGAAAACACCGTCTTTGGCGGCGACTTCAAACCAGGAGATGCGTTTGTTGTCGTTGGTTTTCAGGCCTTTGGCGCAATGGTCAAAGGTGACGATGAGGCTGTCTGCCACTGTTTCAACATGACTGATCCTTGGACCTGACCACACTATTTTTGAAAATCCGTATGTTTTTGCCAGTGCCAACCGGGCCAGGCGTGATCCGACTTCCCATTTGTAGGGTGGATGAATGTCTGTCAGTTGATCCACGAGGTCTGATACGACTATGTAGTCGCAATTCTCTACCAGATTCACGCCTTTTTTCTGTTGTTCGCGGAATAGTGGCAGGTCTTCAGCGGTGACGGGGTAGGTCTTGTTGTTGTGTTTGCGGTCTGAGTAAATATGAGGGGCGAGCAAGACACAGTAGAAGGGAGCTTGGGGGGCTTCAAATGCCGTACGCCAGCTTTTCACCATGACCTGGAATTTCTCAGCGTATCGGCGGTCGCGTTTGCCGCAGTTGTTTTCCCCTTGATACCAAAGGAATCCTTTTACAGCATAGGGTGTTAGCGGCTCCATCATGGCTTTGTACCAATTGCCCGGCCGGAGACCACCAACCCTGCCGTTGCTGCGTTGAAGTTCGTCTGCAAACAGGGGGAATGCTTCGTACATGGTTGTGGTTGTCCACGCTTCAATTTGTGTACCGCCGAGGGCCACCGTGATCAATCCGATGGGGATGTCGAGGGTGTCCTGGATGGCTTTGGCAAAAAAGAAGCCAATAGAAGATGTTCGTTCGATTGTTTTTCCGTCAGCTACTTGCCAGGCTGCGTTTTTGCCGTTTCTAGTCTGATTGAACACGCTCAACAGGGGCATGGGACCACTGGTAAGTGCGACAGCCTCCAAATCCTCGCCTTTGGCCGGGGGTAGGAATGAACTGTGTCGTTTCACTGAATACTCCATGTTGGACTGGCCTGAACAAAGCCAGACGTCACCGATGAGTATCTTATCGTACACCAAGGTGGTGTCTTTGCCTTTGATGGTGAGTTGTTGGGGTGTCTTGTTGGCTTTCATGGCCGGCAAGGTGACGCGCCAGCTGCCCGACTCATCGGCAAAGGTTTTCAGACGGTTGTCTCCGAATTTAACGGTGATGCGCTCCCAGGGCTTTGCTGTCCCCCAAACGGGAACAGGCATGTCTCGTTGCAAGACCATGTTGGACGAAAAAATGGTTGGGGTGGCTAATTGGGCAAGGAGTGGTAAGCCAAGCAGTAACAGGCCGGCTATCAGTAAGAATTTGTTCAAGTGTGTCATGGTTGAAAGACGGTTTTAATCGATCACGTTTACGGGTACTACATGACGTGCCCGCTGGGTTTACAAAGATAGAACCGTTGTTTACAATAAAGGGGCGTTTATTGCCTATTTTTCACTTTTTTTGTCTTACTTTTGGGTCTGTTTTTTACTATCTTTGTCCTGTATAAACACACGATATGGTACGTTCTAAAGGTTTTGTCTCCCAAGTTATCGGTCCCGTAGTGGACATTCAGTTCAAATCAGAGAAAAAACGTACTGAGCCTCTTCCCGGTATTCACGACGCTATCCGCATCCCACTTGAGGATGGCAGAGAACTTATCGTTGAGGTGCAGCAGCACATCGGTGAACACACGGTACGTACCGTGGCGATGGACAGTACGGACGGTTTGAGCCGTGGTACCGAAGTTTTTCCGTTGGGTTCCCCTATTCAGGTGCCCGTCGGTGATCAGCTTAAGGGACGCTTGCTGAACGTTACCGGGACGGCTGTCGATGGTTTAACGGCTGTTGAAGGGGCCGATAAATTACCCATTCACAGGGATCCGCCTTCCTTTAGTGAGTTGACCACAGCCACTGAAATCTTTTACACCGGTATTAAAGTCATCGATTTGCTGGAACCCTATGTGAAGGGTGGTAAGATTGGTTTGTTCGGTGGTGCCGGTGTAGGCAAGACCGTGCTTATCATGGAGTTGATCAATAACGTGGCCAAAAAGAGCAAGGGCTTTTCAGTTTTTGCCGGTGTGGGCGAACGTACCCGTGAAGGCAATGACCTGTTGAGGGAAATGATCGAGTCCAACGTTATCCGCTATGGTGAGGACTTTAAGAAAAGCATGGAAGAGGGCGATTGGGATCTCTCGAAAGTTGACTATGAAGAGTTGGCTAAATCGCAGGCTACCCTGGTGTTCGGTCAGATGAACGAACCTCCCGGAGCCCGTGCTTCGGTGGCTCTTTCTGGTTTGACCGTCGCTGAATCATTCAGGGATGCTCAGAGTGAGGATGAGGCACCAAAAGATATTCTATTCTTTATAGACAATATATTCCGTTTTACACAAGCTGGTTCGGAAGTGTCGGCATTGTTAGGCCGTATGCCCTCCGCAGTGGGTTACCAACCAACATTGGCGTCAGAAATGGGTGCCATGCAGGAGCGCATCGCTTCGACCAAGTCCGGATCCATCACGTCGGTACAGGCTGTATATGTGCCTGCCGATGACTTGACCGACCCGGCACCTGCCACCACGTTCGCTCACCTGGATGCCACCACGGTGCTCAGTCGTAAGATTACTGAATTGGGTATCTATCCGGCCATCGATCCCTTGGAATCCACTTCTCGCATCCTTGACCCGCAGATTCTGGGCGCCGAACACTACGATACGGCCCAACGGGTGAAGCAAATTCTACAACGCAATAAAGAGTTGCAGGATATCATCTCCATTTTAGGTATGGAAGAATTGTCTGATGAAGACAAGCAGACGGTCAACAGGGCTCGTAGGGTACAGCGTTTCTTGTCACAACCCTTCGCCATGTCGGAAGCGTTTACTGGTTTGCCGGGAGTGATGGTCAGCATCTCTGACACCATTCGCGGATTTAAGATGATTCTGGATGGTGAGGTGGACTATTTGCCCGAATCGGCTTTCCTCAACGTGGGTACCATAGAGGAGGCCATCGAGAAGGGTCAAAAATTGTTGGATCAAGCCAAATAACTGGCAGTAAGCATAAACGGCATCCATATGATGCCATGTAATTAACGCACACATGAAACTGGAAGTCCTATCTGAAAAAGGAGTATTGGTAAGCAAGGAGGTCTCCTCTGTTATCTTGCCTGGATTGGAAGGATCCTTTGGTATCCTGCCCGATCACACACCGTTTCTCTCTATTCTGACCAAGGGGCATCTGACGTATTTTGCACCAGATGAGACATCTATGGATATTGAAGGAGGCTTTGTGGAAGTCAGGAATGACAGGGTTTGTGTGTGTCTGACGGTATAAACGATGAAACGCAGAGTTAGACTGATTTTCAGGTTGTTGATGCTGGTTACCGGGGCTAATGCTTTGGTTGCCGGGGTGGCCTGGCTGTTGTTGACTTTTGCCTGGCCTGATGCTTACTTTGCAGCCTTCCCCGTGATTCCCCTCTTTTTCTGGGTTGTCGGCATGGGTATGGCGCTGAGTTTGGAGGCTACTCATACGGAAAAGCCGGATTCCGTGACCATGACGTATATGATGGCCAGGGGTGTCAAACTCTTATTGGCTGCACTTTTCGTAGGTATTTATGCCTGGTTTGTCCATACCGATATGAAACAGTTCGGTCTGACAACCTTGGTTTTTTATATGGTCTTTCTCATATTGGAATCGTATGTGTTTTTCCTTTATGAGAAACGAAGGAACAAACGGCGCCGTGCCAAGGAAGGGGATAAACTCCCCAAACCTGAGCCATATGCCGGTAAGGAAATAGAAAATGAGGACGTGGATGTATAAACGCAGTGTTCTGCTTGTTTTGATGGTTTTGATGGCCGGTTTTGCCGTTGCCAGCCAAGCGGGCGTGGCCGATACGACGACCGTTGCTGGCGCTACGACTGTTGCTGACTCTATGACCGTTGTCGAAGCTACCGACGTTGCGGAATCACCATCGGTAGAAGCCCCGTTGGATGTGAAAAAGATGATTTTTTCTCACATCAACGATTCATACACCTGGCACATCACCACCATCGGGCATACCCATATAGAAATACCTCTGTTGGTCATTGTCAAGGCACCTGAAGGCGGTTTGGAGGCGTTCTCGGCTGCCAAGTTGCATCATGGCCATGTTTATAAAGGATTTTACCTGGCCACCGATGGTAAATATGCCGGCAAGGTAGTGACCAAGGCGGCTGATGGTCGTGAGGTCAGACCTCTGGATGTGTCCATCACGAAAAACGTATTGGCCTTGCTTATCAGTTCTCTGCTGGTGGTGCTCATCGTATTGATTGTTGCCCGTTGGTACAAGAAAAACCCCCTGAAAGCTCCTGGTGGCTTCGTGGGCACCATCGAAGTGGTGGTCGAATTCCTCCGCAATGACGTTATCAAGTCAAACATAGGACCCGATTACAGGAAGTTTCAATCGTACCTGATGACGGTGTTCTTCTTTATTCTCATGAACAACTTGCTGGGCTTGGTCCCCTTATTCCCGGGGGGGGCCAACGTGACAGGTAATATTGCCGTCACTCTCGTGCTGGCGTTGTTCACCATGGTCATTGTCAATGTGTTTGGTACCAAGGCTTATTGGAAAGAAGTCTTTTGGCCGGACGTGCCCATGTTCCTGAAATTGCCCATACCCCTGATGCCCATCGTGGAAATCTTCGGGGTTATTTCCAAACCGTTCTCGCTTATGATTCGTCTGTTCGCCAACGTCATGGCCGGGCATACCATCATGTTGAGTTTGGTCAGTCTGATCTTTTTCACGGTGGCCATGGGGACGACCATCAACGCTGTGATGACCTCCATGTCAGTACTGTTGAGCGTGTTCATGTTTTTTGTGGAACTGCTGGTTTCTTTCCTGCAGGCATATATATTCACCCTTCTTTCATCGGTGTACATCGGTTTGGCCAGGGTGAAACACCATTGATTTATTTTTAATCGTCATACTTTAAAATGCAATTCTTATGTTAGCAACCATCTTACTGCAAGCAGCCACTCTGGGAGTGGGCATTGGAAAATTAGGTGCAACCATTGGCGCTGGCCTGGCCGTTATCGGTGCCGGTATCGGTATTGGCAAGATTGGTGGATCGGCTATGGAATCCATGGCTCGTCAACCGTCTGCTGCCGGTGATATCCGTACCTCCATGCTGATCATTGCTGCCCTTGTGGAAGCCGCCTCTCTGTTTGCCATCGTGGTCTGTTTCCTGGCCCTGTAAAACACAA
>JAAYBL010000141.1 GCA_012718945.1 Bacteroidales bacterium
AACCTAACAACTTTATCATGAAAACAATGTACAAAACCCTCTTTCTGTTTATGGGATTGTTTGCCTTTCTGTTCACCTCGTGTGAAAAAGAGGAGGAAACCCCAACATTGCACAAGCCAGTATTGGAAACTGATTTTACGATTACCGTTAACGGAAACACGGTACTCTTCAACTGCAGTATGAAAGCCGCCACCACCTTCCTGTGGGAAGTGGGCACAGGCGATCAATCGAATGTAAATCCGGCCGAATTCTACGTACCTATGGCTGGCACCTATTGGGCTGTATTGAGTGTTAGCGATGGCGGTGACTTCCTGAGTTCCGACACCGTTGAGTTCACCATTGCCACAACCGATGTGACCGTCTTCCAAAGCGGCATTTGGAAAAACCTGACCGGTGGTCCCAATGTCCAAAAGACCTGGAAGTTGGATATTGGAGCTGTTGTAACAGTCACCATTGACGATGCCGGTGTTGAAACAAGCACCAGCGTAAACAAAGCCTCCTTCTTCCACAACCCATTGGATTTCTACGGAGACAAGGATGCCGGTGGCAACACAGACGGTTCCTCCTGGGGTCCCTGGGGTGGCACCAACATTTACGGATGGGGAGGTACCCCTGAAGTTGGTTCAATCCGCTTCGATGCCATTACAGGTATCTGCACATTAGTCATTGACGGTGTCACAAAAACGGGCAAGTACACCTTCAAACCTTATGACCGTGTTGATGATATCTGTAATCCATCCATTGTGGAAAACGAAGCTCCCATTACCCTCTGGCAACACATGTTGAAATATCAATACAAGTATCTGGGCGTATTAAGCGCACAGATGGGTGACATGAAGTTTGCCACAGGCATGCGTTTCCCCATGGACATTGGCCGCATCACCAATGATGGCAACGCTACCAATCCCAGCCAGTTCCTGACGGAAGACCTGGAGAATGTTACCATCCTCCACTGCTCTGACTCCGCCATGGTTGTCCGTGTTAAACGTAGTTTCGAAGCCGAAAAGGATAGCAAATGCTGGTTGCTTTACAACTACGTAGTTGACGGGTACACATACACCTCCCCGACCTACACCCACCCTGTCCGTACGGACGTGACCACAGCCACACTGGCTGGTACCTGGAAACCGGCTACCGTGCCTTACAACTGGGTTGGTTGGGCTGGCAAGAACCTGCTCAATGCTTGGACAAGTGCTGCTGACATCATCGCTACGGGTTGGGCTGGCACCGCCGAAAGCCTGGCAGCCGTCGACACCATCCGCGTGACCTTCGAAACCAACGGCAATTGTGTCGTTAATGGCTTGGCCACAACGTACACCATCAATAAGGGTGGTTACATCGCCTTTGCTGATTCGGTCAGCATTCCTAACTCCATATTCAGTCTCAATAAAAAGAATATGTATGTACTGGATGTACCTGAAAGTACCGAAGGGCTTTGGTTGGGTCAAAACAACGAAGACAAAGCTGAATCCAAGGCTTTCCATTTAGTAAAAGTTCAATAACCTATTCAACCGGGAGGCTGGTTAGTCCTGCCTCCCGGTTTTTTTACTGCTTTATAATGAAGACTGCATCCATGCTGACAGCCTTGCTTGTCCCGGTTTTTTTCATGTTCTTTCAAACCGCTTGTGAGTCATTGACCGAGCCTTCCTTGAGTGTTCGGCCAGACAGCCTTGTCATACCCACAAACGGCGGCGTTGACACGTTAATCATCAAAACCGATGCCTCAAGCTGGAGCCTGGAAAACCTGGCAGCTCCGTGGATACAGCTTTCTGCCACAACGGGGTCAGGCCCGGAAGATACGGTCTTTGTTACTGTAACTGATACTGTCAGCAGCACCCGCACGGCCACGCTGATTCTGACCGCTGACGGTGCCAAGCCCGTCAATATCGTGGTAACCCAACCTTACCACAGCCTGGCATCAAACATCAGACAAATTGACATCAAGAAGAGTGGGGGCACCAGCACCTTCGCCATCGTATCTTCAGCACCATGGACGCTGACCTGCGATGTGCCATGGCTCAGTGTCAGTAGCAATGAAGGGGAAGCTGGCACCCACATCCTTACAGTCACTATCGCCCCCAACGACACCGATGAAGACAGGGTGGGCTACATCAACGTACAATCCCAGAACGGCCCTAGTCTATCTATCCCCGTCAACCAGACAGGTATCATCTTCCCTTCCTACAATACCAATCCCCTCCCCCCAGACATCACTGGCATGCCCAAAACAGCCATGCAACTGGCCTCACAGATGTATGCCGGCTGGAACCTGGGCAACAGCTTGGAAGTGCCTACCGATGAGACAGCCTGGGGCAATGAAAAAGCCAGTCAACGGCTGATTGACTCCATTTACGCGGCCGGATTCAACACCGTGCGCCTGCCTTGCGCCTGGAACAGCCACATGATCGATGCCAAAACGGCCAAACTGAACCCTGCCTGGTTAGCCAGGGTCAAAGAGGTGGTGGATTACTGCTATGCGCACGGCATGTATGTGATTCTCAACATCCATTGGGATGGTGGATGGTTGGAAAACCGTCCCTTCTATTGGGCTCAGGAAGAGGTCAACGCCAAACAAAAAGCCTTTTGGGAGCAGATAGCCACCTACTTCAGGGACTACGACGAGCACCTGTTGTTTGCCGGCACCAACGAGGTGCACGCCGATTACGGCACACCCACGACCGAGCACAATGAAGTCTTTTTCAGTTACCTTAGAACCTTCATTGACGCTGTTCGCTCCACCGGCGGCCGCAACAGCTACCGTAACCTGGTGATCCAAACGTACAACACCAACATCGACCACGGCGTCAACTACTTGCGCATTCCCACCGATCAGGCAAAGAACCGCCTGTTTGTCGAGGTCCATTACTACGATCCCTGGGATTTTTGCGGAGACGAAACCGCGTCGGCTAAAACGTTATGGGGTCAACCTTTCGCCCAATATGGGGACGTTTCCAGTTGGGGACAGGAATCACACGTACTGAATCAGTTTAATAAAGTGAAACTGACCTACGTAAACAAGGGATACCCCGTTATTTTAGGTGAGTATGCTCCCACCCGCCGCAGTGCCCTCACAGGTGATGCCTTGACCCGCCACCTGGCTTCCAGGGCCTATTACTTATCGTACGTCACCGAGAAGGCCAAAGCGTGCGGTCTGGTTCCCTGCTACTGGGATAACGGTGGCAGAGGCAATCTGGCCAGTGGTATTTTCTACCGAGGCACCGGTGCCACCTTCGATCACCAAGCCCTCAAAGCCCTCCAAACTGGTGCAGCCAAAGGGCAGTACCCGTTCTAAGCTTTTTCAAGTCATCCCATGCGATAGCCTCCCTCTTTTTAGTATCTTTGCCTCACCACCGTCGATTGTCGATGGTCACCGGATGTGACATCCAGTTAACCATTAGAAATACATTCTATGCATACCCTATCCATGTGCACCAGAAAAGGCGTAATCACAGCTTTGTTGATTTTCTTTGCCGTTGTTTGTTTTGCCAACGATACACCCCAACTTTCCAGTGTCTTCACTCGACAGATGGAGCGACTCGACCGTGGATTGGTGGCTGTTAAAACCGATGGGGGTGTCTTTCTTTCCTGGCGTTTGCTGGGTGATGATGCCAAGGATGTTCGCTTCAACATATACCGTAACAACGTCCTGCTGAACACAACGCCGTTGACTGGCGCCACCAACTATACCGACACCTTGGGAGCAGCAACCCATACCTATCAAGTTGGAGTGGTCGATGGGAGTACACTGGAAGAGACACAACGCACAGAGGCGGTCACCCCATGGGGCACTATCTACAAGACTCTGCCTCTGGATCGACCTGAAGCCACAGCAACGGCCACATACAGCCCTGGTGATTGTAGCGTGGGCGACCTTGATGGAGACGGCACGTACGAAATCGTGGTCAAGTGGGATCCTTCGAACGCCAAAGACAACGCCAGTAGCGGTATTACAGATAAAGTTTACCTGGATGCCTACAAACTGGACGGCACCAAACTCTGGCGCATAGACCTGGGCATCAACATCCGTGCCGGCGCCCATTACACCCAATTCATGGTCTATGACCTGGACGGAGACGGGCGGGCTGAAGTGGCTTGCAAAACAGCCCCTGGCACCATGGATGGACAAGGACGATACGTTCTTATGGGTTCGGACAAACCAACGGCCAACTACCGCAACAGCAGTGGCTACATCCTTTCCGGCCCCGAATACCTCACTGTGTTCGACGGCTTGACAGGGGCGAATCTAAGTACCGTCGCCTACAACCCTCCCCGTGGTACCGTTTCAGCCTGGGGAGACAGTTACGGCAACCGGGTGGATCGCTTTCTGGCCTGCATTGCTTACTTGGACGGTGTTCGTCCCAGTCTGGTCATGTGCCGTGGCTATTACACACGCAGCACGTTGGCCGCCTGGGATTACCGCGACGGCAAACTTGTGCAACGGTGGTTTCACGATTCAGCGACGCCGGGACAAGGGGCCTATGGTGAAGGCAATCACAACCTTTCGGTGGCCGATGTGGATGGTGACGGCTTTGACGAAATCATTTACGGATCGGCTTGCATCGATCACAATGGGAAGACCAAATACCGCACCGGCCTTGGTCATGGAGACGCCATGCACGTCAGCGACCTCGATCCGGACAGACCAGGACTTGAGGTGTTTCAAGTCCATGAGTCAACGAATGCCGGTAAATGGAACCACGAAATGCACGACGCCAATACGGGCAGCATCATCTTCCACAGCGCCAATTACGCATCGGACAACGGGCGCGGCATTGCGGCCGACATTGACCCTCGCTACCGTGGTTTTGAAATGTGGTCGGTGGGCGAAGCAGGCATGTATGACACGAAAGGCAACCAGTTTGCCATCAACAAACCCACCACAGCAGGTGGTGGTGATACCTACAACCAACGCATCTATTGGGACGGGGATCTGCAGGATGAAATGCTCGATCGCTCAGTCATCACTAAGTGGAACATTGATGGTGGCACCGGCCGTCTGATTACCTTATATAATTATGGTGGCGGTTTCATCAACGGCACCAAGGAAAATCCCAACCTTAGTGCCGATATTATTGGCGACTGGCGCGAGGAAGTTATCTGCAACGGAGGAAACACCTCGTTGATTATTTTTACCACAACCGCTCCCACAACCCACAGGCTGTATACCCTGATGCACGATCCAGTTTACCGGCTCGGAGTGGCCTGGCAAAATGTGGCTTACAATCAGCCGCCCCATTTGGGTTTCTACATCGGCGACGGGGTAGACAGCATCCCTTATCCCAACTTGACCACACAACCGTTGAGTCCATCCAGCAGCGAGTTGAAACTCACAATCCGCGCCGCAAAGGCATTGTTGGAGAGCGCTACCCCAGGCATAGACATGTTGCAATACCCGCCGGTAGCCTACGACGCCTATTCGGCCATCATTGATACAGCTCAGACTTTTTTCAATAAGCTGTCATCACAAACCACCCAGACTGAAGTTGACTCCCTCCTCTCCCTGTTGACCTCATCCATGGACACCTTCATCGCGGCTCAGAATCGCGTCTTAAGCCGACCGGATTCCACAGTGTATTACGCCATCTACAGCTACGGCGTATCTGGAGGCAGTCAAATAGCAGCCACACCAGATATGACCAAAAAATACATCACAGCAACGCCAGCTGGCAAACTGAGCTACCTGACCGGAAGTACCGATGCCAACGACTCTTACAATGATACCATCCGCACCAATCCGGCCGCACAATGGATCGTTCTTCCATCAACCGACAAGGAGGGCTACGTCACCATCCGTAACAGAGCGACCAACATGTACCTGCAAATTTTGTCGTCAATGGTAGAAACGCCGGTAGATGTGCATGTGCTGTATCGAAAAACTGAAAACGGAAAAATGGCTTGCAGCATCCAGGAATCCGATTCGACGCTGAAATGCCTGCAACTATTCAGTACAGCTGTCAGTTCGACTCGTTACATCGATCGTGTCCAGATGCGCTGGGTTTTCGAACCAGCCGCCCCCATCACGGCGCTGATCCACCCGACGATTGATTCCAACGATCCCGTTGTTTCCGTGCGTTATTATACCTTGCAAGGCATCCAACAGGTGGCTCCAGAGAAACCAGGGCTGTACATTCAAGTAACGACACATCAATCGGGAGCCATCCATTCGAAAAAATTCGTCTTAACCGCTCATTAAAGCACTTCAATCAAGTTTCAGAATAAAACCGTATATTGACCGACGTAAACCAACACCTCACTGCGATGAAAACAGATTTCACGTTCGTCGATCCGGTTTATGACAGCATTTTTGCCGAAGCACAACAAAAAGGCCAGGCCAGAGCCATCTATTTTGGCAAGGGCGTGGATTTGGAGGAAGCCAATGGTAAAATTACCGGCGTCGAAACCAACGCCTTACGGGAACAGTACCTGTGTTTTGAAGACGGTACAGCCGTACGTGTTGACCGCATTATTTCCATCAATGGCATCCCTGGACCAGCATTTGAAGAATACGACCGACATGCCTCCGCTTGCATGCAATGCAACTTCGATACGCCGGAATCGGATTGATGTTAGATGGCACAGTATTATTTTTACCAATACTTAACTTGTTTTATTGATTATTCCAGTTTTTTTCGTAGTTTTGTAAATAATAAGCACGTAAAAACGACTAATTGAAAGCAAGTAATGGCGTTGGATGAACAATTGACCAAATCCTTTTACCAGAATCTGCCTGAAAAAGCGACCAAAGCAAAGGCCTTTTTGAAGCGTCCGCTCACCCTGACGGAAAAAGTTCTGTATACCCATCTTTCCCCCGAGGAAACATTGAAGGATTTTAAGCGGGGACAGGATTATGTGGCCTTCGCTCCCGACAGGGTGGCCATGCAGGATGCTACAGCCCAGATGGCTTTGTTGCAACTCATGAACGCAGGGCGGCGTGAAGTGGCCGTACCCTCCACCGTCCATTGCGACCACTTAATTCAAGCCTTCCGATCAGCTGACGCCGACTTATCGGAGGCATTGATTACCAACAGGGAGGTCTATGATTTTTTGCGTACCGTATCCAAAAAATACGGCATCGGCTTTTGGGAACCTGGCGCCGGTATCATACACCAGGTGGTGCTGGAAAACTACGCCTTTCCAGGCGGTTTGATGATAGGCACGGACTCTCACACACCCAATGCTGGCGGCCTCTCCATGGCAGCCATCGGTGTCGGTGGTGCCGATGCGGTCGATGTAATGGCAGGCATGCCCTGGGAACTGAAAATGCCGACCCTCATCGGTGTGCGTCTGACTGGCAGCCTCAGTGGTTGGTCGTCGCCCAAGGACGTTATTCTCAAATTGGCCGGCATCCTCACCGTCAAGGGTGGCACCAACGCTGTTATTGAATACTTTGGTCCCGGTGTTGCCAGTCTCTCGGCCACAGGCAGGGCCACCATCTGCAATATGGGAGCCGAAGTGGGGGCCACAACGTCCGTTTTCCCCTTCGACCAACGGGCAGCTGCTTACCTTAACGCCACGGGACGTAAAGAACTGGCTGACCTGGCTATGGCGCAGTTGGTTCACTTGACGGCCGACCCTGAGGTCCTGGCCAACCCTGAACAATACTATGACAGGCTTATTGACATCGACTTGAGTCAACTGGAGCCCCATGTCAACGGTCCTTATACTCCCGATGCTGCCACCCCACTCTCCGGTCTGGCTGCCTACATCGACAAAAACAACTATCCGCACGTACTGGAAGCCGGTTTGATTGGTTCCTGTACCAATTCATCCTACGAAGACCTTTCCAGGGCAGCCTCCGTGCTGGAGCAGGCGATGAAACAGGGTTTGCCTGTCAAGACGCCCCTCATCATCAATCCGGGGTCTGAACAGATTCGTCTCACGGCCGAACGCGATGGCTTGCTGTCGGTATTCGAACAAGCCGGTGCCACCTTGATTGCCAATGCCTGTGGTCCGTGCATCGGCCAATGGAAGCGGGTCACGGAAAATCCCGACAAACCCAACGCCATCCTGACCTCCTTCAACCGGAATTTTGCCAAGCGGAACGACGGCAATCCCAACACGCATGCTTTTGTCAGCTCCCCCGATGTGGTTGCTGCCATGAGCATAGCCGGCAGCCTGCGCTTCAATCCTTTAACCGATACCTTGATCAATAAGGACGGGGTTCCTGTCAAATTGGAACCGCCCAGGGGGTTGGAATTTCCACCCCAGGGCTACCAGGCGCCCGAACAAGGTTTTCTGCCACCAGCCCCTCAACCCGATCTGACCGTAACCATAGCGCCCGATTCGCAACGCCTCCAAACGCTGGCCGCCTTTAAACCTTGGGAAGGAGATGACCTGTCCAACCTGGCTCTCTTGATCAAAGCCAAAGGCAAATGCACCACCGACCACATTTCCATGGCCGGTCCCTGGCTGCGGTTCAGGGGGCATTTGGACAACATCTCCGACAACTTGCTCATGGGGGCTGTCAACGCCTTCAACGACCGCACTAATGCGGTACTCAACCCTGTTTCCGGTGAGTACTCAGCCGTTTCAGCTTATGCAAGAACCCTTAAGACAGCTGATATTGGTTCCATCGTGGTAGCTGAAGAAAACTACGGCGAAGGTTCATCGAGGGAACATGCGGCCATGGAGCCCAGGCACCTGAACGTCAGGGCCATCATTGTAAAATCGTTCGCGCGGATTCACGAAACCAACCTTAAGAAACAAGGGATGCTGGCCTTGACCTTTGCTGACAAGGCCGATTACGACGCCATTCGTGAAGACGATTGTTTCAGCATATTGGGATTGAAAACCTTCAGTCCTGGACAACCTTTGACGTTGGTCATCCACCACTCCGACGGTAGTGAACAGCGTTGCCACCTCAACCACACCTACAACCAGGCTCAGATTGAGTGGTTCAAGGCCGGTAGCGCCCTGAACGCCATGAAGCCTGTTTAAATCAATCACGTTCACCCTATTATAGTTAACAGCTCTATGCAAGACGAATACATGATCTACAAGCTCTCCGAGACAATTAAGACCACCAGTCGCATCGACAAGGAACTGTTCACCAAGTTCAACGTCAAACGCGGGCTGCGCAACGAAGACCACACCGGTGTGTTGGTCGGTTTAAGTAAAATCGGCGATGTGGTCGGTTACGAAAAAGACGAAGAAGGCAAACTGAAAGCCATCCCTGGGAAGTTGATCTACCGGGGTATTGACGTGGAAGAATTGGTCCACGGCATCCAAGGTGAAAACCGCCTAGGATTTGAAGAAACGGCCTTCCTGCTTTTGTCTGGTTACCTGCCTGATGAAGAAGAACTAAAGGTTTTCAGCAACGTCATCAACAACGCCATGCCCCTGGAGCAGACGGAGAAAATGAATATCCTCTACCTGGAAGGCAACAACATCATGAACATACTGGCCAGAAGCGTATTGGTGATGTACACCTTCGACCCTGACCCGGACACCATCACCAGGGACAATCTGATGCGTCAGTCCATCAACTTGATAGCCAAGTTCCCCACTGTTATTGCCTACGCCTTCAACATTCTGCGACACAGCCAGCAAGGACGATCCCTGCACATCCGTCATCCGAACGAAAACATGTCTATTGCCGAAAACTTCCTCTACATGATGAAGGGGCCAAGGCGTTACACGGAACTGGATATTAAGACTCTCGACCTCATGCTCATCCTGCACGCCGAACACGGTGGTGGTAACAATTCCACCTTCACCGTCAGGGTAACCAGCTCAACAGAAACCGACACCTATTCGGCCATCGCAGCTGGTATAGGCTCACTGAAAGGCCCTTTACACGGGGGTGCCAACATCCAGGTCAAGGCCATGTTCGAGCACTTGAAGACAGCCATCCATGACTGGACCGATGTCAAAGAGATCGATCATTACCTGAAACGCATGCTCAACAAGGAGGTGTACAACAAAACAGGCCTTATTTACGGCATTGGACACGCGGTCTACACCATTTCCGACCCCAGGGCTGTTCTCCTCAAGGAATTGGCCCGTGAATTAGCCAAGGAAAAAGGGATGGAAGAGGTGTACCATTTCATGGAGTTGGTCGAAGAACGCGCCATCAAGGCTTTTATGGAACACAAGGGATCGTCCATCAAAAAGCAGGTTTGTGCCAACGTGGATTTCTACTCTGGTTTCGTATATGAGGCCATCGGCTTGCCTGAAGAGGTGTACACGCCCTTGTTTGCCATGTCACGCATCGTGGGATGGACGGCCCACCGCATCGAAGAACTCAACTTCCCTGGCAAGCGCATCATCCGTCCGGCCTACAAGAACGTGGGCGAGCACAGGCCATTTACACCATTAGTCGAACGTTAACCACATGCTAGCTATACAATGACCAAAATAAATGTAAAAAATCCCATCGTTGAGCTGGATGGCGACGAAATGACCCGCGTGATCTGGCGGTTCATCAGGGAACAGTTGATCCTGCCCTACCTGGACCTGGATATCAAATATTTTGATTTGAGCATTCAGCACCGTGACCTCACCGATGACAGGGTCACCATCGAGGCGGCCAACGCCATCAAGGATTATCACGTGGGCATCAAATGCGCCACCATCACCCCCGACGAAGCCAGGGTCAAGGAATTCGGACTCAAGGCCATGTGGAAATCCCCCAACGGCACGTTGCGCAACATCATTGGCGGCACGGTGTTCAGAGAGCCCATCGTGATGCGCAACATTCCTCGTTACGTCCAGGGATGGACCAAGCCCATCATCATCGGGCGTCACGCCTTCGGGGATCAGTACAAAGCAACAGACACCGTCATTAAGGGCAAAGGTAAACTGCGCATGAGTTTCACCAACGAACGGGGGGAAACCACCAGCTGGGACGTCTTCGATTTCAAGGGCGACGGCGTAGCCATGTGTATGTACAACACCGACGAGTCCATATACGGTTTCGCCCACAGTTGTTTCCGGGTAGCCCTTGACAAAGGCTGGCCCTTGTACCTGTCGACCAAAAACACCATCCTCAAAGCCTACGACGGGCGTTTCAAGGACATCTTCCAGGAGGTCTACGAAAGCGACTACAAGGATGCCTTCACAAAAGCCGGCATCACCTACGAACACCGCCTTATCGACGACATGGTGGCCTCTGCCCTCAAATGGGAAGGGGGCTTTGTCTGGGCCTGCAAAAACTACGACGGTGATGTACAATCTGATACCGTGGCTCAGGGTTTCGGTTCGCTGGGCCTGATGTCGTCCGTGCTGGTCACACCCGACGGTCAGACGGTGGAAGCCGAAGCGGCCCACGGTACGGTGACACGTCATTACCGCCAACATCAACAAGGCAAACCCACTTCTACCAACCCCATCGCCTCCATTTTCGCCTGGACCAGAGGGCTGGCCCACAGGGGTAAATTGGACGGCAACCAGGCGTTGATTGATTTTTGCCACACCCTGGAACAAGTCTGCATCGACACAGTGGAAGCCGGCCACATGACCAAGGACCTGGCCGTGCTCATTCACGGGGATAAACTCAGCGAAAGGGATTACCTGACCACTGAAGGCTTCCTGGACACCCTGCGTAACGAACTTGATCGTCGCATCCAATTGCCATCGAAGGCATGAAGCACGCATTTCTGTTAGTGATACTGGGTTTGCTGCTCCTGTTGGCCGGTTATGTTTACTATAGAACCTGGCAATTGTTGCCAGCCAAAACCTGGTATCGCCCCTTGTTTTCCGTGCTTTATGGCTTGTTGTGGGTGTCACTGTTTGCCGGCCTGCTGGCTGAAAACTGGTTGCCGCCTGTACTGGGCCAAACACTGGCATTCGTGGGGTACACTTTCCTCGTGATCCTCATCTACCTGCTCATCACTTATGTCCTGACCGATTTGCTGCAGTTAGTGTTGACCATATGGCCTGAAGGCTCCTTTCAAACCTTATCGCTGCGCCGTTGGATTACAGTGGCCAGTCTGGCTGTCATCTTCGTCAGTTTAGCGGTGGGGTATTACCGCTTCAGGCATCCCCAGGCCGTACATCTTGAGCTCACAGCCAACAAACCGACCCAGGGCAAACAGCTGCGTATCGTCATGGCCAGCGACCTACACCTGGGCAGCAGCATCGGAAAAAAGCAGCTACAGCAGTATGTAAAGCTGCTTAACGCAAGTAACCCTGACCTCATTTTGTTGGTGGGTGACTTGACAGACCGTGCCCTGGGACCGGTGTTTGAACAGAACCTTGGCCCTGAATTGGCCAACCTCAAGGCCACCCATGGCGTTTTTGCTATTTCCGGCAATCACGAATACTATTCGGGGCGTCCTGACAGTTTGTATCACTATTTGAACACCCATGGTGTCAGGGTCTTGCGTGACGAAACCATCCTGATTGACAGTGCTCTCTATCTCTTAGGTAGGGATGACAGGACCAATCCAAAACGGAGTGAACTGGCCAGACTGACAGCATCCCTAGATCCTTCGCTGCCTGTCATCGTGATGGATCATCAACCGTACCACCTGGAAGAGCCTGCCAGCCTTGGTATCGACCTTCAGCTCTCTGGTCACACCCATCGTGGTCAGTTTTTTCCGGGCAATTTGATTGTCAAGTGGTTGTTTGAAATTGGGTATGGGTATGGTAAGAAGGATAACACGCATGTGTATGTTAGTTCTGGTCTTGGTATTTGGGGGCCGCAGTACCGGATTGGGTCGCAGTCTGAGTATGTGGTGATCGATCTGTCCTTCTAAGTATTCTGCTCTTCGATTCCCCTCTCCTTAGAGCGGGAATCTATCCTCTCTTCGATTCCGCTCCCCTTGGGGCGGAGTCGGGTATTGTCTCCGACACCCGTTCCTCAGGGTTTGCGAACCCGACGAGAGCGGCAAGGCCAACCTCGCGAGTCACTTGAGACGAGCGATTGGCGCTGATGTCGAAGCGTTCGCCAGCCCTGAGGAACGGGTACTGGAGACAATACCCTGCCCCGTAAGGGGAGCGGTTTCGAAGGGAAAAGAAGAAGCCGATTCCGTCAAGAAGAGCGGCTTCGAAGGAAAAAATAGTAATGAATCACACAGGAAAGGGTAGTTAAAAATAGTACATTTGAAGAACCCTTTTCCACCACGAAACATGAAACAAAAGCTTGTCATTCTAACCGGATCAGGCATCAGCGCCGAAAGCGGATTGAAAACCTTCAGAGACGCCGGGGGACTTTGGGAAAATTATCCAGTAATGGATGTCGCCAGCATCGAAGGCTGGTACCGGAATCCACAGGTGGTCCTTCGCTTTTACAACGAAAGAAGGCAACAGTTGGGAACCGCAGAACCAAACGAGGCACACAAAGGCTTGGTAAAGCTGGAAAGCCGTTACGAAGTACGCATAGTAACGCAAAACGTAGACAACCTGCACGAACGAGCAGGAAGCAGCCAAGTACTACACCTGCATGGCGAACTGACGAAAGCCTGTAGCAGCAGGGACAAATTCCATGTTACCGACATAGGGCTCAACGCCATTGAATGGGGGGACAAAGCCGCCGATGGTTCCCAACTCAGGCCCTTTATTGTTTGGTTTGGTGAAGCGGTGCCGGCTATGGAAGAAGCCATCGAATGGGTCAGCCAGGCTGACATTCTGGTCGTTATCGGTACCTCTCTGAATGTGTACCCGGCCGCAGGCTTGCTTAACGACGCACCAAACAACTGTCGCATCTACCTGATTGACCCCAACGAAGTCCCCGTGCAGCGCAGGGGCGTGCACATCATTCGAAAAAAAGCGGTGGAGGGTGTGAAGGAACTGATTGAGCTATTGCTGAATTAAGGATTCAGGGGCTCATTCGCCACGCCAAACGGAATATGCACCATAGGGATGTTGTCCAGACGTTCCAGGTGCAGGGTTTGGTCATCGAAATACAAATGCGGCCGCATCACAGACAATACCCTTCGTTTTTCGATACCACCCAGGAAGAAAGCCTCATCGACAGACAAGTGCCAACTTTTCAGGGTGTTGATCATGCGCTCATGCGCCGGCGCGTTTCTGGCTGTCACAATAGCGATTTTCAAGCACTTGGGAAGTGCGGGGTTCAGACGGCGTGCCTCCTCTTGCAATTGTTGAATGAGGGCGATGCGACTGAACAAATCGGCCAGGGGGCCTTTTCCCAATGGCTCCGTTCGTTTCAGTGCTTCCTCGCGGCTGAAGGCAGCTAGACCTTCTGCTTGAAAGATGCGTTCGGCCTCATCGTCGGCCAGTACCCCGTCAAAGTCGAAAGCCAGGCGTAGCTCGTTGTCCAAAGGATCATCCTCCACTTCGTTTTTCAAGACCAACCCTGCCGGGAATCCACTACGGACAGCCTGTTGCACATCGGCTTTGTTGGCCGAAAGGAACAGAGACAAATTGAAGGCATCGTTGTACATAAAAGGCGATGTACCCGAAAAGAAGGCTGCCCTCGTAATATCCAAACCGTAGTATTCGATGGAGTGGAACACCCGCAATCCTGTTTCAGGACTGTTACGCGAAAGCAGTACAACCTCTACTGGCTGACTATCCGGCAGTTGCTTATTCAGATTGAGAAAACGACGGATAAACGGAAAGGCCACCCCTTTGGGCAAGGTGTCTTCCAGGTGATCTTCCTGGTAACGGCGATAGGCCTCTTCACCAGACTCTCTGAACACCGCATCGGCATCGGTCAGATCAAAAAGGGCGCTGGATGCGATACCGATAACTAGTTTGCTTTCGATGGGAAAAGGCATGTCTACCGTTTAATTAGAATGGTTACGCATCGAACTGCTTCTGTTGTTTGACATAATCGGTGGGGGTGACACCGAAAGCCGCCTTGAAACAGGAAGTGAAATACTTAGGATCAGCAAAGCCGACAGAATAAGCGATATCAGAGACATTGCCGGCTTGCATGGTCAACATACGACAAGCGTGCTTGAGTCTGATGTTCTTTGTGAATTCCACGGGCGACATACCGGTCAAGGATTTGATCTTACGGTAGAGCGACGACTTGGACATACTGAGTTTGCCCGAGAACATGTCAAGATCAAAATCGGGTTCTGCCAGGTGTTCCTCAATAACAGCGATGGCATTTTCCAGGAATTTTTCATCCAGCGATGGGAACTCCAGGGCACTGATGCTCAGTTCGGGAGCCGTCTTGAACCGTTCGGATTTGTGCTGCTTATTTTTGATCAGGCTGGATAGACGCGCATCCAACACCTTCAATTCGAACGGTTTGGATAAATAGCCATCAGCGCCTGCGTTGTAACTGTCTATCCTGTCGTCCACCGAATTCTTAGCTGTCAGCAACAACACACCAATATGACTGGTATTGACGTTGCCCTTCAAACGGCGACAGAGTTCCAAGCCATCCATATCCGGCATGATGATGTCGCTCACCACGATGTCAATGGAGTGTTCTTCCACAATCGCCAGCGCTTCTTCGCCGTTGGCGGCCTGGTAGGTATGGTAGCGCTTGCTTAATATCTTCTCCATTAAGGTTCTGAGCTGTTGATTGTCTTCCACAATTAAAAGGCTGACATCACTCACCTCAGTGGCTTCCGGTTGGGCAAGGGCTTCCAGACTGGTAATTTCAAGCTGTACCATGTCCACATCAGAGGGAGAGGCGGCTTGCACCACCCGTTCGGTTTCAGTATAGGCCTGTGCATCCAAGGGAAATTCAACCGTAAAGGTGGAGCCCCCACCCAATTGGCTCTTCACGTTGATGGAGCCATGGTGCAACTCCATCATTTCTTTGGTCAAGGTTAAACCGATGCCGTGATTCTCCACCGAATTGCTAGGGTCGTTGGAATAAAACCGAGTGAAAATGTGTTCAATTTCAGCCGGAGCTATGCCTCTACCCGTATCGGAAACAGTGATGCGGGCGAAACGGCCTTCGCCGCGTTGCAACTGTTCCAGGTTAACCAGAACGGACCCCTTGGCTTGAGTGTATTTGAAAGCATTGGAAAGTAAGTTAAACAACACCGTATCCAGTTTTTCAGCATCAAACCAACCAGTAATAGAGGACTCCAGTGAAACCATGGAGAAATGCAACTGCTTTTCCTTGGCCAGCGGATTGAAATTATACTGACAAATGTGGTTGACAAAAGTCACCAGATCACCTTCGGCCACCTTGAGCTTCATATTGCCGCTTTCCACCTTACGAAAATCGAGAATCTGCTGCAGGAGTCGCTTGAGTCTGTTCACATTCACCTTCATCACATCGTGTTGCCAAAACTTTCCTTTGTGGGTTTGCTCCAGGTCATCGATAAGACAAGACATGATGGTCAACGGGGTCAACAATTCATGGGAGATGTTGGTAAAATAGCGCAACTTGGTTTGGGTGAGTTCTTCCGATTTTTCTTTCTCAATGCGGGCATATTTGAGTTCATTGCGCAACCTGAAACGATTGACCGAAAAACGATACAAACCAAATAGCAGGACAAGAAAGGCAAAGATGTAAATCAACTGTGCCCACCAGGTTTCATACAACGCCGGCTTTTTCTCGATTTCCAAGGCTGTATAGACGTCGCTCCAAATACCATTCTCATCGGTTGCTTTGAGCAGGAATCGATAGGATCCCTTGCCAAGGTTGTTGTAGTTGGCAAAATGACGGTTGTTAGCCACAAAAATCCATTCGTTATCCACGCCTTCCAGTTTATACGCATATTGCACCTTGTTGGGGAACGCATAATTGAGGGAAGAAAACTCTATCTCGAGATTATTATCGGTGTGTTTCAAGGTCAGATAGCCCTTCACGTTGTCGTAACCAACTGTACTGCCTGAATCAAAAACGGAGAGGTTGTGCACCTTAACGTCTGTGATATAGACCATTGTGGGCTTATTGGTTGGACCACTCTTTTCCTTAACGGGCATAAAGGCGCAGAAGCCCCTGTTGCCACCAAAAAGCACTTCTCCATTGGATGACCGTGCACAAGCACCCCCGATGAACGAATTAACAGCCAGGTTGTCGAACACACTGTACGTGGTTGACGACTGAGTTTTGGGGTTGAAACGGGTCACTTTTTTGTTGGTAGAAATCCACACATTGTTCCAAACGTCTGTCATGATATTGAGAATACCTTCACCTGTCATGGCGCATAAATGGCTCACATCGTTGAAGTTACCCGTTTTCTTATCGTAGGTGATCACTCTGCCCTCTTTGGTCCCTATCCATAGCAGGCCTGAACTGTGTGCCTTTACACTTTGGATATTGCTGGTATTAAGCCCTTGGGTGTATTTGTCGAACAATGTGGTTTGATAACCTCGTCCCTGAGGTGACAATCGACACAGACCGACTTGTTCGCTGGATGCCCAGATATGACCCTCGGCATCTTCAGTGATATCGGTGACGGCCGGTAAATCCGACACGGCAGTCACCATATTATTCGGCGTTACCTTGACGATGCCGCCCAGCATGCCAATCCAAACATTGCCTTTGCTGTCTTCAAAAATGACCTTGTCACCACTACTGATGTAGTTGTTGCCGGCATTCACATCAACCGTCCTGAGGAAGTCGATGCGTTTCCCTGTTTTTTTCAACACATACACATATTGGTGGTTACAACTAATCCAATGCTCCTGGCTGTGCTGGATTTCCTTGATATTATTGATGGTCTCGATTTCTTGAAAAATGGACAAACCGGGAATATCACTGTGCATGACAGCCTTATTGGTCTCCTTGTCGTAAAAACAGAGGCCGTAACGGTTGAGCCCCAACCAGACAAGCCCATCCTTGTCTACAGAAAGAGCTTTGATACTGGGAGTCAAACCCATACGTTGCCTGACAATATCCAGACTATAGTTTTGTACAGGTGGACGCTCGAAATTGATAAAGATGACACCCTCGCTGAAAGCACCCACCCATAGGTTATTGTTTTTATCCTTGACAATCTCACTGTACAAGCGACTGGAGCCTGTCAAATAGGTCGAAATATCAATGGGGGTAAGCTCGCCATCATCTTCGTACTTCATCACGTACAGCCCTGTTAGGGTCATAAACCACAAGTAGCCGTATTTATCGTCTTGAACAAGACTGAAAAAGGTGGTTTCAGGATGTTTACCCGATACATTCATCACGGTGTGAAACGTATACATGGCTTCTGGTTCCGCCTTGGGATTGAAGTGGCAGACACCATCCCCCCAGGTCCCTATCCAGAAATGACCTTGCTTGTCCTGGTACAAACGGAATGGATTGTTGTGGGCACCTACCTGGGGATACCGTTGAAAATTATCGGTTTCAGGTTGATAGCGACAGAGGCCGGCCTCCCAGAACATCACCCAGATTTCACCTTGATTGTCTTTATAGATGTAGTTGACACTGGAGCCAGGGATGCTTTTCTTGTCAGAGGGATCGTGCACATAATTGTGAAGAATCTTTCGCTTCACATCATACCGATAAAGGCCCCTACCCGTTCCTATCCAGACAGAGCCCTGTGAGTCGACAGCCAGGCTGTTGATTCGATCTCCCTTGAAGGTGTTTTCCTCAAAAGGGGTGATGCGCCAATCGCGTTTATTCAAGCGATTAAGTCCTTGTTTGGTGCCTATCCACAAGTTGTTCTCATCATCTTCAACAAGACTCTGTATATCGTTATTAGTCAACAAATTGGGATTATTCATGTCGGAACGAAAGCTTCTAACTGAATACCCGTCGTAGCGGCAAAGGCCATCAAGGGTGCCAAACCATAAGAAACCCTCTTTGTCCTGATAGACACGTTGCACCGAACTGGAAGGCAGTTGACGCATGTATGGAAAGCTTTCAATGGACATTTGCAAGGTTTTTCCCGCCGGTTTGACCGACAAGGAAACCATTATAATGAGAAAGGCTAAAAGGAGGTGTCGTTTCATGCGTACACTGTTAAGACCTGGATGAAATGGATGGCACTAAGGTAATCCTGACCGAAAGAAAAGGCTATGTCTTCAGGCAAAAATACACAGAAAAGGTGTAAGACAGACCGTTTTGACGGATTATTCCTCCCTTAAACAAAAAAAAATGGCCATCTTTGGTTTCAAAAATAGTCCCCTCATGAAGCATCTTTTCCTATCCTTGACGGTATTAATCCTACTCACCTCCCACATACAGGGACAAACCACCGTCAAGGCCCTCCGGGTATTGGAAACCCTGCCCAATACATCTGCCTGGGTACTGTCAGGCCAGGAACAGCTCACCGGTCAAGCCTTTCAGCAGGATGCCCTCGTCAGTTACAACGGCTTCCAATACACCGTCTATTACAACGCCACCCGCAACGTCACCATAGCCAGACGTGCCATACCCTCAGGCACATGGAAAGAAGTAGTGCTCCCTCACCGCAACACGGCTGATGATGCACATAATGTGATATCCATGGGCATCTGCAAAAACGATGGAACCATCCACCTGTCATACGACCATCACAACACAACATTGAGGTATTGTCGTTCCAAAATCGGTTTGGCACACGATGCCTCGTCAGAGGCCTGGACAGCATCAGCCTTTGGTACCACCACCTCCCAACTAGTGCCTGGTGTCAGCGTACCAGACGTTACCTACCCTCGTTTCATTGAGAAGCCCGACGGCAATCTGCTGTTCGAATGCCGTTACAAATTGAGCGGTGATGGCGATAGTTACCTGAGGGAATACGATGGCAGTACCCACTCCTGGTCGCACATCGGGCGCTATGTGCAAGGCATGGATGCCAGTCCCAACGCTTGTGCCTACATTAACCGTATGGATTACGATGTCAATGGGAGGCTGCACGTTTCCTGGTGCTGGCGCGATGATTTCGGCGGCGGCAGCAACCACGATCTGTATTATGGGTACAGCGATGACCACGGCCGCACCTGGAAAGATACCCACGGTGAGTTGGTTGCCACTACGGAGTCCATTAATCCCACGGACAGCAGGGCTTCTGGTACTTGCATGCGGCAGGGTTTGAAAAGCCTGCAAATTGAGGCCATACCCTACAACAAAGGCTACATCAACCAGGAAACCCAGGCCACTGACAGCAAAGGCAGGGTCCATATTGTCAATTCCTATATGACCGACGGCACCGACAGCAACTGGGCTTCATCCAGGCGAAAAGCTGTTCTTCACCACCGATACCGCGACCTGGACGGCACCTGGCACCACAATTTGATTCGTAAAAACGGCCAACCGGTCAATTCATATTGCAGGGTTCAAGTGATTTGCGATGCCTTTGACAACGCGTACGTGATAGCCAACGGCGCCGAAATCTACGCAGCCACGTCAGCCAACCAGTACACAGACTGGGGCTTGCTTTCCGATGTCGATTTGGGCCGCTTTTGCTCAGAACCTCAGATAGACCGAAACGCCGTTGACGAAGGGATTCTATCGTTCGTCTATTTGGGCAGAGACAAGAAAGTGGTTGTGATTGACTACCTGATTGACAACCCACACCGCCCTGACGGCAAGGGTTTGAAAGCCGAGTATTTCAGTGACAAGAACCTGAGTCAAGCCCTGAGCCAGACAGAGGGCGTGTTGCCTGGGGCTGTTCTGCCCGACAAGACTGAAAGCGTGCGCTGGTCCGGCGTACTGGAAACCAGCCTGGGTGAAGCCTTTACATTACACCTGACCACCACCGCTCCGGTCAAGGTCTTCATCAATGGCCAAAGAGTGTTGGATAGTGGCACTTTTTCCGGTCTTCAAACGTTCAACCTGCCTTTGAAGGCCATCAACAGCCATAAGAACAACCTGGTCATCACAGCCGTGGCCTCAACGGATGACAGCCTTCAACTAGCCTGGTCAAGTGCGCGCACGACCCGTTCACTCATACCACTGAACCATTTTTACCCCAATCAGGTACCCCAAACGGACGTGGTGATCGAACCGCCCCTTTTACCTGTCAAAGCCGATCTGGCTGCTTGTTTGGTGGATGGCTCCTTGATTGAGGTGACAGACTCAAAAAAAAAAATAATCCAACCGGAACGCGTTTATTTACCCGCTGATTACAGTCTCGACCTGACCTTGACGTTGCATGAAGCCTCGGGCAGAGGCGTCGATCTTTCCCTGAGACGAGCCAACGGCAAAGGGCTAAGAATGGCCCTGGGTTTGGATTCAATCGCCTGGCTCAATCCCTTGAAGCAGGGCAGCTGGCTGGGGCAATTGACACCCAACAGGCAACATCGACTAAGAGTGGCGGTTGTAAAAGACAGTATGGCGCATGTGTATCTGGACGGTCATTACCTCAACCACTTCCCTGTATCTCAGGTTTACGATTTGGATTCCACCGGACTGAACGAAGTACCCCAAGCCAGAGCAATCGCCCCAAGCGACCCCATAAACCTGATTGGTAATCCTACCTTTGCCTCCGACGTGACCAACACCGCACCAATCGGTTGGTTGTCGCAAAAGCCCATGGGCGGTGGCACCAATCCGAGGGTACAGGTCAATAACGCCGAATGGCCCAACCAATCTGTCTTCACCTTCCGGTTTGACAACGATGCCAGCTACGGTACCTGGTTTGCCTACCCCGTCAACCTAACTGGCAATACCTGGTATGAATTCGCCTGGGATAATGTGAACTGGGGTGGCAATACCGGCCAATACGAGGTGGTAGTCTCTACGCAGGCCGGTGGCAACGGCGCCTTGGCTGGTCTATGCACCATCGAGGTGCCCTCTACCCGGCGTGCCATCGAAACCCGCTTTTTTCGATTCAAAACACTGGATTTACCCGATGGCACCACTTTTTACCTGACCTTTCGTAAAGCCGTCCAAATGGGTACCACAGGAATCAGCAACCTCACACTGACACCACACAGAATGGATCAACTCCTTGTCGGTAAGAACTATACCGATGGTAGTCTTAAAGCCACCGTGCATCAACTCAGTGTAGACGAAACGGGGGCTTTTGCTCCCGCCTTACCCACCATCCTGGAATCGTCAAAGCAATCATATGGTCCACAACTCTACGGAGAAGCAGGCAGTCTAACCATAACCAACCTGACAAACAACGATGTCATCAGCATCTTCGATCTGAAAGGGCGCTGCTTGTATCAAAAAAACCGACGAGCAGATCGTGTTACGATTCCGCTCGTCGGTGGTTTTTATTTGGTACGGGTGGTGAATCAATCAGGCTCCTTTACCGGTAAGGCATTCGTCAGATAGAACAGTGTCCAACCTACCTCCACTGAAATAATCAGCGTTTCTTAGCAGCCTTACCTTTTAGGGGCTTCAACGGCTTGATGCCTTCCAGGGTAGGTACTGTGGTCTTGATGCTTCCATCGGGATTAAACACCATTCGATCAATGCAAACTTCCCTGTAATTACCGGGCGTACGGTAATTTAAGGCTTTTGGACGATTGAGTCGGTGATAGACAATGTACCATTCATCAGTACCCGGACGTTGTACAACGGAATGATGGCCTGTACCCAGGATACCATTGGCTTCATCTTTGGCGATGACTATATTGTTTTCCGGCACCTGAATGGGGCCCAGCGGTGAAGTCGATGTACCATAACGCACTTTGTAATTGGGGCTGCCGGTATCGTCTTCAGACCACATAAAATAATAGATACCATTGCGGTAGATGACATAGGCTCCCTCTCTGAAGGTGCGGTCCGGTGTTATGACTTTCATCGTATTTTTATTGATGGACATCATGTCATCGTTCAATTCAGCCGCTGCCATGTAGCCATTGCCCCAATACAGGTAACCCTTACCCGACACAGGGTCGATGAATACATCAGGGTCAATTTCCTGGCCTCGGTTGATACCCTCGGGTTTGAAATCGATCAGGGGTTTTCCCAGGTCAACAAAGGGGCCGGTGGGATCGGATGCCACAGCCACACCGATTCGTTGGCGGGCAGTGAAATAGTAGAAGTATTTGTAGTCATTATCTATTTTCTTTTCCACTATACAGGGGGCCCAGGCATAGGTAGAAGCCCAGCTTACCTGGTCGGTGGTCAAGTCCATGATGGTTGTTTCCTTGGTCCAGTTGACCAGGTCGCTAGATGAAAGGCAGTCGAAATAACGGCCATACCACCCAACATAACCATCACTGGTTGGATACAGGTAGTATTTACCCGTTTTTTCAGACCAAAGAATGTCGGGGTCGGCATAGAGATTGGCCACCACAGGGTTGTTGTTCACAGCTGCCGTCACCTGGTAAGAAACCGAGGTTCCATTCAGGCTGAGAGTGTAGGTCACAGGACCTTTGGTGAAATTCTTACGTCCCTTAGGGCTGACATCCACCCCAGGCATCGCCTGTATGCCAGGATCAAAAGACTTCAGATTAGTCCCTTCTGCTACTGGAATAAAGAGTGTTTTCTTCTCGTGGTTAAAAACCATATTCAATCGCTTGACAGCTGGCGAGGAAGCCGATAGGATAAGCAGGTCTTCAGGTGTTGCCCATTTGGCACCCAACGACTTGGCTTCAGCGCCCGTGATGGGGATGACGGTACCATGCCTGGCATGGAAGTTCATGGATACACCGTTCTGAATCCTGAAATTAGACAAGTCTTTGCTGCTGGCGAATTCGTATCGTCCGTTGGTATAGACATCATAGATAAGCATCCAGGTGTCGCTGTTGATCAAACGGAAGACACAGGCTCCTTCAACGCCATTACCGGTTTGTTGGTAATATTTACGTTCTTCAAAGGCGTATGGGCCATTAACCTTGTCGGAAACGACCTTCATAATGCCATTGCCTGAGCCTTCTGTTTTGAAGAACATCTGGTAGCGGCCATCGTGAAACACAATGTCTCCGTCAATGCAGGATTTATTTTCCGGGTGGTGAAACAGTACCTGAGGCGTTGAAACCAAGCCGGTGAAATCTTCATTGGCGTAGGCATAATGGATGACGTCAGGATCGTTGCCAGCCCTCATGGACCAGTAAATCATAAACTTGCCTTCATTTGAATCCCAAATGGTCTGAGGCGCCCAAACACGGGTCACTTTGCTAAATTGGGGATAAAGAGCGGCAATATCCACCTTTGCGTGGTTCCAATTGATCAGATCGGCAGAGCGTAAAAGCACCATACCGTTGTTGCTGTCCCAGCCATTGGCCGATTTCATATCGGTAACAACCATATAGAAAAGGCCATCAGGGCCACGCAGGATGTGGGGGTCGCGCACGGACTGCTTATTGGCAATGGTATCCGATGCAATAATGGGTTTATTGTTGTTCAAAGCCCTGAAATTCAAACCATCAGGACTTAGGGCGAAGTGAATGGATTCCTCTTCGGGGGCGTTGCCGGTAAAATACGCGAAAAGGTAGGCTTCATACGGGGCAGCTCCGGCTTCGTCATTGACAAAGGTGTTGCCAGCCGCTTGTAGGCCAGAAGAAAAAACGGTCACCAGCAGCAGGCCGGCGATGAAGGGGGCCATGTGTTTCATTGTTGTGTGTTGTAAAAAGTGGAGCGTAAATATACAACAAGTCCCCCAATAAACCTCGAGCAAGATGCCACAGGGTTCATTGGGGGAATGGTCTAATGGGTATTTATTTGGTCAAATACCAGTTTTTTCTGTCCATCAGTTTCGTTTGCATGGCAGCCTTATTGGCTGGATGTTTGGCAGCCACCCTGTCGGCCAGGACATGGTTGTCATCACGACGTATGGCAAATCGCATTAAGTCGTGAAAACGGTTGCCTTCACAAGCCATCTCTAAAGCCAGTTCATTAATGAGTATGTCTTCTACGGCAAGAATCGAGTCTTCTTTGGTGGGAAGCGTTGGAATAACACATTGAATGGTGTCAAACCTTGGATTGCCACACGCCCTGGCTCGTACGCCTATGTTAGCGTTGAATTTGGGGTCAGAAAAATCCATATAGGCAGGCACCGGACGTTCAACTTCGCTGGCCGGCACAAAGGTTGGATTATTCAAGGTCGCATTGTTCAAGCCATATTTAAGCACAGCCATGGCCAGGTTGGGTTTACCCAATCGATTGACGGCCTCTGCATACCTGAGGTACAAAAGTCCCAATCGGTAGACGCCCACCATGCGAACCTCGGAATCATCCAAAGAATTCATGTAAATATACTTAAACACATAATGCTTTGAGTTCTCATCCATTAATGAGCTCACACCAAAGGCATAGTCAGAAACGGAACCATACATGCGCAGGTCTGCCATAGTATCCAGTACGGCCGAATAAAAATAGTGCTGATTTCTCCAATTGTTAAACGCCTGATCAGAGCATTTGACCATGTAGTTGTAACATAGGGTGTCAATCTTAAATACACGTTTGTATTCATTACTGGCTCCAATATAGGTGATATGCTCGCCTCCATAGGGATTGAAAATCTCCGCCCAGTTAGTTGACGTAAATCTTCCTGTAAAAGCACTGTTGAGGGCTTCTAATGAGGAAGCAAAAGTAGACCTCAAAAAGCAATTATTCTCGTCCATCATCCTTTGATACGCGATGGCGGCATTTAAATAGTCACCCGTCCATAAATAGAGGTCTCCCAAGACCATATCGACTGAGAATTGGGCGTAATACAAGTCATAGGAATAAACACTACCCAGTTCCAGGCGGCGTTCATCCCTGAAAGGCAACAAATCGGCAATCAAATGGGGCGCCAATTCATCCAACGTATAAACGGGATAGTCCTTTTCAGCCTCCTTCATATCCAACAACGGCTTGTCATAATAAACAGCTTCACCGTAGTTTAAGGCCAACTGCATGTACACCCAGGCTCTAATGCTTTTGGCAGCTGCCATCAGACGCTTGTTCACCTTATAGGTATTCTTTACAACAGAAGTATCCACTTTGTGGACAATGTAGTTGCAATTGTTGATGATGGCATAATACGCGGTCAAGTTGTCCGTGTATGGATTTTCTGCGCTGACATTGAGGGTGTTGATTTCATTCAGATAGGGATCTGAAAACTCAGTCACATCCATCAGGTCGGCTCTTAACTCACCCAGGAGGACATAGCTGTCTGCCAGTTCCTGAAGGGAGTTGAGCAATCCAAACATGGCATACAGGCTATCGTTGGATGCCTTCATATCATATTGGTCCTCCAGCACCACTCGCTCGGAATCCACATCGAGCAAGCCATCGCAACTGACAAAAGCCAGAGGGGATGTCAGTAACAGGAAAGCAAAGAGGTGTGTTCGTTTCATTTGTATCATAGTATACGTACGTTTAAAAACTTGAATGGCATTGTTCACAGCGGTGATGATTACAGGTTAAGTCTGAATCCCACAGCATAGCTGGGTGTGTTCGGTACCAAACCGGCATCAATACCCTGAACATACACACCGTTGCCTCCCGTCACATCGGGATCAAGTCCCAGGTAGTTTGACCAGGTCAACAGGTTGTTGGCTGAAATCCAGATATTGACACCCTGGAAGTAGGTAGACTTCAGGGGCAGGTCATACGAAAGCTTGACATTTTTCAGCCTCAGGTAGGATGCATCCTCTATCCATCGGTCTGAAAAACGGGCGTTGCCCATAGGGTCACCGAATACAGCCCGGGGTTGGGTCGTGATTTGATGTTCACCCGTCCATCTGTATTTCATGGCTTTTGTTTGGTTGGAGATGTCTTTACCGGCTTCCAGTTGGCTGCGGCTGTAATTATACACATCGTTACCCAAGGAATACGTAAAGAGGGTTGTCAGCGTAAAGCGGTTGAAATAGAAGCGACTGGTTATGTTGCCAAACAGTTCGGGGTTGGGATTGCCAATGACCTGTTTGTCTTTTTCATCAATGATACCATCCTTAACCACTTCTTCAAAATGGATGTCTCCTGCCAAGAAAGGTGAGTAACTACCATCGGCATTTTTCTTAACCAACGGTCTTGATACACCGGCTTCGGCGTCATAATAGGCGTTGGCTGCTTCGGTTTCATGTGAAAAAACGCCCAGGGTTTTGTAACCATAGAATGATCCGACTGACTCACCGACGGCAGTCAAGACTTCACCCCCAAAAACGGGTGTGGTATAAGCACCTTTGGGCAACGAAGTGATGGTGTTGTCATAGTGGCCGAGACCAAAACCAACCTCCCATTTAAGTGGTTTAGTGTTCAATACTTTAACCAAAGCGCTCACTTCATATCCGTTGTTTGTCATGGAGCCTTCGTTCATCCACCTATAGTTCACACCCGTGAAGTAAGGAGCCCTGCGGAGGGTCAAGAGGTTGTTGGTGCGGCTTCTGTACAGATCCATCGTCAGGTTGACTCTGTCGTTGAAAAGTCCAAGATCAAGCCCTAGGTTGGCCCTACCCGTCGTTTCCCATTGCAAGGAGTTGTTGGCCAGGTTGTCAAGTGCCAAGCCGTTACCAACGCCCATAAACTGAACGATGCTGAAGTAGGTCATGGCTTCATAATCCTGAATACCGTCGTTACCGGTCAATCCATACCCAACCCTCAGTTTAGCAAAATTGATGGCTTCCAACGGTTTCATAAAGCTCTCCGATGACAGCAGCCATCCTGCATTGATGGCAGGGAAAACAGCCCAACTTCTATCAGACAGGTGAATGCCATCTTCTGTGTTACGGCCGAAACGGGACGAACCATCAATAGCCATGGTGGCTGTCAGCATATAGCGCTCATCATACACATAGTCGGCTTGCACATAATTGGACAAAGACCTGGTTTTGTTGTTGATACCATCCACCAGCAAGAAATCG
>JAAYBL010000019.1 GCA_012718945.1 Bacteroidales bacterium
ACCGTCAACAAATGACCGTTTTCCCTGACGGGAGCAGTGGTAAACCAGCTGTGACCCACTATCGGGTGCTCGAACGATTGGGGTATGTAACCCTGCTGGAATGCAGGCTTGAAACAGGCAGAACCCATCAGATCAGAGCCCACATGAAACACATCGGTCATCCCTTGTTCAATGACGAACGCTACGGCGGACACGAAATACTTAAGGGGACGACTTACGCCAAATATACCCAGTTTGTCCGCAATTGCTTCGAGTTGTGTCCGCGGCAGGCTTTGCATGCCAGGACTTTAGGCTTTACACATCCCAACGGTGAACACCTGCATTTTGAAGCGCCCCTGCCTGCTGACATGACTGCGTTGATTGAGAAATGGCGTCAGTACACCGCATCAAGAACCATTTAAATACGTATCTTAGCAACATGAAACGAACGATTGCCATCGTATGTGGAGGGGATTCCTCCGAAATGGGTGTCTCACTCAAGAGTGCCCAGGGGCTGTATGGATTCATCGACAAGCATCGCTACAATCCTTTTATTGTCGTACTCAGCAAAGCCTCCTGGAAGGCCATGTTGGATGATGGCGCGGAAGAAGTCATAGATCGTAATGATTTTAGTTTTCAGGATAAGACCGGCCGTCGTGTCAGGTTTGACTTTGCTTGGATCACCATACACGGTACACCGGGCGAGGATGGCCTCCTGCAGGGGTATTTTGAACTGATTGGCCTGCCCTACAGTTGTTGCGGGGTATTAGCCGCCGCCATTACCTTCAATAAGTTTACCTGCAACCAATACCTGAAAGGGTTTGGGGTGAAGGTGGCCGATTCTTTGTTGCTCAGGAAGGGACAAACCATTTCAACGGACGACCTGGTTGCCCGATTAGGTTTGCCCTGCTTCGTTAAATCGAACGTGGGTGGTTCCAGTTTTGGTGTTAGCAAGGTGACGACGCCTGATGACGTTCAACCTGCCATCGAACGGGCATTTAGTGAGGGACCTGAGGTGGTGGCTGAAGCCTTTCTGAAGGGCACCGAACTTACTTGTGGTTGTTTTAAAACCAAGCAGGAAACCAGGGTGCTGCCTGTGACAGAAGTGGTGCCTCAGAATGATTTTTTCGATTACGATGCCAAGTATAATGGTCAGGTTCAGGAAATTACACCAGCCCGTATCAGTGAGGAATTGACCAAACGCGTTCAACAGATTACCTCATTGATTTACGATATCCTTGGCTGCAAGGGTATCATCAGAGTCGATTATATTATAACAGAAGAGGGTATCAACCTTCTTGAGGTAAATACCACACCGGGGATGACGGCGACAAGTTTCATTCCTCAACAAGTAGCTGCAGCTGGTCTGACCATGACCGATGTCATGACCACTGTGATTGAAGACAGTTTTGACGCTTAATACATTAAACCATGGAAGCCAAACGATTTGATGAGATTCGCTCCTTTTACGACAAGGAAGTCCCCGAAGTAGTGCAACGACTTCTGGATGATCCATCCTTTTGCGAGGCCTTGAAACGCCTTTTCCCTACTATCCCTTTGATTGAACACGCCGACGCTATGCGCTCCTGTAAGAATGTCGGCGAATTCCAGCGTAGAATCATTTACCCGGTAATCAGAAATCTTGCCGACAAGACCACGGCTGCTCTTGATTTGTCGGGGTTCAAATACCTGGACAAAAGTCAATCATACACCTTCATCACCAACCATAGGGATATTATCCTTGATTCGGCGTTCCTGGATATACTCTTGATTGAAAAGGGTTTGGATACTTTCGAAATCGCCATTGGCGATAACCTGCTGGCTTTTCCCTGGATAAAGGACATTGTACGGCTCAATAAGAGTTTTCTGGTGAAGCGCAATTTGTCCGTGAGACAACAATTGATGGCATCATTGGAGTTGTCCTCCTACATCCAACATGTGCTGCACGACAAGAATCAATCTATTTGGATAGCACAGCGGGAGGGCCGTGCCAAGGATTCAGACGATCGCACCCAGGAAAGTGTCTTGAAAATGTTAAATCTGTGTGGTACCGGTAGCGTTTTGGAAAATCTTGCGTCTATTCAATTAGTACCGGTTTCCATATCGTACGAGTATGATCCGTGTGATTACCTCAAAGCGATGGAAATGCAGCTCAAGCGCGACAATCCGTCTTACGTCAAGACAAGAGGCGATGACTTATTGAACATGCAAACCGGACTGATGGGATTTAAGGGACGTGTCTTCTACAAAGTCACGCCTTGTATTTCAAAAGAACTAACCGAAATGGAGGCAAGCGGTATGCACAAGAATGAATTGTTTGAGAACGTTGCCAAGTTGATTGACCACAGGATACACATGAATTATCATTTGTACCCAGGCAACTATGTGGCTGCCGATATGTTGGACGGCTTGAATCAGTTTGCTCACAGCTATTCGGCCAAGGAAAAGGAACAGTTTGCGTCCTACCTCAAACAGCAACTGGATAAAATCGACTTGCCCAACAAAGATGAAGATTTTCTCAGAAAGCGTATGCTGGAAATGTATGCCAACCCTTTAAAAAACAAAAAGCAAGCTGATGCTGTCATGCGTTAACACATGATGATTCCTATGAAAAAGCTACTCCCCTTGTTTGCCGTCTTTATGTTGACGGTTAGTGTTACATCTTGTTTGGATTGGGATAATGAAGAGGAACTCTCGTACCTGACTTGGGCGACGGTGACTTCCAATGAAAAAGCACCAACCTTAAGGGCCGACAATGGAATGATCCTGGAGGTCTTGAACAATGTCTTGACAGACACCACGTTCTACGAGATCGGTGACAGGGTTTACCTTCAATATACGTATGGGGACACCTCCCAGGCAAACGGTACCCATTATCCCATCTATTTGTCCAACTACATGAAGATGGTGACTAAATCGTATGTGACCGTGGCCAATGATACGGACGATGTGTATCTGTCCAAGCCTTTTTCAAGGGTTAATTCAGCCATTTTATCGGGTGGTTATCTAAATTGCATCCTACAGACATTTGCCTCCTACGCTACCCTCAATACGGTTGAATTGGTGCGTTACAAGGTGGAAGAACAAAACCTGCCCACGGATACCCTGCCTGTTATTCTGATGACGTTGAAACACAATGCGACGTCGGTTGATTATAATTATGTGCAGATGAGGGGACTGAGCTATAGTTTGGATTCCCTTGCCACTGAGTTTCCCCAGGCGAAGACGTTCAAACTGCGCTTATCCTGGACGGACGACAGCAAATTCAACACCTTCGACTTGCTATACTCCCCTTCCTCCAATACCCCGTAACCGCACATGGTCAAGCGTCTTAGGATTCTGTTGGTCGGATTGACCGTCGTCGCTCTGCTGAGTGTCGGCTGCTCCGATGAATACAAGGATATGACGACGTCCTTTCAGACAGATCTATGTGTGATTGCGCAATCACACACAAATCAGTCTCTAAGTTTGATTACAGACCTTGGAGCGTTACTGTTCCCTGCTGCTGAATTGGATAGTCAATACTATAAGGTCGGTGACCGTTACCTGGTGACGTACATCCCCATGGACTCTACGGGGACCACTCCCGGTAAACTATTGGCCGTTAGTGGCAGGCCTGTTCGTGTGTTGGAAATGCAACCGGTGTTGGTCAAGCCCATCCTTGATCCATCCGATTCAACAGGGGCGTTGGGTGACGACCCCGTTAAATTGATCACTTTTCCCTGGCTGGGTGGCGGTTTTCTGAATATGGAATTCAAACTTCGTTACCACAACGAAACCATCAAACATGGTGTTTTTCTGATGGCTGATTCAACCGTCGCTCGACAGGATGGAACAACGATTTACTTGACGTTCAAGCACAATGCCAATGGCGATGGGGCTAATTTGCAAGCCACCTCATTGGTATCCTTCTCATTGTCTTCTCTTCCCGATGTCGCGCTGGCTGACAGCCTGGTGGTCAGTCTGCTTGAGTGGACGGATAATGGCAACATTATTAATAGCTACAGGTTGCCCAATCGGGTGAATAAATGACCTTTCGGTCGTTAGGAATCCAAGGTGTTTTCTTCGTTTGCAGGGGCCTCTTCTTCGGAAGGGTGCTTGTCGTTGCCGGCAACTTGTTCCCAGCGGCTATCCGGGTCAAGTACCAGCTTTTCAATCATGGCTCCTTTGATGACAAAACGACGGTAATAGGAGATCATGAGGGTCGTGACCGGTAGGGCCAGAATCATGCCCACCATGCCGAACAAGGCCCCCCAAATGGAAAGTGACAGCAAGATGATGGCTGGATTCAGTCCTGTGGCTTTACCCATGATGTTGGGGGTAAGCAGCACTTCCTCGATGATTTGGACGATGGCAAATACGGCTAGAATGGACACGGCTACCCAGAAAAAGTTCTGATCGTACTCGGCTGCCTTAATGGCGCCCAGCAAGAGACCTGGCAAAATGGCGACCGTTTGCAGGTAGGGCACCATGTTCATTAAGCCGGCTGTCAAACCAAATATGATGCCCATGGGTAGGTTAATGATGCTGAAGCCGATGGCAAACAGGATACCCACAATAAAGGCAATCAAGGCCTGTCCCCTGAAATACTTGTTCATGCCTTCTTTAAGGTCTTCGCCCACTTGCAGGATGAAAGGTCTGTAATGCTTGGGAATCAGCTCAATCCAGTTGGTGGAAATGTGCTCATAATCCTTGAGGATGAAGATGAGGTACAACAAGACCATAAAGGATAATACGACATTGATGATAACACTGCCAGCCTTGGTGAAAACAGTCCAGAGATGGGGCAGTATGGCCTTAAACAGGCTCTCCAGATTATCAAAAGAGAGGGTGGATGTATCAAAACTTCCCAAAAACTGTTGAATGGTTGCCAGGATGGCAGGAGGTACCTCAATCCCCAGTGTATTGTCAGCAATCATGCGGTTGACAATCTCCATGGCTTTCTTGGTTTCTTCAATGACAGGTGGGATGAGTAGATAGGCCATTAAAAAGAGTACACCAAATACTGTCAACAAGGTAACGGTGATGGCAAGGATGCGGTTTTTCAACCTGAGTTTGTATTGAAAAAAGTGCATCAGGGGGTACATAAGGTAGGCCAGTAGCCAAGCCAGCAAGAAGGGGAGGAGTACGTCGCTCAATCGGTTGACCAACAGACCTGTGGCCACTAGGATGATGACCCCTATGATGATGCGTACGATGCGGTCCAGGGTAAAGGGCTTTCTGGTGTTCGGGCTCATGGTTGATTGGTTTATGTACGGATGGCGGTCACCGCAAATATAGGTAAGAATTGCGGTGGATTGAATGCCAAGTCGTACATTTGTTAAAAATTGACGCATGAAACTGTCTTTGCTCTCTTTGTTGATGATCTGCGGATTGGCCTTCAACATGAAGGCTGAGGAGACGCCCGTTGTTGGTAAGCGTCAACCGCTGTCCGGGCATGTGGAAAGCATATCATGCGATTTGACTGGTCCCCGTTACCGTCAATCCCTGGTGGCTCTTGCAACATTGGATGCGTCATCTGGCCAGGTGATAACAGCGTACAACAGCGATTTACCTTTGGTTCCAGCCTCCGTCCTGAAATTAGTGACGACAGCCACGGCGCTTGAGTTGCTGGGACCTGAACACCGCTTCGAGACAGGATTGGACTATGTGGGCACCTTAAAAAATGGTGTTTTGGAGGGTGACCTGGTTATCAGGGGCGGTGGCGATCCGACCTTAGGCTCCAAACATCTTGGCGAAAACAGTGATGCTTACTTGTCAACGTTGATTTCCCAAGTGAAAGCCGCCGGCATCAAGGCGGTCAAGGGACGGGTAGTCGGTGATGCTGGCCTTTTTGATGAGGAACCCCTTTCGCCCTATTGGTTGTGGGAAGACATAGGCAACTATTACGCCGCCGGGATCTGCGGTTTAGGCGTGAGGGATAACAGCTATACGTTGAACTTGCGTTCAGGGGCTCCAGGTAGCAACCCCGATGTCTTAGGCACTGAACCTCCATTGCCGCGCTTGCAGATTGACAATCATCTGGTGGCGGCTCCCAACAATAAGGACAGTGCTTACCTCTATGGGCAGCCCTATGATTGGCATCGCAGCCTGCATGGCACCATGCCGGCCAATAAAGCATTCTTCAGTATCAAGGGTGATCTGCCCGATCCTCCCTTGTATGCGGCTTCAGCCTTGCGTGATGCCTTGGTAAAGAACGGAATCACGGTAGATAAGGCACCGGCAACTCTACGGACATACTCCCTGCCTAAGGCCAAATGCGTTCGCTTGGGAGTCGTGAAATCACCCCCGCTCAAACAGATTATCACCATTATTCATCATCACAGTGACAATATCTATGCTGAATATTTGTTGCGCCAGTTAGCGGGGGTGCAGTATGCGCCTCCCTATACGGCCAGGCAAGGTTTGTCTGTCATTTACGATTACTGGCAACGCAAAGGACTGGATACCGATGGTTTGTTGATGGTCGATGGGTCGGGTTTGTCACCGGTCAACCGCTTGTCTGCTCGTTTTTTAGGTGACTTGTTGGCCTTCATGAGCAGTCGTAGCAACTATGGCGAGGTTTTTGAGGCAACGTTGCCCAAGGCTGGTATGGAAGGTACGGTGGCTTCCTTTCTGAAAGGGACATCCCTGGCTGGCAAGTTCAGGCTGAAAAGTGGATCCAACCAGTATACCACGGCCTATGCCGGTTATGGTTCCCTCAATGGGACAAAGCAGGTGGTTGTGATGTTGGTGAATCATACAAACTTGTCCCCATGGCAGATACGTAAGGATATGGCTGATTTCTTGCTTGGACGTTGATTTTTTTCTACTTTTGTGCGCTGAAAACGAACGTCTCATGAATGCCGATGCGCTTATTGTACAGGAAGTCCAGGAACTGCGGTTGCTGGTTAAGGGACTGAGCAGGATAGAGGCGTTTCCTGCTGAGCTACTGGAACTGATGGTGGCAAAACTGGATCGCCTGGAAAATCTGTTGGCTTCGGATTCAGAGGAGATGAGCTTCGCTTCCGAAGAACAATTGGTTCAACCTACCACCTCCGACGAACAACAGGTTCAACCCACCGTACAAGAAATCCATGAGCCTCTACCCGAGGTGGCTCCCTCCGTTTCTGAAGGACGCCTCGAACACATAAAGGTCTCGCTGACATTGAACGATAGGTTCCTTTTTCAACGAGAGCTATTTGGCAATAATCCTCAGCGCATGGCCGCCTTCTTTAGCGAGTTGAGCCAATTATCTTCCCTACCGGAGGCCAGTACCTTGCTTAAGACCTACTGCCCCGATTCCGGGCAGACGGAAGGACATGCCGCGCTGACGGCCCTTATGGAACAATGGTTTCCCGCCCCTACGGGCTTAGAGTAATCCGACATGGCAACCTTAACCATCGTGCCCACACCGGTGGGTAATCTGGAAGACATCACGCTGAGAGCATTGACAGTCTTGAAAAGTTGTGATGTGATTCTGGCCGAAGACACCAGGACGACGGGTGTGCTGCTCAAACACTATGGGATTACAACACCCATGCTTTCTCACCATAAGTTTAATGAACACAAAACCGTGGAAAACCTGGTCAAACGTCTGCAAGGCGGTGAGTCCATGGCTTTGGTCTCTGATGCTGGCACGCCTTGCATCTCTGATCCCGGTTTTTTATTGGTTAGACAATGTGTTGCAGAAGGCGTGACGGTCGAATGCCTGCCCGGCGCAACAGCGATGGTCCCTGCCTTGGTCGTTTCAGGTTTGCCCTCCGACCGCTTCCATTTTGAAGGCTTCCTGCCCGTCAAAAAAGGTAGGCAAACCCGTCTGAAACAACTTGCAGTCTTGCCTGTGACAGTTGTGTTGTATGAATCACCTTATAGGGTGTTAAAAACATTGACTCAGTTGGCTGAGTTCTTTGGTGCTGAACGACAAGCTTCTGCCTCCAGAGAAATCAGTAAACACTTTGAAGAAACCGTGAGGGGATCACTCTCCGAATTGGTTGACCATTTTACAGCCCACGAGCCCAGGGGGGAGTTCGTGTTGGTCATTGCCGGTACCCCTGAATAACTATCCATTAATTCATTGATAAAAATGAAACGTATCATGTTGGCCGGAAGCACCTTGTTGCTTCCATTGTTGTTTGTCATTCTGCTCTTACCGGCTTGCAACCGCACTTCCGATGCGTACAAAGCCCTCGAACAGGAAAAGGACTCCCTCTTGCTGGAGGAACAGAAGAAATCGGCTGAACTTAATCAGATGCTGTCTGTCATCAATATGATTGAGGAAAACTTCAATCAAATCAAGGAGGCAGAAAACTATGTCACCTTTCAGGCCGGTCAACAGGAAATTGCTCAAGACAGTATTGGGCGCATTGTCAACGACATTGAACTGATCAGGCGGACCTTGGTAGAGAATAAGAGTCAGATTGCCAGTTTGAAGAATCAGTTGGCAGCCAGTCGTAACGCTTCCGGGGAAATGAAACGGATGCTTGCCCGCCTCACCGCTCAGATTGAAGAACATGCCAAAACCATCACTTCCCTGCAAGAACAGTTGGCGCTTAAGGACATCCGTATTCAGGAACTGGATGAACTCGTTCTGACGCTTGGTGATTCCATCTCGTCCTTGCGTACCAATGTGGCCGGTAAAGAAACGCAACTGGCTCAGAAAGAAGCAGAAATCAACAAGGTCTGGTTTGTGTTTGGAACCCGCAAGGAACTCAAGCAGCAGGAGATCTTCACGCGCAACGGTTTGCTCGTAGAAGGGTTCAACAAAGACTACTTCCTCGAAGAGGACGCCAGGACATTGACCGAGATACCATTGTATTCCAAAAAGGCCAAATTGTTGACAAATCACCCTGTCAGCAGCTATCAGTTAGAGAAGGTGAACGATTTTGTCGTACTTCATATTACAGACCCGAAGAAATTCTGGGAAATTTCTCACTATTTGGTTATTGAAGTGGATTAAACCAACAAACTGTTGCCCTACGATGGGCGGCTCCGTGTAACACCAAGTCAGTTTCTAAGCTGATTTGGTGTTTTTTTTTCATTTAAAACGCCCCTTTTTGACCACATTTATACGCATGTTGAATAAACATTCATTATATGTAAGTTACTTTTCGATTAATTATATAGCCAAAAAAGTAACTGGATTGAAATATTGTGCAATGGAAAATAGTTGAATATATACGGCTTAAATATTTCTCATAGTGTTGATTGATAGTTAAATAGACGAAAATGTTGACCGCCAACTCTCTGTTGGGGTTCATCCATAAAAGACAGCCTGAACCTATGCATAAGGTTCTTTTACCTTTTGCGCAGGAGTATTCACCGGTTAAAACAGATGAAAAAGTGTTTATATTTGTAATGTTCGTTAAATACCGTTAATAACCATGACACATGCGGGGTCACCTGAAGCGTCATTGGTTGTTTTTTGTGGTACAATTAACCGGCAAACACCATAACGCAACAACAAGAGTGATGATTAACAACTTAAACGTTCAATTATGAGAAAACTGACTTTCTTACTGGCTTGCTTCTTTATGGCAAGCCTGGGTATGGTTCATGCTCAGTCGACTACAGCGTCCGGCAAGGTGGTTTACGCCGCCGACGGTGAGCCAGTCATTGGGGCATCCATATTGGTAAAAGGAACCAATTCTGGCGCGATTACTGATGTCAACGGGCAATTTATGGTCAATATGCCTGGCTCCTCCAGGACCTTGGTCATTACGTACCTTGGTATGAAAAAAACTGAGGTCGAAGGAAAAGCCAACATGGTCATCGAGCTTGAACCTGCCTCTTCCGAGCTGGAAGAAGTCATTGTAACCGGTTACGGTACACCCAAGAAAAGTTCTTTCTCGGGATCTGCCGCTACCATCAAAGGGGAAAAGTTGGAAAAAATTCAAACGTCCAACCTATCAAAATCCCTGGAAGGAGCTGTGGCTGGTTTGCAAACCACCTCTGGCTCCGGTCAGCCCGGTGCATCAGCTGCTCTATTGATTCGTGGTTTGGGTTCTGTCAGTGCCAGTCAGGCTCCCCTCATCGTGCTTGATGGGGTACCTTACGAAGGTTCATTGAACACCATTTCCACCCAGGATGTTGAATCCTATACCGTTTTGAAAGATGCGGCCGCCAACTCCTTGTACGGTGCGCGTGGTTCCAACGGTGTCATAATCATCACTACCAAACGCGGGAAAAGTGGTAAAACAACCGTCAACTTTGATGCCCGCATGGGTTTCAACAGCCGTGGTGTATCACCCTATGACGTGATAACCGATCCAGGTGATTTTTATGAAATGTACTGGGAATCCATGAGGAATGCCAATTTGGCCGACGGTATGAGCTTTTTGGAGGCCAATGCAGCCGCCAGTGCCGGTTTGATCCCCAACCTTCGCTATAACGTTTACAAGAACGTACCCGATGCTGAATTGATTGATCCTGCCACGGGTAAATTGAACGCGGCTGCCAAAAGTCTGAAATGGAACGACAGTTGGCTCAACGATCCAGCTGTCAACGGACTGCGTCAGGAATACAACGTGAACATTTCACAAGGCACGGACATGTCGAACATCTACGCTTCGCTGTCTTACCTGGATGACAAAGGTTACGTATCCAATTCCGATTTCAAGCGTATGTCTGCTCGATTGAAAGCCGAACAGAAAATAGGTGACAATATCAAGATTAACGGTGCCGTCAACTACACGAACACAGCCACCAATAATGTGGGATCAGGGACAAGTAACTACAGCAACATCTTCATGTTTGGTCAGCAAATTGCTCCCATTTACCCCATTTACCTCTACGACAAAACCACAGGGCAACCCTTGCTGGATAACCATGGCAACAAACGCTATGACTTTGGTACGACCTACGCTCGTCCCTACGCTTCGGAACAAAACCCCATGGCTACCCTTAATGCCAACATCAACAAGATAATCTTTGATGTTTTCACCACCAGGGGATCTTTTGAACTCAAATTCTTGGACGACTTTACGTTCACGACAAATGCAGCGTTGGATGTATTCTCCTCCGTTACAAACGATTTTGCCACACCGATTGGCGGTGACGCTGCAAATGTCGGTGGTAGGGGCGAAAAGCAAACCCTTCGCTACTCGGCCTTGACTGTTCAAGAAATGTTGCAATATAAGAAGTTGTTGGGTGACCACAGCATTGACGGTTTGTTGGTGCATGAAATCAAGCGCGACAATTCAAATTCGTTGTATGGTCACATGACCAATTTCGTTGACCCCACCAACCCTGAATTTACCAATGCCGCCAGGTACGAAGACCTGTCTTCGGCTGAACAAATGTATTCGTTGGAAGGTTTCCTGGGTAAGGTCGATTACAACTTTGCCGAAAAATACTACTTGACCGCCAGCCTTAGGTTTGATGGTTCTTCCAAGTTTCATCCCGATAACCGTTGGGGTAGTTTCTGGGCTCTGGGCGGATCCTGGCGCCTCACTCACGAAGATTTCATGAGTGATCTCTCCTTCTTCGATGAATTGAAATTGAAAGCTAGCTACGGTACCCAGGGCAACGACAACATCGGGACCTGGTATGCCTACAAAAACCTGTACGATGTCAACCGCATCGATGGTGAACCTTCCACTTCCTTGGCTTTCCGCGGCAACCCTGATTTGTCCTGGGAAAAGAGTACCAACTTCAATGCCGGTTTCGAGATGCAGGGTTGGAACAAACGACTGGTCTTGAACGCCGACTTTTTCATCAAGGAAACCAAGGATTTGCTGTATGCCAAGCCATTGGCCGTCAGTGAAGGATTGCCCGGTACGATTTTTGTCAACGACCTTGATATGAAGAACACCGGTTTCGAAGTTGAAGTGGCACTGGATGTCGTAAAGATGAGAGACCTGCAATGGAACGTCAACCTCAACCTGACCCATTATAAAAACGCCCTGACCCGTCTTCCCTCCGACAAAGCTGAATTGATTGCTAGAGACGGAGGTTACCAAGCAGGCAGTTACTGGCGTAAAGAAGGCGGCAGTTTATACGACTTCTACACGTATGAATATAAGGGCGTAGATGAAGTATCCGGTAAGGCGCTTTACGGTGTTTATGCCAAGAAATTGGACGACAACGGCGATGTGATTTATAAAAATGGCGAACCGGTTTGGGAGGAAAAAACGCCAACCACGATCAGTTCCAATGCAACCCTCATGCAAACAGGCAAATCGGCTGTTCCTGACCTCTACGGTGGTTTGGGTACTACTTTAGAATACAAGGGCATTGACTTTTCCTTGCAGACAGCTTTCCAGCTAGGCGGTTATGTGATGGACGGTGTGTATCAAGGCTTCATGACGCCAGGTGAAAGTGGTAACAACTTTCACAAAGACATGTTTGCTCGATGGACACCTGAAAACACCAACACTAACGTGCCTCTGTTGCTTTATGAAGACCAAGATCAGAATGCTTCTTCAGACCGTTGGCTGACCAAAGCGTCTTACTTCAGCATCCGTAACATGACAGTCGGGTACACCTTACCCAAGAAATGGTTGTCCAATCTGAAGATAGAAAAGCTGCGTGTTTACGGTGTTGCCGACAATGTTTGGTACACCTCCGCCCGAAAGGGCCTTGATGTCCGTCAATCCTTCTCTGGATCGGTGAGCTACGTCTATTCGCCCATCCGCACGGTATCGGTCGGTGTACAGATTGGTCTTTAATCATAACCAGAAATAAGTTCAACTATGAAAACAATTAAATATAGTATCATTGCTCTTGCCGCTTTGACGTTGACGGCTTGCGGCGAGGATTTTCTGACCAACGATTACCGTTCTGGTCTTGATGCCGATGCGGTTGAGAAGTTGCTGGATGAAAGCCCCGACGCTGTCATCAACTCCTATGTTAATGGCATGTATTCTTACATGGTGGAAGGTTATTCCTTTGACAACGATGCTCACGACATCTTTACGTTTGCTTCCATCTTACATGTGGCTGATATGACCGGTCAGGATATGGTACAGGAAAAGTCTCACTGGTTCAATTATGACTACGACTGGGACAACCGCATGTTCAACTACCGTCGTACCCGCTCTCACTGGAGTACGCTGTACACCATGATTGCCAAAGCAAACACCATCATCAACTTGTTCCCGGAAGAACCTGCTGAAGACAACGTGGTGGCACGTGCCGGTTTGGGACAAGCCCTGGCTGTTCGTGGATTGGCCTATTATTATCTGATTCAATTGTATCAACAATCAGCTACCAGCGACTCCTCAATCATTACGTTGTTGCCCGGTGTCCCCTTGAAGTTTGCAGAAACTGAAGCGGTAGAAAACAGAGACTCCTTGAATGGGAGGAATACGGTAGGTCGTGTTCACCAACAAATTGAAAGTGACTTGAGTAGAGCGGTGGCTTTATTGGAAGGTTACGAACGTCCGGTGAAGTACTTTATCGACCAGTCGGTGGCTTATGGCATCCAGGCTCGTTACTTTCTGTTGAAAGGCAAATGGCAGGCTGCCGCTGATGCCGCAATTTCCGCTCAGGAACTGGCTGCAGATAACGGATTGGCTATCATGGAACCCAGCCTATTGCACGATGGATTTATGGATATCTCCAACAAAGAATGGATGTGGGGTTTCGATCACTCAACAGAAACACAGACAACCTATGCTTCCTGGTTTTCCATGGTTTCCAACATGGCTCCCGGTTATGCTGGTTTGAATTATGCTCCCCGCTTGATTGACAAAGCCCTTTATGACCAGATTTCCAAGAGCGACGAACGCAAAACCCTGTTCAATGACGGTGTTGGAGTCCCCAACGCTGATGGTGAGTTTGCCGCAGCCAAAGACCTGCCTTATGCCAACTTGAAGTTTGGCGACAAGGGTGATTGGACAATGGATTATGTCTATATGCGTGTGGCAGAAATGGTGCTGATTGAAGCTGAAGCCAAAGCTCAAATGGGTAATAACGCTGAGGCTGCCACTGCCTTGAAGAAACTCATGGTCAACCGCGATCCGAAATGGAACAAGGCCTCTGTAACGGTTGACGATGTCTTCGTTCAACGCCGCATTGAGTTGTGGGGTGAAGGATTCAACTTCTTCGACTTCAAACGGTTGAACAAGGTTGTTGACAGGCGGTACAAGGATTCCAACCACCGCACAAAAGTGTATGCCCATCACGGTGCCGATTACATCAATCTTGATCCCAAGGGCAACCCCTATTCCTGGGAAAAGCTTGCTAAAGATTGGACCTACCAGATTCCAGTTACGGAAATGAATGAGAATCCAAGGATTCTTGGTTCGGAACAGAATCCGTAAGTTGCTGTTAAATAACTGACTTCAAAACTCAAAAGTATAAGAGTATGAAAAATATCATTCGTAGTGGCGTATTACTGTTGGGCGTGCTCAGCTTAGCGGTATTCAATTCATGTACCGAGGATTTGGTCAAATCCGACTTTGACTACAACCCCAACAAAGCGGTCACCTTGGCGTCTTTGCAATTCGATTCCCTTGTCAAGGTGTCCGATGAAGCCGTCAAGTTACAAGCAACCTTGCTTGATACCGGTGAAAGTAAAATTTACGACCAAGGGTTTATTTATTCAACATCGGAAGCCTTTGCAACTTACTCGGCTGTGTCTGTAGAATTTACTGACACTTTGACAGATGGTAGCATCGTGTTTGAGATGGAAGAGTTCAAACTAGCCCAGGGCAAGGATTTTTATTTTAAGGCCTTCGTATTGACCAAAGATGGAATGAGCATCAGCGAAGCTGTCAAAACCATCAATCTACCCGTCACATGGGAAACAATTGGCTCTGTAAACTTGACTGACAAGACCTTTACAAATGAATCTTACTCGGTTGACTTGCAGAAATTCAAGGGAAGGAATGAATACCGTCTGGTTGATCCCTTCCGATCGGGTGATGAGCAGTACCTGTCATTCTTCCTGGATGACGATGCCAACGCCCTGCAAAGCCAGTTCAAGCCAGGAGCCCAAAACGTTGGCGCTGATGGTATGGTATTCTATTGGCATCCAAGCTATGTTGGATCCTATTGTGTCTTTACCAATAAGGCCAACGTCTATACCATTGGTTTCCTATTATTGGAAGGCTCTTCGCTGTACCTAGGTGGTGAAATCATCTTTGAGTGGGTTGATGGCTATCCAGGCGAAATTCCTGAAGTCATTGATTACAACAAAATGGCCGTTGAACCTATAGTGGGGGCTGTCAGTGAATTTACTTCTGCCGCCTTCTATAACAAGAGTTGGGCACAAGTGCTGTCAAAAGCCATCGACATCAAGAAAGACAAGCTAGACAGTCCCTACAAGAATCTGTATTATTTCTCTGACTTGTATGCTGAACGATTTGGTTTAGCCTTCTACTACAATGGTGATACTGTCATCATTCCTGGAAACCAGAAAACGGGTGCCAAGTACCGCGACAAAGACTTGTATGTTTCACCGTGTGAAGATCATAAGTCGTTTGTCAAGACCTACCCGAACGGTGTTTCAATTTACACGTTTGGCTTGGAATTCCACTTGGAAGATGGCACCAGCGTGGGTGATTTCGTAGAAACGTTTACCTATTCAAAGAATCCCATCACCTATGAGGCTGCCGATTTCTTTGGAAGCTACCTGATGACAGGTTCCAGCCAGTTCGGTAGCTCGAATCCTGATGCTGCCATGCCTGTAACCATCGCTGCTGGTGCTACCGCCGACACCTTCCTGATTACAGGGATTGATTATGTAACCAGCGTGAAGGCCCATTTCGATGCAGCCACGAGCGTGATGTCCATTGCTCCCCAAACATTACCCGATTATGTAGGCACTAGCGCTACCTTCGATATGACCTGGTTTAATACCACACCTGAAGGTGATGTGAGTGACGAAGCTGCCATGAGCTTCACAAAGACATTGAGCGGTGACCTTGTATTATCCTCCACGTCAGCTGCTGATGGGTATATCCTGAATAGTGTTGCTGCAGGTGGTTATGTGGATGGCTACTATGGGGTGGCTTTTACACCTCAAGCCCAACCGGCCGGCGCCAAGCTCATGAAGGTGAAATCCACAAAAACACCCTCCTTTGGAGTTAAAGGTGATTTGTTCAGGTCTTCTATCCGTTTCGCTGAAGGCGATTTCGCTGTGAAACCATTCGAAAAATCATTTCGCCAAGTAACGATTGCCCCCATCCGTTGATTGGTTGGCCCTTTATAAAATCCGCCCGGGAAGTACGCTTTTCGGGCGGTTTTTTTTGTGATTACACTGCATGTTTATGTAATCCTTTTTGATACCTTTGTCGAAATGTTATCAAAACAACGCTTTATGAAAAGACAATGTTTGCTGATGCTGAGCTTGTTGTTGCTAAGCTTGGGTGTCGCCTCCGCTCAAGGATTTTCGTCCTACAAGCTTCAAAATGGTCTGACGGTCTATTTGTGGGAGGATTCCAATCTACCCACTGTTTACGGATCTGTTATGGTAAGAGCCGGTGCTGTGGATGAACCGGGCGACTATACTGGCTTGGCTCACTACCTGGAGCACGTTATGTTTAAGGGTACACAAACCATTGGTGCTCTGGACTGGGAAAAAGAAAAGCCCTTGTATGAAGAAATCATACGCTTGTACGATGAGTATTCAGACACTCAGGATCCTGTAAAACGGACTGAGCTGGAGAAACGCATCAATGAGGTTTCCCTGGAAGCAGCTCAATACGGCTCGACCAATGAATTTTCCAACCTTGTGCAAAGTCTTGGTGGAGAGGGTTTGAATGCTGGAACCAGCTATGACCAAACGGTTTATTTCAATGAATTCCCTTCGTTAATGATGGAAAAATGGTTGGCACTCAGCTCCGAACGCTTTCTGAATCCTGTATTCAGAACGTTTCAGGCTGAGTTGGAAAATGTCTACGAAGAATACAACATGTATGAGGATCAGAATTCCACTCATTTGAAAAATTTTATTTATAGTCATTTGTACGAAGGACATCCCTACAGTAGGGACGTAATCGGTTTTGCTGATCACTTGAAGAATCCCAGGTTGAGTAAGTTGATTGATTATTACAACACGTGGTATGTGCCCAACAATATGGCGTTGGTCTTGATTGGCAATTTTAATGCTGAAAAGGCAAAGCCCTTGATTGCCGACTATTTTGGCCGTTTGCAAACCAAACCGTTACCCGAAAGACCCAAGTATCCTGATACCGATTTCTCTCAACATCCTACGTTCAAGGCCAAGATTGGCTTGCAACCAACCGTTGTTTGGGCTTACAAAGGCGTGGGTATGGACAGTGAGGATCATCTGATACTCGATTTTTGCTCCAACCTGTTGAGTAATTCTATGAATACAGGTTTGTTGGATAAAATCACCATGGATGGTGATGTGCAATTTGCCTATTCTGGTGTGGATGCCAGACGTGACAGGGGACGGTTTATCATCCAGGCTGTTCCTTACTACGACGTCAATCAACGCTTGTATGAATCGGACAAAGCCACCGAGAAAGTCGTCATGGAGCAAGTGAACAAGTTGAAGTCGGGCGAGCTGGATGAATGGCTGATTGAGTCGGTCAAGAATGAACAGTTGCGCAACTTTGTCATGATGTCAGAAAATGCGAACGGCAAGTCCGCGATGTTGAGAAATATCTTTTCTTATCAGCTGCCTGATGATTATTACGAGAAAGCTTTGGCAACCATCAAGGCGGTCACCAAGGAAGATGTCATGCGTGTGGCCAAAAAATACATTACAGATAGCTACATGACCTTGTCTATTGATGAGGGTAAGCCCCATAAGGACAAATTGAAAAAGCCGGCCATAGAGCCCATAAAGGCCCCTGAAGGTAAAAAGTCGGCTTATTGGGATCAATTGGCAAAAATACCCACTGATTCATTCTCTGTTACCTACAACGATTTCACCTCCGTGGCCACGGCTTCACTTTATGATGGGGTGCGACTACACCACACAAACAATCCACTCAACAATTATTTTTCACTCACACTCAAGTATGGTGTCGGGACAGAAAAAATGCCGAAATTGAGCTACGCCACCGAAATGATGAACGCAGTTGGAATCATGCCCAGCGACGATCCTCAATCGGTACGTCGTCAACTAAGTGAATTGAATGCCAGTTGTAGTTTTGAAGTGACCGATGACTATTTCTACATAACGATCATCGGATCTGACGACAACTTGAAGGACATTTGTACCCTGGTTACCCGGATGATTCTCCTGCCCAAGGTGGAAGAAAAACAACTGAACCGTGTGGTCGGTGCCGAATTATCTCAACGGTTGATGGTGGAGAAAAATACCCCCGACATTTTGGCTGATGCCCTGCTCAAATATGCGCAGTATAAGGAAAAATCGTCTTACATAGACCGTCTTGGTTTATCCGATGTCTATAACCTTAAGCAATCGGATTTGGCTGGTACCATCATCCGTGCTACCAATTACGAATTGGATATCCATTACGTGGGCAAACTCCCATTTGACGAAGCCAAAGCCGTGCTCAGCGCCAACCTGCCTTTGAAGGAAGGGGTCATGAAGAGTGAATCGCCCTTTGTCAAGCCCAGGATAAGCTACGACAAGACAAACCTTTACTTCCTGCCCAATAAGGATAGCAAGCAAGCTCAGATTTATTTTTATTTTGAAGGAGAGCCCTACGATACAGCTGATGAAGTGACGTACAGAGCCTTCAATGAATACTTCAACGGGGGGTTCAGCGGTATTGTCATGCAGGAGGTCAGAGAGAAGCGCTCCATGGCTTACACGGCTGGTGGGTCGTTCGTGAGGCCCCCTCTGAATGGCAAGAACACTTACTTCCTTGGTTACATTGGCACGCAGCCCGATAAGGCAGCGGATGCCGTGGATGTGTTCATGGGGCTGTTAAAAGACATGCCTGCCTATCCTGAACGCATGGACGACCTGAAAGTCTACTTGAAACAATCGTACTTGTCGGAAAAGCCCTCCTTCAGAAGGCGTAGTCAACAGTTCTCCTATTGGAAGCAATTAGGCTACACCGAAGACCCGGCTAAAGCCAACGCCGCCAAGATCGATGCCATCAGCTTTGATGATGTGCTGAAGTTTTATGAAAAGCATGTGAAAGGAAAGCCCGTCACCGTGGTTATCATGGGTGATCCAAAGATGATCAACCAAAAGCAATTGCAAGCCACGTATGGCAAACTGACCAAAATGAACGCGAACAAATTGTTCAGCCCTGACGTCTTCTAAAGGGAAATCATCCAACAAACTTGAGCCGACTCATTGATTCGCACTGTCCGAATCGCCGTGAGTCGGCTCTTTTTTTTGGGTTACTTTTTTTCCTTGATGAGCACGGATGCCAGAATAGAAAGTGTCAGCAAACCAACAATGACGCTCAATGAAACGATGTTGGAGATGTGGAATTGGTAACCCATCTCATGCGTAAACTCGTTGATGCACATCTTGAAACCGATAAAGGTCAAAATACCAGCCAATGCCAGCTTCAGGAAGCGGAAATACTGCATGATGCCGCTGAGGGCGAAATACAGGGATCGCAAGCCTAGGATGGCGAAAATGTTGGAGGTATATACGATAAAGACGTCTTTCGACACGGAGAGTACGGCCGGTATGGAGTCAACGGCAAACACCAGGTCGGAGGCTTCAATGAAGAGCAACGCCAAAAAATAGGTAGTGGCGTAGGTCTTGCCGTTGATCTTGGTGAAGAAAGTATGTGAAGACCTGTCGTCGGTCACTGGCATCAGCTTGCGGAAGGTCTTGATGACGAAGTTGTCATTGGGATTGAAGTCGGACGTTTCCTTGTGATCGACCAGCATTTTGACACCGGTGTAGAGCAGGAAGGCACCAAAGACGTACATGATCCAGTCGAAGCGGTTCAGTAGCGCAACACCGGCAAAGATGAAGATGGCCCTCATCACAATGGCGCCAATGATACCCCAGAACAACACCTTGTGCTGATATTCGGGCTCGATTTTAAAGAAGCTGAAAATAAGGATGAAAACGAAAAGGTTGTCGATGCTCAACGACTCTTCGACCAGGTAGGCCGTGAAAAATTCCAGGGCTGCCGTTTGGCCGAGCACAAAATATACACCAATGTTGAACAAGATGGCCAATCCAATCCAGAAGGCACTCCACAACAGGGATTCCTTGATGCTGGGTATGTGGTCTTTTTTGTGAAAGACGAACAAATCGAGGGCCAACATGATGATGACGAAGGCAAAAAAGCCTATCCAGAATCCGATACCTATTTCCATGAATGTGTTTGTTTAAACGTGCCCTACTGTTGTTTTAATAGCGGCAGCAAGGGAAGGCAAAAATACAAAAAAAACAGACAGTTTGTGCTATCTTTGCATCAAAGAAGAACCCTTTATGATAGAACGCGTCAACTTACAGTCTGAAGCTGAAAAAACCATCCTGGTAGGTCTCATCACCAACGACCAACCGGAAGATAAAGCCATTGAGTACCTGGAAGAGTTGGCCTTCCTGGCAGATACGGCCGGGGCTGAGCCTGTAAAGACCTTTTTGCAGCGCCTGGATTACCCCAATCCAAAGACGTTTGTGGGCTCAGGCCGTCTGGAAGAAATCAAGGCTTATGTAGAAGAGGAGGAGATCGGTATGGCCATTTTTGATGATGAGCTCACCTCGAAACAAGTTAAGAACTTAGAGCAAGAGCTTAAAATCAAAGTGCTGGACAGAACCAACCTTATCCTTGACATCTTTGCCAGGCGGGCGCAAACAGCCCATGCCAAAACCCAGGTAGAGTTGGCCCAGTACAAATACCTCTTGCCCCGTTTGACCCGTATGTGGACTCACCTGGAGCGCCAACGAGGGGGTATTGGTATGCGTGGTCCTGGCGAAACCCAGATTGAGACCGACCGCCGCATCATCCTCGACAAAATAGCCCGTCTCAAAGAAGAACTCAAGCACATCGATAAACAAAAAGCCACTCAGCGCAAGAATCGGGGAAAGATGGTGAGGGTCGCTTTGGTTGGCTACACCAACGTGGGAAAATCCACACTGATGAACGTGTTGAGCAAATCGGAGGTGTTTGCCGAAAACAAACTGTTCGCAACGTTGGATACCACCGTCCGCAAGGTCATCATCGAAAACCTACCCTTTCTGCTCACCGATACGGTTGGATTCATCCGTAAACTGCCCCACGACCTGGTGGAGTCCTTTAAATCAACCCTGGATGAAGTGAGGGAAGCCGACTTGCTGTTGCATGTGGTGGATATCTCACATCCCGGCTTTGAAGAACAGATTGAGGTGGTCAATAAAACGCTGGCTGAACTGGATGCGGCTTCCAAACCGACCATTCTGGTCTTTAATAAGATTGACGCTTATCAACACGTTGAGAAGGATGCCGATGATCTGACGCCCCGCACCAAGGAAAATCAAACCCTGATCGAACTTGAGCAGAGTTGGATGGCCAGGATGGGGGATGATTGTGTGTTTATTTCTGCCCGTAACCTATCAAATCTGAATGCTTTCAAACAGTTGGTTTACGACAGGGTAAAGGCCATTCATGTGACCCGTTTTCCTTACAACGACTTCCTATTTCAAACCTACGATATTGACTAACGACCATGACTGACAAACAATGGGCCGATCTGAAGGCCTTGGTCAAGGGCAACACGCTGACCACGCCTCCTGTAGGCTTCATCATTGATTCACCCTGGTTGCCGGGGTGGTATGGCTGTTCCATTCTGGATTATTTTACCAACGATGCTTGCTGGTTGGACGCCAATCTCAAAGCATGGTCTACCTTTCCTGATGTGATGTTTCTGCCTGGTGCGTGGAGCGAGTACGGCATGTGTACCGAACCATCCGTATATGGTGCCAGGTGTACGTTCTGGAAAGACGAGTTCCCCTTTGCCCATCCGGTAATAAGTGACGCTTCAGGCATTGATGCGCTTCCACAACCCGACCCCGCCACCGACGGTCTGCTGCCCTTCATGCTCAACCGCTTGGTCAACGCCAGACCAGCCATTGAAGCGGCCGGTCATGCCATCCGGTTCTCCGTTTCCCGTGGACCGCTCAATATCGCTTCTTTCCTGATGGGCACCACCGAGTTCCTGACCACCATGATGATGGATCCCGATGCGACTCACCGCCTGTTACGCAACATCACCGATTTCCTGAAACGTTGGCACGCCGTGCAGCACGAAGCCATCGACAGCATTGATGGCATCATGATGCTCGATGATATCGTAGGCTTCATCAGCGAGGACGATTTCAAGACCTTTGCGCTGCCCTACCTGAAAGAACTGTACGATATCGACGATGCGGTGAAACTGTTCCACAATGATGCAGACTGCACCGCCTCTGTCGCTTATTACCCTGAAATCGGCATCAACCTTTACAACCCCGGCATCCATTGCTCACTGACCACGTTGAGGGAAAAGACGGGCAACAAACTGCCTATTCTGGGCAACATCCCGCCCAGGGATGTCCTGGCTGCCGGATCTCCTGAGCAAGTGGCTGCCGCTGTTAAAGCGCTCAGGTCTGAAGCCGCCGGGTTTGGTAGTCTGGTGTATTCCTGTGGAGGAGGAATGCCTCCAGGTGTGAGCACAGCCAATATTCAAGCTTTCATTGAGGCCTTGCGTGATTAGGTAGTCTGTTAAAGTATTCGTAAAGTCCTGCGTGGGGGTATGGACAAATCGCCCTGATTTTGTACCTTTGCAACGTTACTAAAACCCCACGATTATGGCTGTACCTCCGTTCAAGTACCAGGATCCCTTCCCCGTTGGCAAGGACCAAACCGAATACTACCTCCTCACCAAAGAACATGTCTCTGTTGCCTCGTTTGACGGCAAGGATGTGTTGAAAGTGGCACCAGAAGGCTTGACCCTGCTGGCCAATACCGCTATGCGTGACGTGGCTTTCATGCTTCGTCCGGCTCACCAGAAACAAGTGGCCGCCATTCTGGATGATCCTGAAGCCAGCGAAAACGACAAATATGTAGCCTTGACCATGCTCCGCAACGCTGAAATTGCGGCCAAGGGTGTTCTCCCTTTCTGTCAGGATACCGGAACGGCCACCGTTTTTGCCAAAAAAGGCAATCAAGTGTGGACAGACGGTTCCGACGAAGAAGCCCTTTCACTGGGTATTTACAAAACCTACACAGAGGAAAACCTGCGCTACTCGCAGACCATTCCCCTGGATATGTACACCGAGAAAAACTCGGGTACCAACCTGCCGGCTCAAATTGATATTATGGCTGGTCACGGGGATGAATACAAATTTTTGTTCATTGCCAAAGGTGGTGGATCACAAAACAAGACTTACCTCTATCAAGAGACCAAGGCTTTGTTGAATCCGGCTACCCTGGAAGCCTTCTTGATTGACAAAATGAAATCCCTGGGTACCGCTGCTTGTCCGCCCTACCACATTGCTTTTGTCATTGGTGGTACTTCAGCCGATCAGACAGTGAAAACAGTGAAGCTGGCTTCCACTAAGTACTACGATGAATTGCCCACCCAAGGTAACGAGGGTGGTCAGGCGTTCAGGGACCTTGAAATGGAGGCCAAGATGCTGAAAGCCGCCCAGGAAATCGGATTGGGCGCCCAGTTCGGCGGCAAATACCTGGCCCATGATGTTCGCATCATCCGCCTGCCACGCCACGGTGCTTCCTGCCCGGTAGCTATGGCTGTGTCCTGCTCGGCAGACCGCAACATCAAAGCCAAAATCAACAGGGAAGGCATCTGGGTGGAAAAAATGGAAGACAATCCCGGTAAGTACATTCCTGAACACCTGCGCAAAGCTGGTGAGGGTAAAGTGGTTCGCATTGATTTGGACCAGCCCATGGCTGATGTTCTCAAGGAACTGACCAAATACCCGGTATCTACCCGCTTGTCGCTCAATGGTACCATCATTGTTGGCCGTGACATTGCTCATGCCAAGCTGAAGGAACGTCTGGATGCTGGCGAGGATCTGCCTCAATACATCAAGGATCATCCTATTTACTACGCCGGTCCTGCAAAAACACCCAAAGGGTATGCCTCAGGATCGATGGGACCCACCACAGCTGGTCGTATGGACGCGTATGTGGATCTCTTCCAAAGCAAGGGAGGTAGCCTCATCATGTTGGCCAAGGGTAACCGTTCCCAGCAGGTGACCGATGCTTGTAAGAAGTACGGTGGCTTCTATCTTGGTTCCATCGGTGGTCCTGCCGCTGTTCTGGCTCAGGAAAACATCAAGAGCATCGAATGCCTCGAGTACCCCGAATTAGGCATGGAAGCCATCTGGAAGATCCGTGTGGAAAACTTCCCTGCTTTCATCCTGGTAGACGACAAGGGCAACGACTTCTTCAAGCAACTCAAGCCGATTTGTCATTTGGGTTGATGCCACATCCGTAAATAAAAAAGAGCCTCAAAAGTAATTGCTTTTGAGGCTTTTTTTATGCACTTAGCTTTCCCGGTATTTGCTTTCGTCTTCGTCGCTGAGGATGCTCAGGTAGCTGGCGTAGCGGGAGGCGCTGATGCGTTGAGCTTCCACGGCGGCCAGTACGGCACAACCAGGCTCTTGCACATGCAGGCAGTTGTTGAACCGGCAATGGGCTGAGGTCGCAAAAATATCAGGGAAATAGTGGCCCACTTCTTCGGGTTTCATTTCGAACGTGCCAAAGCCCTTGATGCCTGGGGTGTCGATCAGGTAGCCGCCCCCTTCCAAGGCATACATCTCCGAGAAGGTCGTGGTGTGCATCCCCTTAAAGTGGCTGTTTGAAATATCCCCCACTTTCACGTCATAGCTCGGGTCGATACGGTTGATTAAAGTGGATTTTCCTACCCCTGAATTGCCGGACAACAAGGTGATTTTGCCTTTCAGTAAGGCCTTGACTTCCTCGATACCCTCGCCTTTGCTGGCCGAAAGACAGGTGCAGGGGTAACCAATGCTGGTGTAAAGGGCAACCAGGGCGTCCATGTATGCCTTGTCGTCTTCATCATACAGGTCTACCTTGTTGATGAGTAGTCGAGCGGGGATGCGGTAGGCTTCAGCCGTGGCCAGAAAACGGTCGATAAAGGTGGTGTTGGTTTCCGGTGATCGGAGGGTGACCAACAAAAAGACCTGGTCGAGGTTGGCGGCCAGGATGTGCAATTGTTTGGATAAGTTGGTGGGGCGGCGAACGATGTAGTTCTTGCGGTCATCAATGCCGGTGATGAATACCGTATCGCCATCCCTGTCGTCAATGGTCACCCTGTCGCCAACGGCGACAGGGTTTGTACTGCGCAATCCCTTGATCCGAAAGTGGCCTTTGATCTTGCAGGTAAGCAGCCTTCCATCGTCAGTCATGACCTGGTACAAGCTGCCAGTGTTTTTTACGACCAGTGCTTTCAATTAGACCGTCAGGATTTCTTTTTCTTTGGCTGCCAGGATGTCATCCAGTTTCTTCATGTACTTGTCGTGAAGTTTCTGGACATCGGCTTCGGCATCCTTGCCCACGTCTTCGGGCAGCCCTTCCTTGACCATTTTCTTGAAAGAGGTATTGGCTTCCTGACGGGCATTGCGGATGCTGATACGGGCGTCTTCCCCTTCGCTGCGTACTTGTTTTACCAGTGCACGACGGCGTTCTTCGGTAAGGGGAGGGATAGACAATCGGATGATTTCTCCGTTGTTATCGGGGGTAATGCCAATCTCCGAGTTGATGATGGCCTTTTCAATCTCCTTGATAAGGGCCTTTTCCCAGGGTTGAATGGCTATGGTTTTAGCGTCTGGTGTGCTGACGTTGGCCACGTTCGCGATGGGGACACTGCTTCCGTAGTAATTCACTCTGACGGGATCCAGGATGCGGATGTTGGCTTTGCCTGCCCTGATGTGAACCAGGGAGTCTTCCAAGTGGTTGGCGGCATGCTTCATGCCTTCTTCAGCCATGTCAAGCATTAATTGCACATCTTCGTTCATTGGTGATAGGTATTAATTGTGTACGTAAGTTCCGATTTTTTCACCCTTCAGTACCTTGAGCAGGTTGCCAGGCGTATCCATATCGAACACTACGATGGGCAGGTTGTTTTCCTTGCACATGGTCGTGGCTGTCAGGTCCATTACCTTGAGGCCTCTTGTGTAAATCTCATCGTAGGTGATGGTGTCAAATTTGGTCGCGGTGGGGTCTTTTTCCGGGTCAGCGGTGTAGATGCCATCCACCCGCGTGCCTTTCAGCATGGCATCGGCTTCTATTTCGATGCCTCGGAGTGAAGAACCTGTGTCGGTGGTGAAATAGGGACTGCCGGTGCCTCCGCTCAGAATAACGACTTCGCCTCGTTCCATGCATTCGATGGCTTTGTCTTTACTGAAAAATTCTCCGATTGGCTCCATGCGGATGGCGGTGAGCAAGCGGGCTTTAACCCCCTCGGCCTGTAATGCAGAGCAAAGGGCCAGGCCGTTGATGCAGGTGGCCAACATACCCATTTGGTCGCCCTTGACCCTGTCGTAGCCTTTGGAGGCACCACTCAGGCCTCTGAAAATATTACCACCTCCGATGACGATGCCCATCTGAACGCCCAATGCGGCGGCAGCCTTAATCTGGGCGGCATATTCACTGAGCCTGTTTTCATCGATGCCGGCTTTTTTGGTCCCCATAAGTGACTCACCGCTGAGTTTAAGCAGGACGCGTTTGAAAGGTATCATGTGCTGTTCGTTTGAATGTGTACAAAAATACACTTTTTCCCGTAACTTTGTGAAGCTCCCAAGGGAATTGTCAATCCATAGATGCTGATATGAGAACCAATAGAATCATCTTTTTCGCAAGTTGTCTCGCTTTGAGCGTGCTGTATGCATTCCCGGCCAATGGCCAATCGGTTGCACGTTTGTTGCAGGATGCCACTCTCCGTTTTCAGGAAGGAAAAACCGCAGAGGCCAGGTCGTTGTATGAAGCTGTAGTGGCCAAGGATTCATCCTGCTACGAAGCACTGGCATGGTTGGGGAACTATTATTACTTGAAAGGAAAAGAGGAACTGACCGACTTGGATCGATCGTATAAAGAGCTGCGCGAACCTACTCGCATGCAGTCTGCCAGACATCAGGAGGCGTTGAAGGCTGTTTATTTAAATTGGTATGCCAAGGCTGAGACTTGCTTGCTCAAAGCGTTGGATGTGCGCAAGAATGAACACCTGCAACAGCTCGCAGACGAGATTGAACGCTATAAACTCCGCATTGGATTGATAACGCCAACGGTGAAAAAGACTAAGGGAGAAAAGTAACTTCCTTAAACGCGTACGCCTTTACTTCTCCATCTTCACGTTCCAACAGTAAGTCTCCCTGAGGTTTAACACCTCTGATCTTTGCCTTGAACGTCCCCTCATTGTCCGAATAGGTGTGAAAACCGTCACGCCGGTGAAGGTTGTTGAGGTAAAAACGTTGGATGTCAACTACTTGATCTGTGCTCAAATCTTCCAGTACTTTACAAAGTTGTTTGTGTAGTTTGTTGGCAATTTCGTGCAAGTCATAGGTTTGTCCGGTGATGAGGGCCAATGAAGTGGCCTCAGGACTGAAGGTTGGAAAGTTGGTTTGATTGATGTTGAGACCTATGCCAATGATGGATTGTTCAACGAGGCTACCTTTGAGCTGATGTTCAATCAAGATGCCGCCCATTTTTTGTCCTTTACGGTAGAGATCGTTGGGCCATTTGATGACAACCTCGTCGACATACTCTCCCAAAACGTTGCGAACCGCCAGGGATACGGCCTCGCAGAGGATGAACTGGTTGTTGGAGGGAAGATTTTCCGGCCTGTATAACAAGCTATAGTGGATGTTTTTGCCAAGTTCGGACAGCCACGTATGGCCTCGTTGCCCCCTGCCTGCAGTTTGGTCAAAAGTGACGACGGCCATGCCGCAGCCGTTGAACGGGGCTGGTTCCTGTTCGCTAAGGTATGCGTTGGTCGAGGCGGTTTGGGGCAACAATAGTAAGTCTGAACTCATGGTCGATTTCTAAAGGATGTTAGTGTCAAGTTATCAAATCAAAATAAGGACAACACGGTGCCATTTAGGTATGTGTTGCCAGAAAAGCGTCTTCGAAATGCTCAATCTGCCAGTGACCTTTTTCGTAAACCAAGGCCATGACATCAAAACGGATGGGCATGTCCAATTTGTGTAGGTGCACGTAATGATGGGCAGCCGTTACCAGACGTTGAATCTTGCGTCGGTCGACCGCCAACTCCGGAGCTTCAAAAGGTATACCGCTGCGGGTTTTTACCTCCACAACGACCAACCAATCCTGGTGCTCTGCAACGATGTCCAGCTCCTTGTGTTGCGAATACCAATTGATTTCGCGAATGGTATACCCTTTGTCCCGCAAGTAGTCGGCTGCCACCGTTTCACCTTCTTTGCCTAGCTGATTGTGTGCTGCCATTGTCTAAAAAGCGCAAATGTACATGTTTTGTTTTTCATGTGATAATTTTATTGTTATTTTGCACCGTATTTTGCGACGAAAACCGCATAGGATGGCGGTTGTCCGCCCGATTTACGGACAACCTGCAGTAAAGAACAGCCTCTCACATGAAACGAAACCTTCAGCGCGATCAAACCGTGTCCTTCTTGTTGAATGACCCTGAATACAAGGCGTTGATGAAGTATTGTGCGAAGTATAAAATCAAAAATCGCTCCCGCTTTATCAGGGAGACCTTGATGAAAGCTGTCCTCACACGTATGACCGAGGATTATCCCACCTTGTTCAATGAACAGGAGATGCGCTGATCGAGCCACAACACTGCTCTAATCGATCAAATCACTACTATTATGCCAGACCACGAAGCGTACATGAAACTGGCCCTGGCTGAAGCCAGACAAGCCTACGAGCGCGATGAAGTGCCCGTCGGGGCTGTCGTGGTGTGTCGTAACCGAGTGATAGCCAGGGGGCACAACCTGACAGAAACCCTCAATGACGTGACCGCTCATGCCGAGATGCAAGCCATCACGGCAGCGGCCAGTAGTTTGGGCGGTAAGTACCTGGAAGATTGTACGGTGTATGTGACGGTGGAACCCTGTGTGATGTGCGCCGGTGCTTTGGGATGGGCCCATGTCAGCGGACTGGTATACGGGGCTTCCGATGAGAAGCGGGGCTATTCACGGTTTGCTCCCAATGCCTTACACCCAAAAACCGTTGTGGTCAAGGGCGTTCTTGAGGCTGAGTGCGCCCAACTCATGAGCGATTTTTTTCAATCAAAACGATAGGGACAGCTTGAGGTTGCTCCCGGCGTAAGCCCCCAGAATGCCTATGCCGTGTTCGACATTGCTGTGTATCTGCACAGGCTCAGCAAAAGGACTGTAGGGGTCGTAGGCGCTGGAAGTTAGCAGGTACAGGTAGTAGGACTTGTCCAGCGCTTGCAAATCGATGATATAGGGCTCGGTGTCTTCGGACGCTTTTTTTGTACTGTCCAGGGGCATACGGCCGCTGTTGTAGTCTTCGTTGCTGACATATATCCATTCTTCCACGCCGAACGTCAGGGGGTAGGAACGCCCATCGAACAGTTCATCGGTGAAGGTGCCGTAGATATTGTAGGTTCCCATGTCGATGATTTCTTCCATATCGGCACCGGTCTCCGTCTCACCGAACACAATATCGTCTTTCGTGTACCAGATGTTCTCAAAATACCCTTCCTGGTAGTAATCCCGCTGACGTTTTACGACCAGTCGGTAGTAATCGGCCTGTCCACCCGGATCCTTGAACGTCAGGGTAATGGTCATCTTGTAATGGATGTTCCAACCCGTTGTGTCGCCGCCAATTGAGTTGCCTTGGGAATCATAGTAATTGTAGGAGATGGGGTAAGCCTCTGGTATGCTGAGGCTGGTGTCAATGCGTTCAATGACAGGCCGCATGGGAATCATCGTTTCGGCTGATACCGTCTGCAGGCCAGGGGCGGAGACGGACAACCGGATATGGTCACCCTCGGAGGGGCGGTAGTTGCTGGTGTAGCGACCGTTGGCTTGGTGAGCACAGTTTTCCTTGAACGTACCGTTTACGAACAGCGAGACTGTCGCGTTCTTTACCGTGGTAAACGTGTCCTGTGACACAAGGAAGAACCGACTTTCAGTAACCTCGACGGATAGGGTGGTGTCTGGAAGGGCCACGGCATTGATGACCAGCATGGGCTCGGTGATGGCACCATCAAACTCGATGTCCTTTTCGCAGGCGGCCAGCAGCGCCATCAGGCAAAGTAAGGGGAGCAGGCGTTTCATATGGGTCAGAATTTATAGGCGTAACTCAAAGATGGAATGATGGGGAAGATGGACAACTGGGTCAACTTCTTTATTTCTATGTAACGATCGTTGATGCGGTCGTAGGTATAGTCGCTGCTGGGGTAAACCAGGAAGGGGTTGAGGTTGTTGTAGGCATTGTACACACTCAAACTCCAGGTGCGGACCCCATGTTTTTTCTGCTTGTGGAAATTGATACCCAGATCCAGGCGGTGATAGGGGTTGAAACGGTAGTTGTTGCGGCTGTTGATGTGGCCGTTGTTGCTGAACCACATTTGGGCGTCAGGGATATCCAGCCCATCGTATTCCTGCATCGCCAGGGTACCGCAGTTGCCAGTGCTATACACCCAGGTGCCGGATAGGTCGATGCGTTTGGTTAAGTTGTGCGTCAAAGTCAGGCTGATGTCGTGACGCCTGTCGTACTTGGCCGGGAACACCCGTCCGCCATTGATTTCCTGTCCAGGCCTATCAAAGAGGCGTTCCGACTTGGCCCAGGTATAGCCCAGCCAGCCTGTTGTTTTACCAAAGGAACGTTGTGCCAGGAATTCGACCCCATAAGCCCAGCCTCTGCCCATGTTGACTTTGTCTTCCCAGCCCGTGCTGGAGCCCATGAAGCTCGCCCCATCCTTGTATTCGATGAGGTTGTCCATTGTTTTGTAGTAGGCCTCTACAGAGAGGTCGATTTCATCAAGTAGGTTGTAGAACAGTCCGGCTGATACTTGCCTGGATACCATGGGCTTTATGCGTTTGGTGACAGGAACCCAAAGATCGGTAGGCAGACTCACACTACTGTTGGACAACAGGTGGATGTACTGACTCATGGTAGCGTAGCCAAGTTTGGCCGATAGTTTGTCGCTGATCAGAAAGCGCAGGCCAAGCCTGGGCTGCAGCGAGTGGTAGAAGGTTTGCTGGACGGCAAATGTCGAGTAGTGTAAGCCGATGTTGGCTTTGACCAGGTCGCCCAGATTCATATTGTCTTCCACGTAAACCTGGAATTCGTGGGAATGCACGTTTTTATCGCCGATGATGGTGTCCAGGTTGAAGGCTGTGGTGTCAGTGGATCTCATTTTTGCCACCGACACACCTGGTCTGAAGGTGTGGTTGGTGTAGCTGGCTCCGAATTTGATGTCGTGGTCGGGGGTGGGCAGGTAATCGAAGTCAGCCTTGAACGTATAGTCGGTGATGCCGGAGAGGTACCCTACCATTTGTTCTTCCTTGAAGTGAGCGGGCGGGTTTTTCTGCCGCTGCTCCCACACATTGCTGATACCCAGGTCAAAGCGATACCGTGTGAACGAGGCTGTGGTGTTCATGAACAGTTTGTTCGTGATAATTCTGTTCCAACGCAAGGCTGAAATCAGGTTGCCCCAGTACCAGTTCATTTTCATCCGACTTTCCTCCGTCAGGTTGCCACCCTCTTTGTAATGTTCTTTGAAACCGGCATAGATGGCATCGTCCCCCATGTAATGACTGTAGTAAAGCCTATCCTTGTCGGAAAGGATATGGCTCAACTTGGCGTTGAAATCGTAGAAATAGTATCCGGCCGACATACCGCTGAGGCTTTGATCGGAGGCGGCGGCAATTTTGATGAAGGGTTGTACCAAAATATCGGCATAGGTACGTCGCAACGACACATTGAAGGTGGTCTTGCCTTTGATGATGGGCCCTTCCAGGTTGAAACGGGAGGCAATCAGGCCAACGGAGACATTTCCGTGGTAGGACTGGTCGTTCCCATCGTTCATACGGATGTCTACAACCGATGAAAGGCGGCTGCCGAACCTGGCCGGAAAACTGCCTTTGTAGAGGGTGACGTTTTTAATGGCGTCTGTATTGAATACGGAAAAGAATCCGAACAAGTGGTTGACGTTGTACACGGGTACGCCATCGAGCAGGAGCAGGTTTTCATCCGGGCCACCTCCCCGCACATACATGCCGGCTGACCCTTCGGTACCGGCCTGGACACCGGGTAACAGTTGCAAGGCCTTGATCAGGTCGGCCTCCCCAAAAAGGGTGGGGATGGCCTTGATTTGGGAAGCAGGTATTTGAACGGTACTCATCTGGGAGCCTTTGACGCCGGTTTCCCTGACATCACCGCCCCAGACGGTGACTTCGCTCAGTTCGGTGGATGGCACCAATCGGATGTTGACTACGGTGTCTTTGGTCGGGGCTAGGGCTAACGTTTGCTGGGCATAACCCACGTAGGAGAAGCGGACAAGGAGGGAGGACGCCGGCAGGGTCAGCGAATAGAATCCATATGGATTGGTTACGGTGCCTTTGCCTGTTGTTCTTTCGAAAACAGAGGCGTTGATGAGGGTTTCTCCGGTATTGGCGTCCACAATGTGGCCACTGAGGGTGATGGCGTTGACGGAGGCGTAGGCCATCATGGAAAGCAGAAGAGGCAAAAGAGCTCGCACGTTCATGCAGATGGGGTTTTTTGGGGAGGCTTTGGTGATTTGATTTCTTCAAAGTCAACGTATTCACCCTCTTCCTGAGTGAATACTTTCTTGCGTTTTTTGCTGTTTTTTGGTGCCTCTTCGCCCATTTCTTCGGTATAACCGGCTTCCTGACGGAAGCGTTTGAAGCGACGTTTCAAGTAAGCACGGAAAAGCCATCCACCCATCATGGGCAGAAATACGAACAGCAAAAATAGGATCAGGATAATTTCCATGATGCGGAGACAATGAGGGCCAGTAAGATGTACCAAGCAATACAGGCAGCCAGGCCGCTCCACCCCAATAGTAGTATCAAGGGCAGGCAACCCAACAGAAATAGGTAGATTGGTCTGTTCTCTTTGGCCTTCAGGTGTTTGATTTTAAGGGAGAACATGGGGACTTCAGAGACCATCAAACCGGCAAGCAGCAGGATGACGGGCAGGAAATAAGCTGGGTGTAACGGGGCTGTCAACCATTGGTCCAGACCAAACCCGGCTGTAAAAGCCCAGAACAGGCCGTTGGCTGGGGTGGGGAGCCCAAGAAAGACAGTGGTTTGCCGTTCATCCAGGTTGAATTTGGCAAGACGCAAAGCGGAAGCGACAGGTAGCAACAGGACCATCCAGGCCCAGGCTTCTGAGGCGCCGGTAGAGAGCGCTCCTGATTTGATGCTTGTGAACAATAGCATGGCTGGAGCCACTCCAAAACTGACAACATCTGAGAGGGAATCCAACTCTTTTCCCATGGGGGAATAGGCCTTCAGGAGCCTGGCGGCCATGCCATCAAGGAAGTCGAAGCCGGCGGCAGCGAGGATAAACAGGGCTGCGCTCTGCAACTGTCCTTGGAACGCCAGAATGATGGCCACGCAGCCTGCCGCCAGATTGAGGCAGGTAATGGTGTTGGGGATGTGTTTTTTAATCATTGGGCTGTGCTTGTTTCCGTTTCCTTGGTTTTCCAGCGGGCGATGACCGTCTTGTTGCCTTTGGTCAGGTCGCCGTGTTTCACCAAAATATCAACGGCGTCGATCGGAAAAAAGAGGTCAACCCTGGATCCGAATTTAATAAAACCCAGGTGTTCGTTGTAGCGGGCTTTTTTACCCGTGTAGGCATAGGTGACAATGCGTCTGGCCAAGGCACCGGCGATTTGACGTACCAGGAGCGTCTGCTGGCTGAAGGAGGAACGGATCAGCACCGTGGATCGTTCGTTTTCCGTGCTGGATTTGGGCAGGTATGCCGCCAGAAAATTGCCGTTCTGATGGCTGTAATGCTCCACATTGCCCTCAATCGGGTACCAGTTGGCGTGCACGTTGAACACCGACATAAAAATGGAGAGTTGTATACGCTCTTCTTTGAGCAGACCTTCTTCAAACACCCGCTCAATGACAACGACCTTGCCATCTGCAGGGGCCATGATGTCTCCTGGCGCTGGTTGGCAGATGCGGCGCGGGCTTCTGAAAAAATTGGTAATGAAAAGAAAAAGGAAGATGGAGACCGTCAGGGTGATAACGAAGGCGAGGTGACCCCCAACAATCCAGACCAACCCGTCAAGGGCTAACAAACCGACAAACAACCAGAGCAGCAGTTTGCGGCCTTCCTTGTGTATGGTCATGCGCAGGGATCGTATCATAGGCTCCGGTAAAATCGGGGCAAAAGTACGGCTATTTCAGCAGATGGCAAAATCTTTCACGACCCCGCTCTTTGTTGAAAACTTTTTGTCGGACGTGCTTGTCGGCTCGCGTTTTGGGCGTATCTTTAAGACGTTTTTTTCTCTTTTTTAACCGATTGACTATGACCCCTTTCGTCCATTTACACGTGCATTCCCAGTTCTCCGTCCTGGACGGTCAAGCTTCTATACAGGCCTTGGTTGATAAAGCCTTGGGCGATGGTATGAAAGCCTTGGCGCTGACGGACCACGGAAACATGTTTGGCGTCAAGGAGTTTTTCAATTACGTATCGAAAAAGAACAAGGGGAAACCCGAAGAAGAATGGTTCAAACCCATTATCGGTTGTGAGGTCTATGTGGCCAGGAATGGCCGTTTGCAACAACGTAAGGAGGTTAAGGAAGACGCCAGGGGCTGGCACTTGATATTGTTGGCCAAAAATTATCAGGGGTACAAAAACCTGATGAAGATTGTGTCTCATGCCTGGACCGAAGGGTACTATTACTGCGCCCGAACCGACCATGAAGAGTTGGAAAAGTACCACGAAGGCTTGATCGCTTGTTCGGCCTGTCTGGGTGGTGAAATACCAAGGCACATTTCCAATGGTCGCATGGATTTGGCAGAGGCCTCTGTGCAGTGGTTCAAGCGCGTGTTCGGGGATGATTTCTACCTGGAGCTCCAATTGCATAAACCAACGGTTGAGAACGCCGCTCAAGATACGTACCCCAAGCAAGTAGCCGTTAATGAGCGGCTGGTGGAGTTGTCCACCAAGTTTGGTGTGAAAATCATCGCCTCCAACGACGTGCATTTTGTGGATGAAGAACACGCCGAAGCTCATCACCGTCTGATATGCCTGAACACAGGCCGTGACCTGGATGATCCAGGCAGCATGGCTTACACCAAACAAGAATGGCTTAAGACGCAGGCTGAGATGAACGAGGTCTTTGCCGCATACCCGGAAGCCTTGGCCAACACGCAGGAAATAGCCGACAAGGTGGGTTATTATTCCATAGACCACAAACCCATCATGCCCAACTTTGTCTTACCTGAGGGTTTTGACAACGATGATGATTACTTGCGTCATCTTACCTACAAGGGGGCTGAACGCCTATATCCAGCTATCACCGACGAGGTGAAGGAGCGAATCGATTTTGAATTGGACGTTATCAAGACCATGGGTTTTCCAGGGTATTTCCTCATTGTACAGGATTTTACCACGGCAGCCAGAAACATGGGCGTTTCTGTGGGGCCGGGTCGTGGGTCGGCTGCCGGATCGGTGGTGGCTTATTGCCTGGGTATTACGCAGGTTGACCCTATTAAGTATGACTTGCTGTTTGAACGTTTCCTCAATCCGGACCGTATCTCCATGCCTGATATCGACATCGATTTCGATGACGATGGCAGGGGGCAGGTGTTGCGCTGGGTGGAAGAAAAGTACGGCAAGGAAAAGGTAGCCCACATCATCACCTATGGAACGATGGCGGCGAAATCGGCCATCAAAGATGTGGCCAGGGTGCAACGTTTGCCCTTGGCTGAATCGGACAGGCTCTCCAAGTTGGTGCCCGATAAAATACCGGATGTCAAGAAAGTAAACCTGAAGAACGCCATCAAGTTCGTTCCTGAATTGTTGGAGGCGGCAGAATCGCCCAACCCTGTGTTGCGCGACACGATGAAGTACGCGCAAATGCTGGAAGGTAATGTGCGCAACATCGGTGTGCACGCCTGCGGTGTCATCATTGGCAGGGATGAGATTTCAGACTGGGTACCGGTCAGTACGGCCGACGATAAGGAAACCGGGGAGAAACTCCTGGTGACGCAGTACGAAGGTTCCGTCATCGAAGAAACGGGGATGATCAAGATGGACTTCCTGGGACTTAAGACCTTGTCCATTATCAAAGACGCCCTGGCAAACATTAAGCTGTCCAAAGGTGAGGCTATAAATATTGATACCATCTCGCTGGAAGATCCCAAGACGTTTGAATTGTATAGTAATGGCAATACGGTGGGAACCTTCCAGTTTGAATCGTCTGGGATGCAGAAATACCTTAGGGAACTCAAGCCTACGTCGTTTGAGGACCTGATCGCTATGAATGCCTTGTACAGGCCTGGGCCTATGGATTACATCCCTTCATTTATTGCCCGTAAGCACGGTAGGGAGCCGATATCCTACGATATACCCATCATGGAGCGGTACCTTAAGGATACCTACGGGATTACAGTGTATCAGGAACAGGTGATGTTGCTTTCCCGTCTATTGGCCAATTTCACCAGGGGCCAGTCGGATGAGTTGCGTAAAGCGATGGGTAAGAAGATCGTGGAAAAGCTGAACATGCTGAAGCCCAAATTTATTGAGGGTGGCAAGTCCAACGGTCATGACCCGGCTGTTTTGGAAAAAATCTGGGCAGACTGGGAAAAATTCGCTTCCTACGCTTTCAATAAGTCGCACGCTACTTGTTATTCGCTGGTTGCCTACCAAACAGCCTGGCTCAAAGCTAATTACCCGGCTGAGTACATGGCTGCTGTGTTGACCCGGAGTGTCAATAACATCGCCGATATCACCAAGTTTATGGACGAATGCCGTTCGATGGGCATTCAGGTGTTGGGACCAGACGTCAATGAGTCTAATTTTCAGTTTACGGTCAACAAGGACGGCAACATCCGCTTTGGTCTTGGGGCCATCAAGGGTGTGGGCGAAGGAGCTGTCAGGGCCATTATCGAGGAAAGGGGCAACGGTGGCCCTTACAAGGACGTGTTTGATTTTCTGGAGCGGGTCAATCTGAACGCCTGCAACAAGAAAAGTGTTGAATCCATGGCATTGGCCGGTAGCTTCGACTCGTTAAACCACCTTACCAGGGAACAGCTTGTCTCTGAGAACAGTAAAGGTGAGTCTAACCTGGATGTCTTGATCCGTTATGGGAATAAGGTGCAGATAGACAGGGCTTTGGTTAAGAACTCCTTGTTTGGTGGTGACAACGAAGTGGCTGTCTCCAAACCGGACATTCCTAGGGTGGAAGAATGGCCTACGTTGCATCGACTCAACAGGGAAAAGGAATTGGTGGGCATGTACCTGTCATCCCATCCGCTTGATCCCTATTCGGTGCTGATGAACTATGTCTGCAACACCACCATGGATGATATCAAACAGAACAACCTGGTGGCCAATAAGGAGTTGCTTTTCGGTGGCATCATAACCGATATCAGGCAACGTACCAATAAGAAAAACGAGCTGTATGCCTTTGTAACCATTGAAGATTACTCAGGCTCTTGCGAAATACCTTTTTGGGCTAAAGAGTATGTGGATTTCGGTAATTACCTGAAGCCATCCATGTTCTTGTTTATCAAAGGAGTATATCAACCCAGATCCTGGAAGCCTTCCGAAATGGAACTGAAGATCAAGTCGGTGAGTCGCTTGTCTGAAGTCTTGGAAAGCAGTTTGGGAGCACTGCAGCTTTTCCTGCCATTGTCGGCCATCAATACATTGTTTGTCAACGATCTGCTGGAAGTCGTCAAGGAGCATCCGGGAAAAACAGATTTTCAGGTGACGGTAACCGACTATGATGAAGAACCGCCGATTCGCATTGACATGTTCTCAAGAAATATTAGAATAGACCCCAGCCGTAAATTGGTTGAATATCTCGAAGGATTGCCGTTTGCTGAGTTGAAAATTCATTCGTAGCAACGGGCAGCAGAAAAATAATTTGTATTTTTGACGGGCCGTTGACAAACGACAGCCTTTTGATTGAACTGTAAAAAATAACGACATATGGCATTGGTACTGACCGATTCGAATTTTGATGAGTGGCTGAACGCCGCCGAACCTCTGATTGTGGATTTTTGGGCAGAATGGTGTGGCCCCTGCAAAATGATGGCCCCCGTGGTGGACGAACTGGCCGAAATGTATGCCGGTAAAGTCAATATCGGTAAGTTGGATGTGGACGACAACAACGAAATCAGCTCCCGCTACGGTATCCGAAACATTCCAACCCTTCTTTTTTTCAAAAATGGACAGCTTGTAGACAAGCAGGTCGGCGCTACTCAGAAAAGTGCGCTTGTCCAGAAGGTTGAAGCCCTGTTGGGTTAAATTCAACGCTCCGGCCGCCGTCGGGCAACAAGCGTATGTCTACCCGGGTACAGTCGCTCGGGAGGTAAGGACCAATCTTTTCCGGCCATTCAATGAAGCAGGAATAGCCGCTCGTGAAGTAATCATCACACCCTAAATCAAAGGCTTCACCACTGTGTTTGAGGCGGTAGAAGTCGAAGTGATAGACAGGCTCGCCTGAGGGCTTGCTATATTCGTTGATGATGGCGAACGTGGGACTGTTGACGACGTCTTCAACGCCCATGGCTTCACAGATGGCCTTGATGAAAGTGGTTTTTCCAGCCCCCATGTCGCCATAGAATGCATATACGCCGCTGGCTTGATGGGTGGCTTTCAGAAAAGCCTGTGCGGCTGTCTCCAGTTGGTCAAGTTGTGGTATAGTGATAATCATACAGGTTTCTTTTTAGGCTCCAGTGTGATGAGGGGTATAAGCATTTCTTCCAATGAAATGCCGCCGTGCTGGAACGTGTCTTTGTAATACGAGGCGTAGTAATTGTAGTTGTTTGGGTAGGCGAAATAATCACTGTTTGATGTGAAAATGTACGCCGAACTGACGTTAGGCGCGGGCAGGCCGTAGCGTTCTGGATTTTTAATTTCGAATACTTCCTTGGGGTTGTAATTCAGGTTCTTGCCTATTTTGTATCGCAGGTTGGTGTTGGTGCTTCGGTCGCCAACCACCTTAATGGGGTTGTCTACTCGTATGGTGCCATGATCGGTGGTCAGGACAATCTTGACGGATTGGTCGGCCAGGAAATCCAGTAATTCGGCGATGGCCGAATGTTTGTACCAGGATTCGGTCAGCGATCGGTAGGCTGCTTCCGTATTGGCAAGTTCCCTGATCATCTTGGATTCGGTGCGTGCATGGGAGAGCATGTCGATGAAGTTGAAAACGACCACGTTGAGTGGGGTGTTTAGCAAACTTTTGACCTTACCCATGAAGCGTTCGCCGGCCTGGTTGTTGTTGATTTTGTTGTAGCTGAAGGCATGGCGTTTGCGGTAGCGATCCAATTGTGTCTGAATAAGAGGTGATTCATTCAGATTTTTGCCTTCTTCTTCGTCTTCGTCCACCCACAACTCGGGGAAAAGGGTCTGTATCTGCAAGGGCATCAGACCGGAGAAGATGGCGTTACGAGCATACTGCGTTGCTGTGGGCAGGATGCTGATGTACATGTCTTCGTTGATGCTGAATCGATCGCCCAACAGCCGTTTGATGACCTGCCATTGATCAAATCGGAAGTTGTCAATCACGATGAAGAAGACCGTTTCATTGGCGTCCAATAAAGGAAATACCGTGTTTTTGAAGACGTCCGGGCTCATGAAGGGTCTGTTTTCCGGTTTCTCCATCCAGCTCAGGTAGTTTTTGCGAATGTAACGCCCAAACAGGTTGTTGGCCTCCGTTTTTTGCTGTTTGAGCATCTCATCCATGCCTGTCTTGGCTTCCTCCAGTTCCAGTTCCCAGTACACCAGTTTGCCGTAAACGGCTTTCCAATCGTCCATGTCGGCCGCCTCATTGATTTGTTGGCTGATTTTCATGAACTGTTGCTGGAAAGTGCTGGTTGTGGTATCATGGATAATTTCGTCCTTGTGGATGTTTTTCTTGAGGGTCAACAACATTTGCATGGGGTTGACCGGTTTGATGAGGTAATCGGCTATTTTGCTGCCGATGGCCTGGTTCATGATGTCTTCTTCCTCACTCTTGGTGATCATGACGACGGGCAACGATGGAAACAGCGCTTTGATTTGGTTGAGGGTTTCAATTCCACTCAAACCGGGCATGTTTTCATCGAGAAAAACAAGGTCGAAGGTCGTATCCTTACACAAGTCGATGGCGTCCTGTCCGTTGGTGGTGGTCAGTACTTCATAGCCCTTCGCCTCCAGAAAAAGAATGTGAGGTTTCAAGAGGTCAATCTCGTCATCGGCCCAAAGCAAGCGGTCATTAGCCATAGGGTAGTTATTTAGGGTGTAGGGGCATTGGAGTCCTGATAGTGTTCCTGGTAGAATGGTTCATAGAGGGCGGGATCCAGGCCTTGTTCCAATATACTCATATTTGTTTCAGAAACAATGATAAATCGAATGCCGGGGTATTTTTCGGTCGGGGCCTGGTTTTGGAAATTGATCCATGCCCTGTAACGAAGCACATCGGCCGCGTTTTCAAAACCCCGTATCAAAAGTACATCCTGTTGACCGATTTTTTCGAGACTGAGTTCATAATCCTTGATTAAAAAGGTGGTAAAGTTATACAGCGCTACGTCAAACTGTAGTCTGTTGCCATTGACGGAATCGGCCGGATAAGCGATCATCAGCACATGCGAGGTCTCAGGCGTGTACGTGAGTTTCATCAGCAACGAATCCAGACTGTTGGCCTCGTTTTGGTTCAAAAGACTATCCAGTTGGAAGAGGCTTATGTAACCGCTGGAAGGAATGGGGCGTTTTCCACTGTCCCAAAGTGCCAACATGGCATTTGCGACGGGTGTCACTTCGCTTTGAGGGTAGTCACGCACCAGCACGGTGAGTGTGTCGTGGAAGGCTTGTGCCGCCCCCATACGCCCGTGCTGCAGGGCCTCAAGAAAGAGGAATCTGGGCATGTGGGTGTTGAGGGGGTAACGCTCCATGCTCGATTGAGTGAGGGCGAGAAGGCTGTCGGCTTCATGGTTGGCAAACCGGTAATAGGCTGTTTCGTACAAGGAATCCTGCACCTGGTACATCTCAATTTGGTGTTCAATAAACAGGGAGTCGGCTAGCCAACGGGCGGGTTTGCTATACGGGAATTTTTCCAACAGTTTGTTTCTGACCAGGTTGGCGGCATCGTTACGCCTGGCTTGTTTGTGCGCCAAGTAGCTGATGTACCAAGCATCCTCCAGGTGCTCACTTTCCGGATAGCGTGCTTCCAGCGTATCGAATGCCTGTAGGGCCAGTCGATCGTTTACCATCAGTTCCCTGTACACCTTGCCCGCTTTATAGAAGGCTTCGGCCATTTGTTTGTGGCTGTTTTCCTTCTGTTCGGCCGTGAAGGGAATGCGGCTCAGGTAGTGGTTGGGATGGAGGGGATCGTCTGCGCCTTCGGAATAGTCGTTGACTTTTCCTTTTGCCGACAGACTGTCTGTCGGCAGTTGATCGTTGAGAGTAGTGGCTGCATTTGTTTGGAGGCTGTCCAAATCGGGGGTGGCTTCCTGGGAGATTGATTGCCCGTTGGAAGCAGCCATGTTCTCAAAGGGGTCTGATTTTCTTGTCCGTCGCCAATCATCGCCCAAACTGCGTTTACCCCATTTGCGCTTAAAGTCTGACAACCCCTTGCTGACCATTGAGGGATTATAAAAATACCAGTTTTTGTCGGTTGGATCCACTGTTTCCGTTGACGTTTGTTTGTCATCGGAACGGGACTCGTTCATGGCTTCGTTGTTGTCAAGCGCTTCCTGTGTGTTTTGCCTGCGACGTTCTTCTTTGGCTTTCTTTTGAGCGTCCTTGACCAGGGAGTCAATGTGATGGTTCAGGGCATCTTCCGGCCATGACGACAAGGTTAACAAACTGTCAGTCTCATGGATGATGGTTAACGGCGGTTCCAACTCCTTGAGTACCATTGCTCTGAATGATGCTTCCGGGTACCGTTCGTCTTCTTTTTTAAGTTGGGGGAGTGCTTCAGCATAGAGGGGCGCGGCATGCCGAAACGATTCCATCTTGTAATAGAGGTCACCCAGTACCAATTGGGTTTTCAGTTTGTTGGGACCTTGTTTGGTCGCCTTGTCTAGTGACAGGTGAAAATGTTCCAATGCCTTGGTCGTGTCGGTGGCTACCAGGTACAGGTTGCCCATGGCATAATAAATCTGATCCTGGTAATCCTTGTTTTTGCGACTACGACTCAGGCGTTTGAGTTTTTTAAGGGGCTTCGTCGGGTTGTTGCCTGGATAGACTTCGGTTTGGCGAATACGGGCACTGATGTCCATGTCGTAGGGTGGATTCATGCCCGGTATGGCGGAGAACATTTTATAGGCTTTGTCCGTTTGACCTGTCTCTTGATAGAGTTGCCCCAGCAGGAAAGACCAGCGTTGCTTTTCCCGCCGATTGGAGGCCTGACGGATGGCGAGTGTCAGATAGGGAATGGCTTCATTCGTTTTTTTTCCAGCAAGCAGGTAATCTGCATAAGCCGCTGCAAAAGTGCCGTTAAGGGTTGGCGTCAATGAGGGGGTATTGAGGTCTTGAAAGATGATTTCGGCGTCGTACAGCCAGCCTAGTTCTTTGTATGACCTGGCTAACAAGATGGAGGCTTTATCTTGAACAGTCTTATCGTCTGCAAAATGCCGCTTGATGTAGGAGCAGGTGGCTGCCGATGAATTGAAATCAGCCATGTGAAACTGCGCATTGGCCATCAAGAGAAAAACATCGTCCATGAAGGGATTGAATTCTTCTTTGGCGTAAAACTGTTTGTAGGAGGCTTTACTGGTACTGGTGGGTTTCTTTTTGGGTTTTACCCGGATGGATCGTTGCTTGATGGCTTTCTCTGTCTTTTCGATGGCCTTTTTCATACTGCTTGATGTACCTTTGGCCAGGGCATGGTTGCTGACAGGATACATGGGCAATCGTTGCGTGTAATCGTCTTGTTGTCCGTTCTTTAACTGGTCAACACCTTGCTTGTACGCTTCGTTTCCGTTGAAATGTACGTTGTAACGGGTGTTCAATTCCTGGTAATGACGTGACAGCCACGTGTTCTGTTGGGTAGAACACGCGGTCAGAAACAACAATAATGGCAAAAGCCAACCTTTCAACCAGTTTCTCACCAGGGGTAGGAGATTATTCAACGAGTATTAAACTGAAAAACCCGTTATTTATTGTGTGACAAGCGTTGTAAAGCCCTGGACATTTACAGGTGCTCCACGCTGAAACCAACGGCGGCAAGGGCGTTCCAGAATGTTGGGTATGATTTGCTGACCACCTCCGGATGTTCAATTTGCAGGCCTTTTTGCCTAAACGCGAAGGGGGCAAATGAAAGAGCCATGCGGTGGTCTTCGTAAGTACTGATGACAGGATTTTCTGTCGGAACGCATCGTTTCCCTGTCCAACTCAAGCCGTTGGCCGGGAATTCTTCAAAAACGAATCCCAGTTTGGCCGCTTCTGTTTGTAGGGCGGCAATGCGATCGGTTTCCTTGATCTTCAAACTAGCCAGGCCGGTGAGGCAGAACGGGCGCTCCAAGGCAGCACAGGTTACCGCCAGGGTTTGAGCAAGGTCAGGTTGGTCGGTGAGGTCGGCCTCAAAACGGGTCGTTTCCACCGAGGTTTTGGTCAGGCGCACGCCCCCTTCTTCCCAGGTGGTCTTTACTCCCAACGATTGGAAGAAGTCTGCGATCGCGGCGTCTCCTTGTAAGCTGTTCGCTTCCAGGCCTTTTAGAAATAGTTCGCCGCTGGGAGCCAGGCTGAGCAATTCGTACCAATAGGAGGCGGCTGACCAGTCGGATTCGACCGTGTAGTCAATGGCCTGGTATGAGGCTTTCGGTATATTGATGCCCTTTTCCTGCCAATCAGCCATGACGCCAAAGGCGGCCATCATCTGAAGGGTCATCCTGGCGTATGGTTGGGAAATAAGATCTCCTTTTATGTTGAGCGTCAGTCCTTTGTCCATACAGGGGCCAGCCATCATCAGCGCGGATAGGTATTGGCTGCTGATGCCTCCCTCTATCTCGATACAGCCTCCCTGTACAGGCCCCCCTGTGATAGTGAGGGGTGGGTAACCGGGCTTCTCTCCATACTCGACGGTGGCGCCCAGTTTTCTTAAGGCTTCCACCAATACGGCGATGGGGCGATTTTTCATACGTTCCGTACCGGTAAGAGTCCAACGGCCGGGCTGTAAGCAGAGGTAGGCGGTGAGAAAACGCATGGCTGTGCCGGCTGCTCCGATGTTCAGGTCGTATTGGCCTGAACGGAGTGCCTCTATCATCACACTGGTGTCATCGCAATCAGACAGGTTGGAGAGTTTGCCCTTGCCTTGGGAAAGTGCGTTAAGGATAAGCGCCCTGTTGCTGAGGCTTTTCGAGGCTGGCAGGTGGATCTGTCCGTGTAAGGTGGATGGAGCGATGAGGCGGTACGTCATGTGAAGGCCATATTTTATGGCAAATGTACAAAAAATGTCAGTAGCTCCATTTCAAGCGGGCAAAACCGGCCCAGGTATTGCCCAGAAAACCGTATTCAGAGCCTGGTTCTCCAAGCAGGCATTGAGCCGTGAGCAGTAGCTCAAGGTTGTCGTGTAAGGAAATTGAGAGGTTGGGACTTACGTAGGCGGATCCATCTTCCGGATTGAAAAGGCAGGCACCGCTAATGTTGAGTATGGGATTGAGGGGGTATGATGCCTGTGCGAACAATTCGTGCTTCCCCATTGACAAACGCTTGGCGCTCAGTTGGTAGGTTGGATTGAGCATGGACAGACCGCCCATGCCGCTTCCGCCAAGGCTGTTGAAAAGATAGGCGGTGTGCAGGAAGAGGTTGTTTTCCAGGTTTTTGTCTGCCGATAGCGTGGCAGAGACGGCAGTCGAAGAGGTCTGGTTAATAGCCATAAACACAGTGCCTTCTCCTCTGATCGATACGCTCCCCAGTGCACCCGAAAAACCCCCACCAACGACGGCATCATCGGCCATTTTTCCCGCTATAAGCTGCATGTCCCAATTGTGCCAGTTGAAGGCATACCGGCCGGCCAGGGTCAACGACCGATTGCTGTCTGTTTGGGCTACGAGATCCAGGCTTGAACTGCCCGTTGTGTACCAAGTGAAGAGGAGGGCATCGCTGCCTGGCCTTTCCTCATAGTCGAAATCGGTGAATGAGAAGGCATTGAACAGGTCGTTGGGATTCCAGACCAGGCTGACACCCCAATTGATGCGCTGCCGGCCCAGTTTCATCTGAAACGCCCCCCAGGTGTAATCCACATACAAACGGTCGAAGGTGGTGTTTAGAAACCAGCCGGCCTTGGTTGCCAGGTTCCAGCTGAGGTCCATCCATCCATTGTCGCGTTCAAACATGGCCGGATACTGGCTCACGTCTTTGAGCAGAGGACCGCTCATCAACCGGTTTCTCATGCCTGCAACAAAGTGGAGGGCTTTGTTGGGCTGCCAATCCAGGTTGAGACGGTGATGCACCAGGTTGTAGGTGGTCAAATCGAGGTTACGACCATTCAGATTGACTGGTGTTTCCAGGTAATAGAGGCCCTGCATGTCTTTCAGGTAACCCGAAAGGTTCAGGGATTGAGCGCTGACACTCAAACTGCTCAGCCCAAGAAAGACAATGACAGCGGTACGTCGCATGGTTGGAAGGCTTACAGGTGATAAGGCAAATGGCCTCAGCAAATGGCGCTATTTCCGGTAGTCGTCCACAATTTTTCCATCCTCCAGCACAATGATCCGGTGGGCCTTGTTCATGACGCGTTGGTCGTGGGTGGAAAAGAGGAACGTGATCTGTTCCCGTTGGTTCAGCGTTTCCATCATTTCCAACAATTTCTCGGTAGATTTGGAATCAAGGTTGGCTGTAGGCTCGTCGGCGATGATGAACTTGGGTTTGGAAGCCATGGCTCTGGCTACGGCCACTCGTTGCTGCTGACCTCCGGAAAGTTCATTGGGACGGCTGTTCATCCGGTCGCCCAAACCGACTTCATTAAGGATATCCTTGGTTCTTCGTTCAATGGCTGGTTTGGGTGCCCGTTGCAACTCCATGATGAAGGCCACATTTTCGTAGGCCGTGAGGACGGGTATCAGGTTGTACGATTGAAAAACAAAGCCGATGTTGTGCAATCTGAATTCGATCAGTTGCTTAGGACTCATAGCCGTAATGTCAACATTTTCCACGATAATCTGGCCTTGATTGGGGGTGTCGAGGCCCCCGATCAGGTTGAGCAGAGTGGTTTTACCCGAACCAGAAGGCCCCACTATGGCCGTGAATTCCCCGTCTTCAATGGTGAGGTTGACGTGGTCGATAGCCGTGACTTGCATGGCATTGCTATCGTAGATTTTAACAAGGTCGTTGATGACGATGACGTTCATGGCTGTTGGTATTGAAACGGTTAATTGTCTGTTTTGAGGGCCTCTACCGGGATGAGCGCCAAGGCTCTTCTGGCAGGGATGATGGAAGCTAGCAATCCTGTCAGAACGACCAACAGGGTCACTCCCAGGAAGAAGTCGGGGGTAATGGATGGGTAAATCACGGCCGACCAACCCATGGCCTCAAAGCCCTCGCCAATAACGGAAAAATCCAGTCCGGTTTGCCCGGTGATGGTTATGATGACCCAGCCTACGCCCATGCCGAAAATCGATCCGGTCAGGGTCAGGAAGATGCTCTCCAGCATAATCATGGTGAAAATACGTTTTCTGCTCATGCCGATGGCCATCAACATGCCCAACTCTTTGGTGCGTTCGAGCACGGCCATCAACATGGTGTTGAGGATGCCGAACGCCAGAGCGAAGAGGATGAAGCCCATCAGGATGTAATAGAAAAAGTCCATGTATTCGGAAAGGATGCCTGCTTCCGGGGATATCTCCAGCCAGTTTTGCACACTCACCGTTGGAAAGTGACTCCTGATGGCGTCCTGTAGGGGTTTCATGGCTTCTTCATCGTTCAGGATGAGGCCGATTTCGTGGCAATCATTGATTGTCAATCCGGTGAGTTGGGCCAGGTCGCTTTTAAGCACATACGCCGTGGTTAGGTCGAAGACAGCATTGGTGGTTTTGTAAATACCGCCCACCTTGAACGATTGACTAACCAAATTGCCGTCCATCGCATTGAGGGTACAGATAATCTTGGAGCGTAACCTGTATTGGATGGCTTCAGAGGTGAGTGCTGAACCATATTTCCTGATTTCTTCAGCGGTAAGGCGCTCAGAAAGAATACGTTGGTAACGCTTTTCGGTGTGGTAACGGACGTTGTCCAGGTCGGTCAATTTGTCGGTCACAGACGTGGGCACCCCGTTCTGGTTGAGTTGAACGCGTTTTTCTTCGGTGAGTACGTAGGTTTTTATCTTGAGTAATTCAGCTGTTCTGTCGCTGATCAGGATGGATCCGGGTGTCTTCGAATCCAGGTAGCCTCCGGTGTTGGGGATCAAGTGAGTATGTAAGTCAGACACGGCCATTTCTTCGATTGGGTCTACCCCTTGAAGGGTCATACCGGTGGTGCCTCTGGAGGTGGCGGCCATGACCATGCACTTCAACCGTTCACTGCTGGCCTTGACGGCGGGTTGTTGATCCAGGAAGGCACTCAAATCGGTGACGTGGGGCACAAGCAAGTTGAGCTCTTCGTTTTTGAGGAAGTCGGGGTGGTGAATTTTAATATGTCCGGTTTCCGTATAAACCAAACTATGCGTACGCTGTTTGACCCAACCTACCATCAACCCTGAGGTGAAGACCCCTGCCGCCGTACCCAACAGAACGGCGATGATGACAATGAGGCTACGTTTTCGGTTGCGCCAAACGTTTTTCCAGGCGATGGAGACAATCAGCATAGTGGCAGTGTTAACGTTAATGGCCGTGCAAGGCCTTGATGGGATCTAGTTTCAACAGGCTTCTGACTGGCAGGTAGCTGGCCAGTAAGACCATGAGGAAGATGATGATGGCCTGGTTGAAGAAATAATCGCCAAGCAGGGCCATCGGCATGAGTGGATCGAAGCCGTAGTTCATGAACATTCTGGCTAAATCACCCGTTAACCGCAGCGGGTGGTAGTGCCCCAGCAAGATAAAGGGCAAGGCTGCCAACATGCCGGATAAGGTGCCGATCAATCCAAGAAATAACATTTCAATGGTCAGGACGCCGGCCAGCATACCTCGCTTCATACCGATGGACACCATCATGCCAAATTCCCGCTGCCGTTCAGAGAGCATCATCTGTACCGTACCGAAAATGCCGAAAAAGATGATGACATACAGCACAAACAGAAAGACCTGGCCACTTTTGTCATCCCCTTGAATCTGCTGCTTTAAGCTGGGATTCAAGGTCTCCCAGTTTTTTACGGTCAAGTTGGGGTCTGTCAACAAACCGGCCAGTCTGGCCTGAGTGGCTTTCATGGCTTTGGTGTTGTGCAGATTGATGGCTATCGAGGTGACCCTGTCTTCCAGGTTGTAAAAGGTTGAAGCAGCCTCTAATGAAAGGTAGATGAGCTTGTTGTCCAGGTCGGGTGCAGACATGCTTACGATACCCCTGATGGGGAAAATGCCGGCGGCACTGCTGCCTTCGAAGCCTTGCCCCATTAATACCAGGCTGTCGCCAACGTTCAATTTGAGGTAATCGGCCAATTTGGAAGAAACCAGGGCCCCGGTATCGTCGTTGGTCAAGTGGCGGCCTTCCACAGCTACAGCTTGACACAACCGGTTCAAGAGGGTACTGTCACTCTCGGAAAAGCCCAGATCCAGGCCCAGGGATTCCTTGTTGGTGAAGACCATGGGAAGCAGGGGGGTGATGTCTTCAGCGACTGCTTTGGTCAACAAACCCTGAGCGATGAGCGGTTCAAGGTCTTCCTTGTCAAGGCGGTAGCGTACCAATCGGTGAGCGGGATTGGAAAGCTTGGCTTCTTCGGTGGGGTCAATGCCGGTGACCAACACCCCCTTGGACAGTTCTCCCGAAGAAGCCAGGGCGAACGAAGTAATGCGAGGTACCGCTACCGCCACGTTGGGGTCTGCACGCAACGCTTCCATCAAGGCAGGATTGATGTTTACAGCATAATCGATGATGGGATCGTCAGCATAGTCCACTTGTTGCACCTGCAGGTAGCCGGAAAAGGATTCGATGATCTGACGAATCATGTGATCGTAGGTGCCCAGCTGAAATGAACGCATGCCGATAGCGAAAAAGATAGCGAAAAAGATGGAAGAGGCCGTGATGATGGTCCGCTTCCTGTTTCGCCACAGATTACGCCAGGCCAGTTTGAGCAGTTCTTTCATTGGTCGTCTTACTTGATGCGTTTCATGTTTTGTTGAGTGAAGAAGGAGGCTGGGAATTCCTCGTTGAAACGGATGGTTTGCACAGTGATTCTGGTCTTGTGGTCGGGCTCGTCGGCGGGCAATATGTCCATGACAGAGGGTAGCAGTCGTCCGTCAAACTGCTTCCGGTTGCTGGCTATGTGTGTTTTTACCAGCAATTCATCTTCGTCGTAGAATTCACTTTTGATAATGAGCTCGTCCTGCACGGTAATCCATAATCTGATCTTGCCCCAAACGACAGCGGCGTTTTCCAAAGGGGTCAGTTCAACGACATGGCAGAGGCCTTCCGATAGGTTCTCCTGGTTGAGTAGTTTGTGGCGGTAGTCCTTGACCAGGGATGATTCCTTGAGAACGTCATCGTTGGAAAAATCCGAACCCATCCAACCTTGCGACAGCATGGAAGGCGGTAGTTTGATCAAACGTTGGATGGTGGGATTCCAGTTCCAGATGTTGTTACCGGTTTTGAGAAAGCTTTGTCCTTTTTCCCTGGCTGGAGCGGTGATGAGCGTCAATGCATCCCCTTCCCTGGTGACCCAACTCTTGAAAGCAAGGGTGCGTTGATACGTTGGCCTGATGATGGTCATGCTCATTTCACTGTAGCTGGAGCGTTCACCGTTGTATCTGGCATCGGCCTTGCGTACCAGTTCTTTTGCATCTTGAGCATGGATGGGTTGCAACAATATAAAGCAGCCTATGCTGATCAGTACGTTGAGTCTATTCATGATGGTCAAGTGGTGAAGATATACGGAATGGTTGGAAGGCTTTGCCTCCCCTGTGTACCCGATGTCCCGTAAAAATACGAAGCAACCGCGCATCAGCCAAATAAAGGGTGGAATTTATTTTTAAAATGGTCGAAGAATTAAAGAAAAGGGCTACTCACGTCAATTTTAACCCCAATAATAACGGATAATCCACATATCACAGCAGACAAAACTGTATACTTGCACCACAATTTTTGCCCCGACGAACTATGAAGTTGTTTTCAACCATTTACTTGACCGCGCTGTGTGCTATGACACTGACAGCCTGCACGACCTCTAATCCGTATCCCTACGAAGCCTTGTACAAAGAACTACCTTTTGACATGCCCAGGGTGGAGCGTCCCGTTTTCCCCGACAAACAAGTCTCCATCACCGATTTTGGTGGTGTGGGCGATGGGGTGACCCTCAATACGGAGGCCTTTGAGAAAGCCATGGCCGGTTTGTCCGAGCAAGGAGGGGGACGTTTGGTTGTTCCCTTTGGTGTGTGGTTCACAGGTCCGATTACATTGCGCTCAAACATCAACCTTCATTTGGAAAAGGGAGCGCTTATCTTGTTTACACCCGACAAATCGGCTTACCCCTTGGTTTTGACCTCTTTTGAAGGATTGGAAACCAGGCGTTGCCAATCGCCCATCTCAGGCAAAGAACTGGAAAACATAGCTATTACCGGCGAGGGCGTTATCAACGGTTCAGGTGAAGCCTGGAGACCTTTGAAGCGTGCCAAGGTGACGGAAAGCCATTGGAAAAAAGTGGTCGCATCTGGTGGCGTTCTTCAGAACAAAGACATCTGGTATCCTTCTGAAAATGCCATGAGGGGCGCCCAATTGAGCGAAACGAACCTGAATGTGCCCAGAAAACCCCTGACAGAGACTGAATGGATGGATATCAAAGATTTCTTAAGGCCAGTCATGGTCAGTCTGATTAGTTGCAAGAACGTGTTGCTGGAAGGCGTACTGTTTGAAAATTCTCCCGGTTGGAACCTGCACCCCCTGATGTGCGAGAACGTAATCATCGACAATGTGTTTGTGCGCAATCCTAGTTTTGCCCAAAACGGTGATGGACTTGACCTGGAATCCTGCAAGAATGCTCTCATTGTCAATTCCACCTTCGATGTGGGTGACGATGCCATCTGTCTCAAATCGGGTAAAGATGCCGAAGGACGACGCAGGGGCATCCCCACAGAGAATGTAATCATCGACAACTGCACCGTGTTTAAAGGGCACGGCGGTTTCGTCGTCGGCAGTGAAATGTCGGGGGGCGTGCGTAATGTGTCTGTCTCCAACTGTGCCTTCCTGGGTACTGATGTGGGTTTACGCTTTAAAAGTACCAGAGGACGTGGTGGCGTGGTTGAAAACATCTTTGTCAATCAAATCAGTATGTTCGACATTGTAACCGACTCCTTTTTGTTCGACCTTTTCTATGGTGGCAAGTCTG
>JAAYBL010000142.1 GCA_012718945.1 Bacteroidales bacterium
CAAGAGGGTAAGCTTACTATATCGCGCCGCTACAACCAGACTACCCTTGCTGCGGTCAAGCCCTGGGGGGGTTCGTAGGGAGCTGGCCGTATAGGACTTACCCCGCGCAAAAGTACACAAATTTGGCATCCTACCAAAGGGGGTCAGCAAAAAAAGTGTATTTTTGTGGCAACTTTACAACGACAACATGGATCAAACCCCCAACCCCATCAAGGTAAAATACAACTTTGCAGCCCATTACGGTCTCGTTTTGGGAGGCTACATTGCTTTCTTCTATTTATTATCTCTGGTATTCGGCGCCAACCTCTTTGTCAACCTACTGAACACGGCAGGTTTGATCGCCACCCCCTTTCTGTGCTATCACCTGGCGGTCAAGTACAGAGACAAAGGCTGCAATGGAGTCGTCAGATTTGGTATGGTCTGGAGTTTTGGCGTCTGGCTCTTCCTCTTTGCAGGCCTCATTATGGCCGTGATTTATTTCATTCACTTCCAATGGATTGCACCAGCCTTTATTGAAGACACCTTCAATCAGACCCTGGTCATGCTGGAGCAAATGAACTACGACCAGAAAGCCCTTGACACCCTGGCCGACATGGACATGCCCACCCCCATTCAGATGGCCGTCTCCTATATATTTGCCTACATTATTGGAGGCGCCGTACTCTTTCTGATTATTTCGCCCTTTGTGGTCAGGAAACCCACCAATCCCACATCAACGGACGACACACCTTACCAGCCTTATCAATCGTCAAACAACTCCAACCAGGAGTCTAACGACGACAAAACTTTATCATAATGGATATCAGCGTAGTCATTCCCCTGTACAACGAAGCCGAGTCGCTGCCCGAACTCCACGCCTGGATTAAACGGGTCATGGATACCAATGGGTATACCTACGAGATCATTTTTGTCAACGATGGTTCGACCGATGCTTCCTGGAACATTATCAAAGGACTCAGCGAACAGAATCCGGCCGTCAAAGGGTTGAAATTCCGTCGCAACTACGGAAAATCGCCCGGTTTATTTTGCGGCTTTGAGAAAGCGCAGGGCGATGTCGTCATCACCATGGACGCCGACCTTCAGGACAGCCCCGATGAGATTCCCGGTCTGTTCAAAATGATTAAGGAAGAAGGCTACGACCTTGTATCGGGCTGGAAAAAGAAACGCTACGACGGCAAGCTCACAAAAAATTTGCCTTCAAAGATTTACAACGCCACGGCTAGACGCATTTCCGGTCTCAAGTTGCACGATATGAACTGTGGTCTTAAAGCATACCGAAAAGAGGTCATCAAAAGCATCGAAGTGTACGGAGAAATGCACCGTTACATACCCTTCCTGGCTAAAAACGCAGGATTCACACGCATCGGCGAGAAAGTGGTCCAACACCAGAAACGCAAATTCGGCACCTCAAAATTTGGCATGAACCGTTTTGTCAACGGTTACCTCGACCTCATCACATTGTGGTTTCTCAACCGGTTTGGCAAAAAGCCCATGCATTTCTTCGGATTGGCCGGAAGCCTGATGTTCCTTGTCGGTCTTATTGCCGTAGTCACGGTGGGCGTCATCAAACTGAACGCCTTGCTACAGGGTATACCAGCCAGATTGGTCACCGACCTGCCGGCTTTCCATCTGGCATTGACCTTCATGATCCTTGGCAGCCTGCTGTTCGTTACCGGATTCCTGGGTGAGCTAATTGTGCGCAACGCACCCGAACGCAATAATTACATCATCGAAGAAACGGTCTGAAACCGTCGTCCATGCATACACCGCCACGCATAAGTCACAATACCAGATCAGCGATAACGGTCTGGATGCTGTTTGGGTTGTTGATGACAACAGCCCTGCTACCGGCCTGTCAATCCAAAGGCTGCTACGAAGAAACCGATGTCAAGGTCTGTTGTTCCTTCTATTGGGACGATTCCACCGCCGCAGTTTCCATCGACAGCCTGTCAGTCTGGGGTGTAGGAAAAGATTCCCTCATCTACGACAACGAGATCGTAAGCCTGCTGGAATTGGAATTGGACCCCAACGCCTCCACAACCCGCTTTGTCGTGCGGGTGGTGGCCAACAACTATCCTTTTCTTGACACCCTGACCTTTCTGCACACCAACAATCCCAGATTTGAATCCATGGATTGCGATTGCATGGTGTTCAGCACCCTGGATACTTGCCTGACAACGGGACGCATATTCCTTTCGGCCACCCTGCCACAACGGTCCGTCACCAACACCAAGACTACCCATGTCGTGCTTCACCTCTAAACTAACATTGCTGGCAGCCTTGATTTGTTTGACAGGACCCCTGTATGCAAAAAAGAAGGCCCCAAAAGCCGAAGTGCCCTTCTATCGAGGCATCAATCTGGGCGTTGAATTTGGCGGCAGTGCTATGAGTTTATTTTCTGATAGCTGGTCTGCCTCCGCCAAGCTCGACCTTAACATCAAGAACGCATACCTGCCCACGCTGGAAATTGGCCAGGCCAGGCTTGATAAAGTCGGAGCTACCGGCATCAACTACACAGCCTCAGGGCCTTTCTTCAAACTAGGCCTCAATCTACCCATTGCCTCACACGGCCCTAAAGCTGAAGACCTCTTTTACGTCGGTCTTCATTACGGCTTTTCACCCTTTACCTACCAACTGTCTCAACTGACTTATTCAGGCGGCTACTGGGGTCAACCATCCCAAACAGCCATCAACGACCAACACGGTTTTGCCGGCTGGGCTGATGCCGTGGCTGGCGTCAGAGTCAATATATTAGGCCCGCTGTCACTTGGCTGGTCTTTGCACTACCGCAGCCTGATTCACGTCTCCGACGGCACCCAGAGTACCCCCGCTTATATTCCCGGCTATGGTCAGAACGTCAAGCCCAACGCCGCTATCAATACTCATCTCTATTTCAGGTTTTGACATTGAAGGGCATCTTTTTCAATAAAAGATGCAATAATTCTCCAAAACACCGGGGGCCACGAAGACGCATAAAAGGGTTTTTGTATTTTAGCACCATCATGCCTATGAGACGTAATCGCCACAAAAGATCGTACATCATTGCCCTCGCCCTGCTGTTGATTAGTTTACAAGCCTGTCAACAAAAAAGTTATCACTTCAACGAGGGCAGCATTTTTGGCACCGTGTATCATGTCACGTACCTGTCGAAAACCGATGTAGAGCAGGCATTCCTGGCTGAACTTAACCGTTTCGATGCCGAGTTGTCCATGTTTAATGAGAACTCCACACTGAGCCGTTTCAACCGCCACGACACCAGCGCCTTTTCCCTGGAAAAGCACCCATGGGTAGAGGAAGTGGTCTCCAAAAGCCTGCTGTTCAACACCCTCACCGATGGAGCCTTTGACATCACCGTAGCCCCCCTGGTCAACGCCTGGGGGTTTGGTTTTGCCCAATCGGCCGATGTTACCCCCGACTACCTGGACAGCCTGATGACCTTCGTAGGGTCAGACAAAATCACCCTACAAGGACACACGCTCAGCAAATCAGACCCCAGGGTACAACTCGATGCATCGGCCATCGCAAAGGGCTACGCTTGTGACGTCGTAGCCGCCTGCCTGGAAAAACACGGCATCACCGACTACTTGGTGGAAATTGGCGGTGAGATGGTACTCAAAGGTAAGAATCCCAAAGGTTCGGCTTGGCGTATAGGCATCAATTCCCCCGACGACGACAGCACGTCCACCCACTTGGACTGGGACCAACGCCTGGTTCTAACCAATCGTAGTCTGGCCACGTCTGGCAATTATCGCCGCTATTACATCAAGGACGGCAAACGCTACGCCCACACCATCGACCCCAAAACCGGCAATCCAGTGCAACACAACTTATTGAGCGCCACTGTCATCGCCGGCAATTGCCTCACAGCCGATGCGCTGGCCACCGCCTTTATGGTGATGGGCTCCGAAAAAGCCTTGGCACTGGCCGAGAAACTCCCCGACGTGGAGGCCTTCTTTATCTGCGCCGGTCTCAACGACAGTTTATACACACAAAGCACCTCAGGAGCCTCCCAATGGCTGCCCTGAGTCAACCATCTGATAGCTGAACCTCCCCAACCACGAAAAACACCCCACCATCCATGGCACCACGTTTCCTAGGCTCCTTCACCCTGTTGCTGCTGTGCCTTAGCGCCACCTCTCTAGCCGCACAAACCAATATCTCTGGCAACGCTTCTGTCACAACCTCCTATGTCTCTTCCTGGGAAACCCTGAGCGCGGTCAACGACGGCTACGAACCCAGCAGCTCAGGCGACAAGAGCCATGGGGCCTATGGCAACTGGCAACAAAACGTGACCAACAAGTGGAACTGGGTTCAATACACCTTCTCAAGCTACTACAAAATAAGCCGCAGCGATGTCTATTGGTGGACAGATGGTGGCGGCATCGCCCTCCCCTATGACTGCAAACTGGAATACCTGGATCCAGGCTCACAAACCTGGAAGAGTGTGCCCAACCCAGACGGACTAGGCGTCAAAGGCGACCAGTACAACACCACCACCTTCGACACCATCCTGACCAAGCAGATACGCATATCCTTCGTCAGTACCGCCGCACAGGGCATCCTGGAATGGAAAGTCTTCGGTGAGATTGGCGAACAATTGCCCGAAGGATCGGTGAGTTACACTGCCTCCTTGGTTAAAGGCGACACCACCACCATCAGGGTTTATGCCAGACAAAGCATTAGCAAACCCATAGAGGGCTACCAATTCAAACTGGATGTAACCATTAACAACGCCGTTTCTCTAACCGACGAAGTGTACAAGATAAACGGCCAGACCTTGACCAATTCAGTCAAGGGCCTTCTGCTCAATCCCACTGACAGCAAAGGACTGACCACACTGGAAATCATTCTGCCCCCGACTATAGACCCCACAGACGGGCTATCAGCAGTTGTACTATTCAATGAAGGCACGGTGGCCTTGCGTACGTATACGTACAACGAACAAGGCAAGACGCCGCCAGCCCTGAAGAACGACACCAGCCAGAATACGGTGGATAACGAACTGGAAATCACATTTGAAGACAACGAGGATTGGTGCAACCACCTCTATAAGGTGCTGGTAAACAACCAAACCCTGGACACTGCCTTCTACAGGGTGGAACCTGGCAAACTCATCCTCACGCCAGCTCAGGGCAACCCGCTTGCCACGACCGGCACGAAGACCCTCCGTGTGGAAGCCACCGGCTACTCCATAGCACAAGTCTACCAGCCCATCAAGGCAGGGCGCATCGATCCTGCCCAATCGACCTTCACAGCCCCTTTGAAACTATTCAAAAACGCGGTCGTCACCTTCACCCTGCAGACCAAAGACCGTTTCGGCAACGTCTTGCCAGGTGAAGCCTGCTGGTGGGATGGTCTAGTCAACAACACCCCAAGTACAGTCAAGGAAAGTTACACCGTCAACAACACCACGTTCAATGAATCTGTTTACGGCAAAGCCCTGCCCCTGACCGATGCCAACGGCCAAACAACAATCAAGATCAAGATACCGGCCAGTCTCAACACCAACGACGGTTTGACTGTTCGTATCCGCACCATTGACAGCACGTATTTGCTGGACACCGCCTATTATATCTGTACCACCACAGAAAAACGCATCTATGTGGACAATCAGGTCAGGCAAAACGAGTGGAGTTATGATAAATCAGTCCAATCTGACAACTTCATCATTTTCTGGGGCGCCAAAGTAGGCACCACCCCCTTGAATCCCGCCAACGGCGACCAAAACCTAGCCTTCGATCCTGTTGACATGCTCAACAAATTGGAGTACTACCTGAGTTTGTACGTGGATACGTTCGGCTTCATCACCAACAAACACACGGGCAACATGGCTACCTACAAGTTCCCCATCGTCATCACCGACACCTGGACCACCGCCTACCCTGGCGGGTATGCCAACGGTGGATCTACCGACGGAGTGATTGGTTCCATGTGGGTGCACCCCAGCGCCACCAAGGGCTCCGGTTTTGTCATCGCCCACGAATTTGCACACATGTGCCAGGCCATGATTCCCATTCAATACAGTGGCAAGGGTATCAAAGACCCCAACGACAACAGCTACGCCCTGGGCATGTTCTGGGAGTCGCATGCCAACTTTATGGCTTTCACTGCCACGGGCGACATCGCCAGAGCCTACCCACAGCGCTTTCTGAACACGACTATGCTGCATTTCAGCTCCACCTCACACTACTACGAGAACAACTTTTTCCTGCAGTACCTGTTGGACGACTACAGCATGGAAACCATCAACAAGATCTGGCGCAACGCCAATCAGGGCCAACACCCCCTGATGAGCCTCAGGACCAACGAAGGCTGGTCGCAAGACCGTTTGAACGATGAATTTGGCAAATACGCCCAACGCAACGTCACCTGGGACTACAGCATTCATGACAACATGATGAAGGTCATCAACGGATTGAACGAGGCAGAAATTTGCCGCCAATACACCTACGTAGACACCACCAACCTCAACCCGGGTTGGTACATTGTACCCAAATACATGGCACCGGCCGATTATGGCTACAACCTCATTCCCCTGTACCGGGAAGCCGGCGCCTCCCAACTTAGTCTCCAATTTCAAGGCTACCCCAACACCTCAGCCGGTGGAGCCGGTTGGCGCTACGGTTTTGTCGCTGTTGACGCTGAGGGCAAGCCCCGATACAGCCCCCTCGGATCCCTGATCACTGGCAACCTGACCTTCGACCTGACCGACGACGACAAGGCGCTTTACCTGGTGGTGACCGGTGCCCCGGCCACTCACCACAACTATATCTGGACCCCGGGCTGGCCCCGTATTTTCCGTTACCCCTATCGCTTTGCGCTCACCGGCGCCAAACCAGCGGGGCAATCTCCAGGCTACAACAGTATGAAAGACGTATACGCCGGCAAACCTCACCCCAATGGCGGTGGCTGGGTTGCCAACACGGCCAACGTGGCTGCCACGGCCTATGTCGGTCCCTACGCTCAGGTGCTTGAAAACGCTACTGTGAGCGGCAACGCCCGTATCGATGGGCATGCCATTGTAAAAGGCTCGGCCATAGTGAGCGGCAACGCCATCGTGAGGGACAACGCCATCGTGGGCTCATCGGCCAAGGTGAGGGAAAACGCCGTTGTTGAGCAGGCGGCCAGGATTTTTTACAACAGCGACATCTTTGGCAGCGCCAGCATTCAGGGCAGTCCGATTGTCTACTCAAGTGCCGTTTCCGGTTCGGCCATCATCAAAGACCTGGCCTGGCTGGACGGCGCCACAGTATCGGGCACGGCCATCATCGGGGGTGACGCCGAAGACTTCAAAACCATCTCGGCCGGCACCTACTTCCAGGATTATGGGGTTAGAAACGGGGACGGCCTGACCAGCCACTACCTGAACAACGACATCAACCCCTCCATCGACGAATACACGGGGCTGACACCTGTCAACACGACAATGGAAGGCTTTGACTACAGCGTGGACAAGACTAACCGCTGTTTGCTACTGCGCAGCCGGAAGCCGGCAACGGTCACCTGCTACACCCTGGCCGGCCAGGTAGTGGTCAGCCTCAAGGTAGAAGGCGAGGCTGTATTGCCCTTCACCGGAAGCAGAGAAACAGGTCTTTACTTGATAAAGGTGGAAACCGCCACGGGCACCGCCTGTTTTAAGGTCATGTTGTAAAAAAAACGTACGTTTGCAGCTATGAATCCCAACGACGTCACCCCAAAACCTGCCGAAGGCAAGCAGCCAGCCGATAAAGTACCGGATCCTGCCGAACGTATTCAACTCCCTTCGGGGTCATTTACCCCGGAGGAACTGACCCTGCTCTTCGACAATTTCCCCGCCGAGATCAGCTTCATCGACAAAGACGATACGGTTCGCTACTTCAACAACAGGCCCACCGGCTTTTTCTCCCGTCCCAAAGCGGCTTTGGGTCGCAACATGCGGGTCTGCCACCCCAAGCGTCTGCTGCCCATGATTGAGCAACTGCTGGATGACTTCAAAAGCGGCCGGCAAGACAAAGCCCTGTTCTGGCGTTCCAACCACAACGGCAGCTTCATCAGCATCGCCTATTACGCGCTGCGCAACGAGAAAGGGGAATACACAGGCACCCTGGAAGTTGTCCAGGATATTTCCGAGTTAAAACAATTGGAGGGTGACCGCAACGAACTGGTGTACCCGTAAACGAACAGCTTATTCGGAAGGAATGATGATCCACATCAAGAGATACAGCCAGAATCCGACTGTACCGGCCAGGATCAAAGCGGCAAAAATGATACGCACCAGGCTCTTATCAATTCCAAAGTAATCGGCGACACCGCCACATACTCCTCCAAGCATCCTGTCACGGCTACGGTACAGTTTCTTTTTTTCCAAGGTCATTTGTTTTAAGGTATTAATGGTACAACACCTACAAGTACAACGTGTCAAGTCATGTTTGACTACCTGAATAAATGCAGGCGTACAAGTATGACGTTGCAACGCGACAAATATAACTTAATTTCTAGCCGATAGCCATTCATCCACCCCATTTTTGTATTTTTGCGGTCAAATTGCCTGGTTATGTCTTTGTTTCAGTCATCCCGTTTATCCACCCTATTGAAGCGCTGTGTGCAAAACAGCCTATGGCTGGTGCTTGCCCTGTTGTGGGTGTTGCCAATGGATGCAGGGGCTGAGGGCCAGTTTTCCTTACTCACCGCCTCACCGGGCAAGGCCGTTTGGGCCCACTACGGACACACAGGCATCCGTTACCAAGACGCCGAAAACAAGATTGACGTGGTCTTCAATTACGGCTTGTTTGACTTTTCCGCCCCCAATTTTATCGGTCGTTTTGTGACCGGCCAGACCGACTACCAGGTGGGAACCACTGATTTCTACAACTTCATGTTGGAATACCAGTTGGAAAACCGCGCTGTTACTGAGCAGGTACTCAACCTTACATCGGCAGAAAAAGACCGATTGTTGAACGCTTTACTGGTGAACATCCAGCCTGAGAACAAGATATACCGTTATAACTTTATCTACAAGAACTGCGCCACCCAACCCAGAGATATGATTGAATCCGCTTTGGACGGTCAGGTGCGCTACGAATTGGCACCCCCCTGTTCCTCTTTACGAGCCGTCATTCATACACACACAGAAGACTATCCCTGGGTACAATACGGAATCGATTTCGCACTGGGCGCCAAGGCCGATGATGAAGCTGATCTTCGGACACAACAGTTTGCCCCTACCATTCTGATGGCATCGTTTGCCACGGCTGTGATTGAAACCGACAGCAGCCTGGCCCAAACCGATACAACCCTTATCCAAGGTACCACATCAGGCCTCAGGCCATTGGTCGCCTCGACCACTGAACTAGCCAGCATCGACCCAAGTTTGGAGGACTCCGGTTCAAACATGCCTGGTCCATTGTTGGTGATGTGGCTGGTAGCCGGTCTGACCCTATTGCTTGTAATACTGGCCTGGCCACGTAAAAACGGTACTGAAAAACGCCTTATTGGAGCCATAATGAATAGCTGGACAGGGCTGCTCTATGGTATTGCCGGCGTGCTGGGTTGCCTGATGTACTTCCTGGTTTTCTTTTCCGAACACCCTACGGTTGACGTCAACTACTTGACCATCTGGCTACACCCCTTGCATCTTATCTTTGCATTTGGACTGTTGTTTAAGCCTTTCCGAGAAAAGATAGCCCCCAAGTACCTGATGGTCAACTTACCCCTGCAATTGTTTGCCTTTGCCGGCGTACTGTTCCTCCCGCAGACGTTGCACCCAGCGGCTTTGCCCTTCCTGGTTGCCCTGATGCTTATTGGCCTGCGTGCCGAGTTTATTCTTTTCAAGCGTTACCGCCATGCATAAGCTACTGCGTTCCATCCTAGGTTTGTTGTCCATCACCCTGCCCGGCTTAGCCACAGGGGCAACGGGTCAGGCACCCCGATTGGTGGTGGGCATCCACATCGACCAACTGAGGGCCGATTACCTGGAATGGTTCAAAGACGGTTTCAGCGAAGACGGACTGAAGAAGATGCTGCAAGGCGGTATCGTTTACCAGTCGGTTTCCTACGGCATTCCTCACCCCGACGCAGCCTCGGCCACCGCTTCCCTGGTCACGGGAACCACACCTTCCAGACACGGTATCATTGGCCAATCCTGGTTTGACCGCAAGTCCAACACGGTCGTATCCTGCGTGCACGACCCGGAATGGCTGGGCAACTACACCACAACCACCACGTCGCCCAAGCAGTTGATGGCCTCAACCCTTGGTGACGAACTTAAGAATGCCACCAACCAACTGGCCAAGGTCTTTTCGGTCGGTTTATCGGCCGAATCCAGCATACTGGCAGGTGGTCACGAAGCCGATGGCGTTTTCTGGATGGACGATGCCACCGGACAATGGTGCACATCGACCTATTACAATTACATGCCCTGGTGGTTGCAACAGTTCAACGACCAACGCAACCTCTCAGGCATTCTGGACCAAACAGCATGGAGGCCCCTTTTGCCACTGAGCCGATACGGCATGCTGCCCTATCAAACCAGCCCCAACCTCTTTGAGTACTGGCTGGGCAAATACGGCAAAGATAAGTTCAAGGCCTACAAGGAGACCCCCATGATCAACGAGGAGATCAACCGTATTGCCTTGAAAACGCTGGAACAGGAGCACCTGGGCACGGATGACATTCCTGATTACCTGGCTGTTCAGTTCAAAGCCTCAGGGCATTTGAACGAAGGCAAAAAACTGTCCGCTGTCGAAATGCAGGACATCTACCTCCGGTTAGACGCAGAGGTCGGTAAACTGATTGACGCCATCGACAGACAGGTTGGGCTGGAAAATGCGCTGATTTACTTGGTCGGCACCGGTACAGCTTCCAATCCGGCCGTCGAATTGACAGGCAACCGCACCTACCACGGCGACTTCTACACCGACCGTTGCACCTCCCTGCTCAACCTATACCTGATGGCCCTATATGGCGATCAACCCTGGGTCAGCGGCTGGCACAACAAGCAGATATACCTTAACCGCACGCTTATTGATAAGCAGGGGCTGGACCTGGATCAGGTGACCCAAAAAGCAGCCGCTTTTCTGGGTGAATTCAGCGGTGTCCAGCGTGTCATCAGCAGCAGGGTATTATCGGCTGGCACCTACGACAATACGTTAATCCAATACAGAAACGCTGTCAATCCGGCCCATACCGGCGATTTCATACTTGAAATACAACCCGGTTGGAACATCAGACACGGTGGTGCCGAAAAAGATGTACAGGTCAGGTACGAGGCGTATACCACTTCCTTGCTGATCTTCGGTTCATCCTGCACCCCGCAACGTTTCGTCAGCCCCGTTTCAGTCGGTGATATCGCTGCCACGCTGAGCACGGTGTTCAGGATTCGCCCACCCAATGCCTGTGAGGGGAGCCGACTGCCAGGCTTTTGACCCACGCTTCAACATGCCTTTTTCGACCAACAACCAACGAATCAACAACAAAAACCAACATTATGGGATTCAATGATATATTGACCAAACTTTTTGGCAACAAAGCCCAGCGAGACCTTAAAGAAACGACCCCTTGGGTGGATAAGATCAAGCAGGCTGCCGAAGGTATAGAAGCCCTCAGCAACGACGCCTTGAGGGACAAAACTGCCACTATCAAAGCCACCATTCAAAACAGTGTAGCTGAGGAACGCCAGCAAATCGAAACCCTCAAGCAGGGTATTGAAGAACTGGAGCTGGACGCCAGGGAAGCCAGTTATAATGAAATTGACAAGATAGAGAAAGCCATCCTCGAAAAGATGGAAGGCGTACTCGATCAAGCCTTGCCCGAAGTGTTCGCCATCGTGCGGGAAACGGCCAGACGCTTTGCCAACAACAGTGAAATTGTGGTCACAGCCAACGACTTTGACAGGGATTTGGCTGCCAGCCATGATTTTGTACGCATTGAGGGTGACAAAGCCATTTACGCCAACCACTGGATGGCCGGTGGTAATGAAATCACCTGGGACATGGTACATTACGATGTGCAGTTGTTTGGTGGTGTCATCCTCCACAAAGGAAAAATCGCTGAAATGGCCACGGGTGAAGGTAAAACCCTGGTCGCCACCTTGCCCGTCTTCCTCAACGCCCTCACCGGCAACGGAGTACATGTGGTCACGGTCAACGATTACCTGTCCAAGCGTGACTCCGAATGGATGGGCCCGTTGTATATGTTTCACGGATTGTCGGTAGATTGCATTGACAAACACCGTCCAAACTCAGAAGAACGCCGCAAAGCTTACCTGGCCGACATCACCTTTGGTACCAACAACGAATTTGGTTTCGACTACCTGCGTGACAACATGGCTACCAGCCCTATGGACTTGGTACAACGCAAACACAACTACGCCATTGTGGATGAGGTGGACTCCGTGTTGATTGACGACGCCCGTACCCCTCTCATCATTTCCGGTCCTGTACCCAAGGGGGAAGACCAACTGTTTGATGAACTAAGGCCCAAAATTGAGCGTGTGGTCTCCACCCAGAAAAACATGTCAACCAAACTTTTGTCTGATGCCCGCAAACTGATGGCCTCTCAGGACAAAAAGGAACAGGAAGAAGGCGCTTTACTTTTGTTCCGCTCCCATAAGTCCCACCCCAAAAACAAGGCCCTGATCAAGTTTTTGAGTGAACAAGGCATCAAGGCTGCCATGCAGAAGACGGAAGAATTTTACATGCAGGACAACAACCGTCAGATGCACATCGTTACAGACCCTCTTTACTATGTCATCGACGAGAAGAACCACAGCATTGAACTCACCGATAAGGGTATTGACTACATCACCGGTGACACCGAAGACCCTCATTTCTTCGTCTTGCCCGATATTGCTTCTCAACTGGCCGACTTGGAAAACAAGGGTCTGTCTCCTGAGGAAAAGGCGGCCACCAAGGACGAGCTCATGCAAAACTACGCCGTTAAATCGGAGCGTGTGCATACCATCAACCAATTGCTCAAGGCTTATTGCCTTTTCGAACGCGATGATGAGTACGTGGTGATAGACAATAAGGTGAAAATCGTTGACGAACAGACCGGTCGTATCATGGAAGGTCGTCGTTATTCCGACGGTTTGCACCAGGCCATCGAAGCCAAGGAAAGGGTTACCGTAGAAGCGGCTACCCAGACCTTTGCCACCATTACCTTGCAGAATTATTTCCGCATGTACCATAAGCTGGCCGGTATGACGGGTACGGCCGAAACCGAAGCGGGAGAATTCTGGGATATCTACAAGCTGGACGTCGTGGTCATTCCGACCAACCGTCCCATTGCCCGCAACGACATGGAAGACCGCATCTACCGTACCAAGCGGGAGAAATACCAGGCCGTGATTGAAGAAATCGTCAGCCTGGTCGAAAAGGGCCGTCCTGTTTTGGTCGGTACCACTTCCGTGGAAATTTCCGAATTACTGAGCAAGATGCTTACCATGCGTAAAATCAACCACAGTGTCTTGAATGCCAAACTGCACCAGCGGGAAGCCGACATTGTTGCCACAGCCGGTTTGCGCTCATCAGTAACCATAGCCACCAACATGGCTGGTCGTGGTACCGACATTAAGCTCAGCCCCGAGGTCAAAGCCGCCGGTGGTTTGGCCATCATCGGTACGGAACGTCATGAATCCAGACGCGTTGACCGTCAGTTGCGTGGTCGTGCCGGTCGTCAGGGTGACCCGGGATCCTCCGTCTTCTACGTTTCCCTGGAAGACAACCTGATGCGCCTCTTCGGTACCGAACGCATCACTGGCTTGATGGACCGTATGGGCTTCAAGGAAGGTGAAATGATTGAGCATTCCATGATGTCAAAATCCATCGAACGGGCTCAAAAGAAGGTCGAAGAAAACAACTACGGTATCCGTAAGCGTCTTCTCGAATACGACGACGTGATGAACAATCAGCGTGAAGTCATCTACACGAAGCGTCGTCACGCTTTGATGGGCGAACGTGTCAGCATTGACATCCTCAACTCCATGTACGACCTGATTACTCAGGTAGTGGAACAAGCTGAATCTGATAAGGACTACGAAGGATTGGTGATGGACGTGCTCAAGTATTTCTCCATGGAGCCGCCTATGGACGAAGAGACCTTCATGAGCACCAAGACCGAAAAGAACATCGATCAAATCTTCGAAGCCGTAATTGACAACTACAAGCGTCGTATGGACAAGATGGCTCAGGTAGCCAACCCCGTGGTTCAACAAGTGTTTGAACGTCAGGGCGCCATCTACGAGAACATCCTCGTACCCATCACCGATGGCAAACGCACTTACAACATCCCCGTCAACCTCAAACAGGCGGCTGAGAGTCAGTCCAAGGAAGTGGTGCGCAGCTTCGAAAAAGCCATCTTGCTCCACACCATCGACGAGGCCTGGAAAGAAAACCTCAGGGAATTGGATGACTTGCGTACCTCTGTACAGAACGCCAGCTACGAACAGAAAGATCCGCTCTTGATTTACAAGCTTGAATCGTACAATCTGTTTAAAGACATGGTGGTGACCATTAATAAGAAGACGTGCACCACCTTGATGCGTGGTCAGATTCCTTTCAGGGAACCGGAATCTGTACGCCAGGCTGCTCCCGAAAAGCGCCAGGATTACAGCCGTTACCGTACCACCAAGGACGATGCTTCCAGCCAGTCGCATGCTCCAGGTCAACCTGGTCAGCCTGGTCAACCTCCCATGCCGCCTCAGGAGCGTCCTGTTCAGCCTGTCAGGGTGGAGCAGAAGGTTGGTCGTAATGATCCTTGTCCTTGCGGCAGTGGCAAGAAATACAAGCACTGCCACGGTCAGAACCAATAACACTAAACGGCACTCCTCATCGGGTGCCGTTTTTTTGCTCCCGCCCCCTTTGTGGCAGGAATCTCTCCTCTCTTCGATTCCGCTCCCCTTGGGGCGGAGTCGGGTATTGTCTCCGACACCCGTTTCTCAGGGTTAGCGTCCCCTAGACAGCGGCGCCGATGTCGAAGCCTTCGCTAGCCCTGAGGAACGGGTACTGGAGACAATACCCAATCCCGTCAGGGGAGCGGTCTCGAAGGAAGAAAGAAAAGCCGACCCCGAAAAGAAGCGGCTCCGAAGAAAAAAAGAATCCTCTGGTATTCTACCTCCAAAGTGTCAAAAAGCTATCAAATAACAATTCGAAAAGACATTTTTTGATGCAAACCCACATATATATCAACTTTTGAAACTTTTTTTTGCTTTTCACAAACACATATCTTGCAAAATCCAAAAAAAGGACGCATCTTTGCAACCAATTTCTGACCCAGGAAACATTTTACATAAAAATATCTCCAAACTATGAAGACTGCTGACGTGTTGGCGAACCTCAAGCGCCGTTTTCCGAATGAACCCGAGTACCACCAGGCCGTGGAAGAAGTATTGATGTCTATCGAATCGGAATACAACAAACACCCCGAATTCGACAAAGTCAACCTGATTGAACGCCTCTGCATTCCCGATCGCATTTTCTCTTTCCGTGTTACCTGGATGGACGACAAAGGCAACTACCAGACCAACATGGGTTATCGTGTACAACACAACATGGCTATCGGTCCCTACAAAGGCGGTATCCGCTTCCATGCCTCCGTCAACCCAGGCATCTTGAAATTTTTGGCTTTTGAACAAACCTTTAAAAATGCACTGACCACCCTTCCTATGGGCGGTGGCAAAGGAGGTTCAGACTTCAATCCCAAAGGCAAATCCAACGCTGAAATCATGCGTTTCTGTCAAGCTTTCATGCTGGAACTGAGCAAACACATCGGTCCCGATACCGACATTCCTGCTGGTGACATCGGTGTTGGTGGTCGCGAAGTGGCTTATATGTTTGGCATGTACAAAAAACTGAGGCACGAACACACCGGAACGTTTACCGGTAAGGGTATTGAATTCGGCGGTTCATTGATTCGCCCCGAAGCCACCGGTTACGGCAATATCTACTTCCTGATGAACATGCTCAAGCGCAAAGGCATCAACGACCTTAAAGGTCAGGTTGTCGCCATTTCCGGATCGGGCAATGTAGCCACCTACACCGCTGAAAAAGTATTGGAACTGGGCGGTAAAGTCATCACCCTCTCCGACTCCAACGGTTACATCTACGATCCCGACGGTATTACCAGGGAAAAACTTGATTTCGTGTTCGACCTGAAGAATGTCCAACGCGGCCGCATCAAAGAATACGCCGAAAAATACGGTTGCAAATACGTGGAAGGTGCTCGTCCCTGGGGTGAAAAATGCACCATCGCTTTGCCCAGTGCTACTCAGAACGAATTGAACGGTGACGATGCCAGGGCTCTGCTGGCCAATGGTTGCATGGCCGTATCCGAAGGCGCTAACATGCCTTCTACGCCCGAAGCTGTTGATGCCTTTATCGCCGCCAAAATACTGTACGCCCCTGGTAAGGCTGCCAACGCCGGTGGTGTAGCCACTTCCGGTCTTGAAATGACGCAAAACTCCATGCGCCTTGCCTGGACCCGCGAAGAAGTCGATGCTCGCCTCAAAAGCATCATGGCCAATATCCACGATGCCTGCGTGAAATACGGTACCGAAGCCGACGGCTATGTCAACTACGTGAACGGTGCCAACGTGGCCGGCTTCATGAAAGTAGCAAAAGCCATGATGGCTCAAGGAGTGATCTAATCCTTACAACGTATACAAAAGGGCCCCGGTAGTCAAACTGCCGGGGCTTCTTTATGTAGTAAGGAAAGTTGTAAGGAGGACAATCGAGTAATTATAAAACCTTTGCCTTCGTCCTCTCACACCACCGAACGTACCGTTCGGTATTCGGCGGTTCCTTGATTTACGACTTTGACACGACCGAAAAACAATCAGAGAGGAAGGTATAACCAGCACGTCTAAGTGAGTCGGAACATATGGACCGTTGAAGAATCGGGCTTTTGGCTGTACGCCAATAGCCCTTTCTTGTGTTGGCAAACTGATACGCCTTATACTCGGGTA
>JAAYBL010000143.1 GCA_012718945.1 Bacteroidales bacterium
CAGGTCATACCTCCGCTCAATCCGGCCACATAAGGGCGTACAGCATTTTCCCAACCATGGGTTCTACTGACAGACACATCATAGGCCTTGCTAAACAAGACTTCCTTGTTTTGATTTCCCTCTGTCAGGAAGATGGAAGCAAAACCACCAGTCAAGGGGTCTGTCGTACCCACCATGAGGGCATAGCCATCGGCTTTCGCCAGGCTGTCAGCAAAGCGGTTGGCTTGGTAAGCGGCCTCCCATCGTGCTGGGTTATTGGTGGGGTTGAATTGCGGACTGGCGTAAAACAGCAGGATGCGTCCTTTGAGCGCCGCAGCGGCTGCCCTGGTCACACGTGCATACTGGCTGGTGCCGTTTTGGTAAGCCGTCACAGAGGCGGGTAAGGTGGCAATGGCATCATCGAGGTCATCGCAAAGATAGCTGATGCATTCGGATGTCTTGTTTCTGGGCGGATCCAGGGTGGTAGAATCGTCCACATAGGGATTGACGGAGCGCGTGATGTAAGGCACACCACCGTAAACAGCCACCAGGTTCCAATAGGCCCAGGCCCTCAAAAAGTAGGCTTGACCCACTATTCTGTTGTACGCATCACCGGCCAGAGAACTGGTTTCCATTTTTTCCAATGCAATGTTGATACGGCGAATTTTGCCATAATAGGTATCATTAAACACGGCGATGTCAGAATACGTGTATTCTCCGTTTACATACTTGTTGGAGCCCAACGTTTCATCTGTAAACTGTGCGTGGGCACCAAAAGGATTGGAACTGCTGCTGATGATGGTACTGGCCGGCATCTCGTTGTACAAGTTATTGATGTACAAAGTAGCTGACTGTTCACTATCCCAAATGGCCGGATTAATCAGAGAAGCATCCCTGACATCCAGGACATCCGAGCAGGCAAACAAACTCAACAAAAGGGCGCCGGAAAGATAGGTTTGTATCGATTTCATACGTCGGTTTTTTATCAGAATGTCATATTGATACCCAGGTTGAACGACCTCATGATGGGGTAATCCATCCAACTCGACAGACTGGGATTCTTATACCCGTAGGGGTTGATGATGGTCCACAAATTGGTACCGGAAAGGTAGACGCGCAAGGAAGGGATACCAAGGTTGGTCAACATGGACCGAGGCATGTCGTACGATAAGGAGACATTCCTAAGTGTCAAGGTATGGCCGTCGCGCATCCAGAACGTAGATCGTTTGTCTGCATTGCCGTTGTACAAGCGGGGCATGCTGGCATCCGTATTCTCCGGTGTCCAATGATCATTCCACAGGGTCAGGTTGTTTGACGTTTTACTGAGCCAGTCAAAGTTTTGACGGTTGCCTTCCCCCGTGGTATAAACAGCCTTGTCATAGACGACATCGTTACCAAATTGGCCATTGAAAGTCGCATTCAAGCGGAAGGATTTGTAATCAACCTTCAGGTTCAATCCATAGTAGAAAGGTGGATTGTCATATTTGGAAATGATGCGTTCATCATTTTCGTTAATGACGCCATCAGGTACATTGGAGTAATCAGGTCCACCCACATCCTTGAAATTCAACATACCTGCTTCAGGTTGTCTACCGAATATGGTGTAATTGATCAAGGTTTCGCCTGTAGTGCCGTCCACATAAGTACCGTATTGTTCTGCCAATCGGTCAACATCGGCCTGACTGAGAATGCCAGTGCTGAAGTAGCCGGTTTCACCGCCTCTGATACGACCTTCTTCGTCTTTCCACGTGCCCAAAATTGCCGGTGATTGAATTTTACGAATGACTCTCGAGGTGGCATAGCTTAAATAGCTGCTCACGTTGAACGACCAATCCTGGTCAATTTTTCGACCGTACCCAAGGGTGACTTCCCCACCCCATGAATCCTGGATACCGTAGTTTTCTTTGGGCAAAGAGGTGCCAATACCCGTCGAATACGACAAGGCGCTTGAGCGCACCTGGAGGATGTCATAATTATGGCGATAGAAACCATCTAGCTCAAACGAGAAATGGTTGAGAAAATGCAAGTCGAAACCGGCGTTATATGCATCCGATTTTTCCCAGGTGATGCCACGCATGCTCACCCCTTCGTTGTCGGGTGAAATAGCACCTAACAAGGTTGTGCCACCCAAATAGGTCTGATTGCCCGTATAAATGTAGTTGTTTTCCCACGATAAGGGATTGGAGTTGTCATTACCCAAACGGCCGTAGGAAGCCCTGAATTTCAGGTGATCCACCCATTCCGTGTTGATTTTGTCCTGGAAGAATGGTTCGTTGGATATACGCCAGCCTACAGAAACGGAAGGGAAGAAGCCCCAGCGGTCTTCAGGAGCAAAGCGGGTGGAGGCCTCATACCTCAACGTGGACTCCAGCAAATAGGTTTCGTTGTAATCATAATTAAACCTACCCAGGATTGATTGACGTCCAGTGGGTGTCGACCAACTGCCGTCCAATACTGGGCTGACGCCATCGCCAAACGCAGATGACATCTCTACGTTGTCAATGATCATGTTTTCCACATAGCCCGACAATTCGGTGCCCTGGTTTTGGGACTGTTCAAACAAAGCCATCGCTACGATGGTGTGTTTCCCAAACGTTTTGTTATAATCCAAACTGGCAGCTAGCTGATACGAAGCACCTGTGTTGGCACTTTGTTGATACTTGTCACCGTTTTCAATATCGGTTGTCGACACGACGGTTGAGGTCGGTAGCATGCCGGTCGAATAATCGGTTTCCTGTGTTTCAAAATTGTACAACTGGTATTTCTTGGCGTAAGTGATGGAGGAACTGTAGTTGTTCAGGTAGTCATAAGCCACCTTGGCTTTCAAACCTTTTACCCAAGGCAAATCCCATTGCAAAGCAAGGTTGGTAGCCAGGTTGCCGCTGAAACTCTTTCTGTATGAATTAATCTGATTGACATACAAGGGGTGGGACCTGACGGTATTCTGACCTACGGGTAGACCATTAATGTAGGGAGGCAGCCACTTGGGGGTACGTAACAAGGTACCATACGTGTTGTACATCTTTTCCGGTTCCTTGTCAAGGTCGTTGTAAGGCATGGACAAGGAACGTCTGTTACCGTTCATACCTACACTCAACAGCCAGCCTTTGGCGATGTCAATGTCCATCGTCATGCGCACCGTGTACTTGTTCATGTGCAACTGATCAAAATTGCCATTCTGATACATGTAGGATCCACCTGCATAGTACCTGACGGTTTGGGTACCCCCACTGATGCCGATATTGTGTCGAGTCTGCAAGGCTGACTTCCATCCTTCATCCAGCCACTGATAGTCCAACCCTTTTAATTGGTTCAACTCATCGTTGGAAAAATAGGTGCGTTTATCTGTTTTGGCATTGGCCAGGACATCGGCGTCGTTCCATTTGTAATAGCCCCTGGTCTGATCGTTCAAGGCCAATGCATGATCGTAGGCACTCATGGTTTTAGGGAAGGATGTTGCATTCGACAAGCCCATGGTTGCCGAATAGCTGACCTTGGTTTTGCCCTCCTTACCCCTTTTGGTTTTAACCAGAAAGACGCCACCGGCACTGCGGGCACCATAAACGGCAGCGGCTGCGTCTTTCAAGACAGAGATGTCTTCGATTTCGGTTGGGTCAAGGATGTCAAAAGCGGCCTGGTTACGTACGAAACCATCGATGACAAACAAGGGTGGTTCATCGTTCCAGGAACCATCGATGCGGATTTGAATGGAGGTGGAGGCTCCCGGAGCACCCGAAGCCTGGTCTATTTGCACACCGGCCAGGCGACCTTGGAGCGATGTTGCCAGGTTGCCCGTTACCAGGTCTTCCACTTCCCTGGCTTTCAGACTGGCAACCGACCCCAATAAGTTGACCCGTTTCACGCCGCCATAACCAACCTGAACGACCGCTTCACGCAGAGTGGTTGCGTTGACTTTCAAGTCAATGTAAATAGGCTTGGCCGTTGCAGTCACTTTGTGTTCATAAGGTTCATACCCCAGGTATGTGATCAGCAAGGTTGAACCAGTGGGCACCTCAAGGGCAAAACGTCCAGCCTCATCGGTTGCCGTACCTTTGTTTGTTTCTTTTACCCGCACATTAGCGCCGGCAACAGGTTCTTTGTTTTCATCAAACACCGACCCGTTGATGGTCTGTAGTTGTGGCGATGAGGCTCCCTGTGAATAAGCAAAAAGTGGCAGCAAAACAAAGAGCAGCAACAAACTCACGCCTTTTCCGAAGCGCTTGTAAACTCTATCTGCCATCGAAAAGCATTGAGAATCGTTCATACGTTCAAGGTATTAACATCATAAGGTCAATCAAATACAATCATGGCAGGCCGGAGGCAAGCCAATCGAAAGAAGAAACCGGTCGACCCCTGAGCCGACCGGCTCCTCACATTATCGTAGAATCTTTTTCGTTACAACAGCACCGGTGGAAGGTTGTGTTGCCCTCACGAAGTAGACGCCTTTTGGACTGGCTGTCAAATCCAGTTCGTTCACGTTTTTTTGTTGGGCAACAATCTTTCCGGCAAAATCATAGACAACCACATCGGCCGTTTGTGTCAGTTTATACTGTCCTTTGAAACCAACGATGGCAAAAGAGGAGGTTGACGTTGGTTGGTCAATCCCTGACACAGGGTTTGGATTGATAGCGGCATCGGTATCTGGAGCTATACCATATAACCTAAGGTCATGCACACGAACGATTTGTCTGTTTTGGGTGGCATGAGTTGGACGGATACGGACGTATACATTCTCCACCCCGGAGCCAAATAATTCTTCAAACACAAAACCGCGGTTGGACTCAGCAAAAAAGACCTTGTTATCCTCGGCTGCAACCTCAGCGGCAAAGGCATCGGGTTTGCAGGTCGTAATGTTACCCGTCAAATACCGTACGGTATCCCAATAGACCGTGTTGTCTTCCAATAGGTAACCGATTTCCAGATTGAAGCCACGCTTGTTACCGTACGACGAGGTGGTATACTGGATGCGTTCCAACAAGGGGATAAGTGAAGTCGTCAAGCTGCCGGCCCCATCGCCTTCAAAACCCTGGGTCACAGGCCTGACAGTGCTGTAGTTGTCATAAATACTGATACAGCCCTTACTGACGTTGGTCCAGGAGGGACCCTTTGAATCATTATTGACAACAGTGGAGTCCAGCGTAAAGTTGGTTCCGCTTTGAGTATCGCAATCAGGTTGGATCTGGCAAAAATCCAGGAAGAAGGTCACCATGCCGTTGGGTTTGTTTTGCCTGGCATCTACCGCACGTTTGACATCGAAGGTTGAATAGTTCTGGTAATCCGTACGGGCATTGCTCGCACAGGTGTTCATCGCAGGATCCTTCAATCCGTAGCCGTCCTGATCTTTGTAGTTCCAATCGCCAAAATGTTCTTCCACAATGGGGAAATAGGGACTCTTGTTTTCCCAGGTACTGTTACCGTGGTACAAGTTCTGAGCCAATAGGGAGGTGCACCCCAAGGACAGCAAGGCCGCTGTCATCATCATTCTTGACGTGTAATGTTTTTTCATAGTCGTAGGTGTTTATTGGTTGATTTATCGATTTAAGAAGGATAGTTAACAGATGATCAAGGTTGTACTATACTGGTCTGTGCTGAATAAGCAAAGGTATTGATTAAATGGAAAAATGCGGCATTCTGTAATATGTTTAACAACACGCGTCATGGATTTAAGACTATCAGTAGGCATCAATTTATATATCAGTGCTTTAAAGACAATGGATACTCAATGTAAAGTTGATGAAAACCAGGGCCCAATTCAAGACCTGAGCGCGTAATCGTTGCTGCTGATCCTTCTGTGAAGACAGGTTTTCCAGAGACAGGCAGTTTCACCCTCGCCGTGCAATTGGCCGGCACCTGTAAATCAAGTTGAAAACGTTGGTCGTTACGTTCCCAACGCAGATCGATAAGGCCATAAGGCGATTGATAGGAAGCCTCCACCCAGGTCAGGTCGCCGGCTGGTTGAGGTTCAACCAGGAAATGTTGGAAACCGGGGCGATTGGGATCAGGCTTAAGACCGGCCAACGAACGGTAAAACCATTCATCGATCTGACCCAGCATGAAGTGATTCCAGGAGTTGCCCCGCTTGGGGTCCCATTGTTCGGTCAACGTGGTCACCCCATACGCTACCTGATAGCCGTAACCGGGCACATCCGTATGGTTTTGCATGGTGTACATCAGGTCGTTGAGGCCGTTTTCTGCCAGGGTCATGAACAAATAGCGATTACCGACGTCGCCTGTGGTGAGACGGTAGCCGTTTTGCTTTATATTGGCCACCAGATTGGCCAGGACGGCGGCCCGTTTTTTGGCGGGCACCAGGTCGAGGTAAATCGACACAGCGTTGGCGTATTGGCTGCCAGTGGCGTATTGGTTGGTTTCCGGGTTGAAGAAGGTCTTGTTGTAAGCTTTTTTGACAGCGGTGGCCAAGGCCTTGTAAGAGGCCGCATCAGCTTTGTGCCCCAATAGTTTGGCCGTCTTTGCCACATAGGTCAGGCCCAGGTAGTAATGAGCAGTTGCCGACAAGGCGATGGGGGTGTTTTTGGAATAACCGGCGGCATGGGGGCCGTAGTCGTACCAATCTCCCAGACCATGAGAGACAATACCATCTTTGGAGCAACTGCCCAGATAGTCCACATACCGTTTCATCATGGGGTAAGCCTGTTCAAGCATACGAATGTCACCATAATGAGTGTAGTACAACCAGGGCACCATCACCCCGGCCACGCCCCATTCGGGTGAATCGGAGAAATCCCTGTCGAAGACCACATATTCGGGGGCAATAGAGGGAATCAGGCCATTGGGACGCTGGGCATCCACCATGTCCCTGACCATTTTGGGTGTGACGGGTGCCAGGTCATAGGTCATAAACAGGGCGGGGCCGTTCAAATGGTTTTGTTCGAGCCAGCCCAGTTTCTCCCGGTGGGGACAGTCGGTGAAAACGGCCTGAAAGTTGCTTTTCACGGCCATGTGGATCAGGCCATAAACCTGGTTGAACAGGTTGTTGGAACAGGCGAAGCGGCCGGTTTCATACGTGCTATTGTGAATAAACCTGGACGTGACAGCGGTGACCACGGGCAAGTCACTGCCTGGTTCCGGGGTGAGGAAATCGGCCCCTTCCAGTTGAATAAAGCGATAGCCATAATAGGAAAAACGGGGTTGCCAGCTTTCCTCCCCTTCGCCCCTGAGGGTGTAACTGTAATAGTGAGGACCGCCACTCCGTTTTTGAGACACAGCCGTGTCGCCGGACAGTAATTCACCGACGACCAGTTTGACCACGGCTCCTTTGGGGCCTTTGACCCGGATAGCGGGGAAACCGGACAGATTTTGCCCCATATCCAACAGGTATACGCCGTGCTTGATGCGCTTGAGTTGCTGTACGGGGTAGTTATCCATCACCTTGACGGGAGGCGCCAGACTTGGTGTCAGTTGTCCCTTGGGTGCTTCCTGGATGACCACTGGCTGCCAACAGCTGTCCGGCACAAAACCAGGTCGATCCCAGCCTGGTTGTTCCAGGGTGGCGTCGTAGTCTTCTCCTCCGAAAATATCATTGAAAGTAATCGGGCTGAGGGCATAGTGCCAACTCTCATCGCTACGGATAATCGATTGGCTGCCATCGGCATAAGTCAAATGCAGTTGCAGGAATAAGGTCGGTGGACCGAAGCTAACCCACAGTTTTCGGTAGCGGTTGCCCACGCTGTTGTAAAAGCCATTGCCCAACAACACGCCCAGTACCTGTTCGCCCGGCTTCAATTGGCCGGTCAGGTCGTAAGCTGAATAGTACACCGTCTTGTCGTAATCGCTCCACAAGGGTTCAAACTGGGCATCCCCCACCCTGTTGCCGTTGAGGGTTACTTCACCATGTCCCAAGGCACTGACATAGAGCATGGCTTTCGTGGGTCGTTGCGAGAGGTGAAAGCTTTTTCTCAGCTGGATGCTGCGCAGGGCCAGCGGATTGATGGCCTCAAAAGCCGCTTTGACCTTGGGTTGTTTGAACGAAGGGCCGTGCCAATCGCGTCCCTGAGGCAGGTTGGCCTGAGCCTTGGTGAGGGCTCCTATCCAGGAAGCCGTCATGACCGAAGGCGCCGGCGCCCTGTCGAAACGGTGCACGGGAGCCCAATCGGACACCTTACCGTTTTCATCCCATACCCTGACCGTCCAATAATAGGTGGTACCTGCCAACCTGTTTGACCCGGCATAAGGTACCTGTTGACTTTGGTCGGACAACACTTTGCCGCTGTTCCACCATAGAAGCTGTTTGTCGGTAGAAGCCCCTTTGGCTGCAGGAGTGGCCTCCTGCGTTTGGAAAGCTGCAATTTCCTCGGGGCTGGCAGCCACCAACACCTGGTAGGCGGATTGGCGGGAACCTGATTGTCCCAACGCCAATTCCCACCCCAGGCAAGGCGTCGCTGTCTCTACCAGCAGCGGCTGTTCCAGCCATTCACAGGTGAGCCGCACCGGCGTCAATGCAGCCAAAGGCCCGGCAAGTAACAGGGTCAGGAGGCAACAGATGGTCAGACGTGGTGGGTTCATGGCGTTTATGGTTGGTTATAAGGTTATGCGCAAACGGCCGGGTTTGTCGGCCTTGGCAACGGACAATCCGTCAACGAAGACGTGGAAGCCCTGCCCCTTGCCGTAACGTTGACCGGTCTTGTCCCAGAGCAGGCTGATGAGGTGACCCCGGTAAGGCACCTGATCCAGGCAGAACCAATCCCATTGATCGACAGGGATCATGGGCTGAATAATCAATTCATTGCCCTCGGTGGGTCTTATGCCCATCAGGCCCGTGATGATGAGATCGTTGAACGTGGAATGATTGTAATACCGGCTCCGTTCCTGGTCGCCTTTCAACCAATAGCCTGTCACCTCGTCGAGGTATTCGCCGATATAGGGACGCCCTCTGTGGTACTGCGATTCCACGTACTGTTCCAAAAGCCTAAAATACAAGGAATCGGTGACATATTCACTATCGTAGGCGTTAAAAACAACGGCCATGGCGGTTAATGTCTGAGCGGTGGCGAAGGGCCAGACGGCGCCATCCCATTCACAGCGACCTACACCCCTGTTCCTGAAGGTGGGGTGCCTGCGTTCAGCCGTGGTCAACCCGTAGGGTGCCAGAAAACCAGCTGGATCAGAGACTTCCTTCCAGGCGGCTTCATAGCCCTTGTCCGGCAGACCGAAATACCAGGGAATGTAACCAATGGCCTCCCTGACCTGAGCCAGCGTGTCGGCTTCGGTGCTGGTTTCAAAAAATTGCCTTTCGGGATGCCAAAGTTTGGTTTGTACCAGGTGTTTGAGGGTGTCGGCCTTGGCGTTGTACAGGGCAGCCTTGGCAGGATTACCAGCCAGTAGAGCCATGGCGGCCAAGGCTTTGGAATTACCGTACATATAACTGTTGATGGTGGGTCTGGCGTTCTTTTTGCGACGACCGCCAGAGATGGATTCTTCCATGCCGTCCTTGACATCTTCCTGCCAATAAAGGCCATTGGGAAGGCGGTGTGTGGTTTCCCACCAGGTGTAATCGGTTTCCAGGTCGGGCATCAGTTCAAGCAGGGCAGCCGTATCGCCGGTAACCAGAAAGCGCTTGTACCAGGCATCAGGTGTCCAGCTGCTGAAACCGTGCAATTTGGGCAAGGGTTTGCCGTTGTCGCCCCGGTACCACACCTTGAGGTATTCATCCAGGAAAGCCTGGTCTTTGAGCCAACGGCCTTCGTACAGGTGATGACCCAGAGCGCAGGCAATGAGGTTGTAGCGGTCGGCGTAGGAACGATCCACCAAAAATTCGGTCATGATACGGCCCTGAGGGGTTGCCTTGATGTGCTTGCGGAAGGTCCACCAACGGTAGTAATACAGTTCCTGGAAGTTGGCCTGGGGGCAGTCGAATAAGGGGATGTTGGCTTTCATCCAATCCCAGGCTTGTGCGTTGGGAATGGCCTGCACCTTGTTTTCATCTTCCATCCGATTGAAATAGTCCACGAACCCTGCGTAATTGTCGGCGTTTAGCAGACCGGCCTGTGCAGCGGAAGCCAGCGGTTCCGTTTTCAGACGATACAGGTAATACACAGCTTCGGGATCGATGGCACCGGTGTTTTCAAGATCGGTAAACCGATCAGCCTCGGTCTCCGAGGTAGGGTGTTGCCTGGGAGCACCGGTGCGGAACACAATCCGATTCAGGCTGTGGGCTGGGGCGTAGAAAATGCCCGTGTGCTTCTTTTCGCCATCGAGGTATACCTCGTACGTGCGCCTGTCAGTATACACCAGTACCTCGAAATCGTAACGGCGCCCCGGCTCGTAGCGGTTGGAACCCGACAGGCGGGCACCAGCCTTGGCCCTGATGTACCCATCCGGCATCAAACTCAGGCGGACGGATGGTTGTCCCTCGGCGTTCTGAATCTCCATATCCAGGCGGCCATGGTCGTTTTGGGCGGCCTCCAGGGTATAACTGACTTTAAAAGCAGTGGAAGTGGGTATGACACGTTCAGCTTTGGCGTAATCGAAGGGATCCTTATCCTTGAGCACCAGGCAGTTTTCACCCTTCGACGACTTTCCAATACCAACCTGAGCCCACGCAGGACTATAGGTATTCCAGGCTGTCAATTCTTTGCCTTCCGGCAGTTGAGCGAAATCTTCATCAGCATGGCCTGCCGGCTGGTTGGTGATGGGCACGGGTACCGAAGCTACCCATATGTCTTCCTTGTTGACGCTGTAGGTCAACCAGAGTTGCCCGTCAGGCGGGGTACCGTTGCCTTCCAATATGCCCCTGACATACTGGGGACCGTAGGATTTATAGGCACCGCCGTAGCGTAGAGGGGTTATCTCCCCATGCACCAACAGCAGGTTGGTGTAGTTGAGTCCGTCCTCACTCACCGAGAGCGCCAGCGGCCACCTGAATTCGGAAGGGTTGTACACTGTGACGTATCGGCCATCAGCGGTGCGTTGGCCCCAGATTTTGGCGTTGCTGTTCACAAAGCCTTTGGCTCTTTCCACCGGTTCGGACCAGGAACGTCCCCCATCGGCGCTGATGGAGGTCAAGGCGTGTTTCCACAAGCCCACGACCTTGCCATCGGGCAAGTGGTAGTACGAAAAGGCCTTGTAATTCTTTTTCAAGGGAATCAACGGGTCGTTGCGGTCGGA
>JAAYBL010000020.1 GCA_012718945.1 Bacteroidales bacterium
GAGAAAGCTGGATGGTCAGTGTTGGAGTGCCAAGCGTGTCGTATTGAATTGCCTCCGGCCGTACATGTAATGGTGTCACGCAGGCAGACGAATGTTGAAAGCTTTCGCTACGAAGGCATTCTTTTTTAAGTAGGTAGTATGGGACTTCTACATAAAATCAGACTGGCTTACAAAGCCCTGCGGCGTGGCTTCATGGTGCAGCTCCCCGACGAATTCAGCCGATTCAAGGTGCGTTACTACAATAAAAGGGGATGTAGGCTACACAACAGTGTGCAAATCAGTACAAATGTCAGGCTGAAAGGTTTGGTGGAAATGGGTGAAGGCAGTTCAATTGCTCAGAATGGTACCCTATCAGGTGAGTCAGCCGGCATATTCATTGGCAAACATGTCATGATTGCACCCAATGTTGTCATTGTCGCTTTTAATCACGGAATGGACGATAAGGTTATTCCTATGGTACTTCAACCCTATGATGAGGCACCTGTCATCATTGAGGATGATGTGTGGATAGGGGCGAATAGTACCGTCGCCAAAGGTGTGAGGATAGGCAGGGGGGCTGTTGTTGCTGCTAACTCATTTGTGAATAAGCATGTACCCGAATACAGCATTGTTGGTGGTGTACCCGCTAAATTGATCCGGGTTCGTGAGCACACGTAAGAACATAGCAGCCAATTTTGTCGGAAAATTTTGGAGCATTCTCTCGAACTTTCTGTTTGTGCCTCTGTATATTCATATATTGGGCTTTGATAGTTATTCCATCATCAGTTTCACACTTGTCATCGCAGGGCTGATGGCTGTTTTGGATGCAGGCTTGACGGCCACACTTTCAAGGGAAATGGCCAGGTCAGATACTTCATTGGACGAGAAAATCAGCGTGTACAGAACATTGGAAAGCGCCTATTTTATACTGGCTGCTGTTGTCCTGTTACTGATCTTGGGAGCATCAAATCTGATTGCCGATAAATGGCTGAATGTCGATGCCTTTTCAAACAACGAGGTGTCTTTGTTTTTGCGAATCATCAGCCTCGATGTGGCGTTTCAGCTCTTGTTTCGGTTTTATTTGGGCGGATTATTCGGTCTGGAACATCAAGTGCAAGCGAATGTGTATCAAATCCTATGGGGGGTACTCAGGAATGGCTTGGTGCTGGTTCCCATTGTGTTTTTTCCTTCGTTGAACACCTTTTTCTGGTGGCAAGCCTGTTCAACCGTGGTAGCAACGCTCCTGATCAAAGCGGCCCTAGACAAGCGGTTGATGGGTCGCTCTTGTTTTGGCCAACCCCCTGTTTTAAAAAAAGAAGTCTTTTCACGGATCTGGCGCTTCGCTTTGGGTGTGCTTTTGATTACCATGGTATCAAGCATCAATACTCAGTTGGATAAGCTAGCGATAAGCAAGATGCTTTCCATTGAAGTGTTAGGGCATTACACACTTGCGATTTCGTTGGGTCAAGGCCTGGTTATCCTTGTTAGTCCCATCGCGGCTGCTTTATTGCCCAGACTAACCGCCCTCTATTCGCAGAAGGCATACAAGGAAATAGATGCCCTGTACCATACCTATGGCATGTTGATTGCTGTGTTGGTATCTTCTGTCATGTCTATACTCTTCTTCTTCCCTGAAGAAATACTCTGGGTTTGGACCGGAAAAGCTGCGTTAGCCGGCGAGGCTTCTATCTATTTGCCGGTGGTTGCGTTTTCCATGGGCATGTTGGCCTTAGCCATCCATCCATACAACATTGCTATAGCCAATGGGTATACACGTTTGAATAACATCATGGGCATTGTTAGTTTGGTATTGACCATCCCGGGGTATTGGTTGGCTGTTCGGTATCATGGTGCTCTGGGGGCCGCCTTTGTTTTCTGCATCGTACAAACGATGACCTTGATCGTGTATGTTTTTTTAATTCACCGTCGTTTCATGGGTAAGGTGTCTTTGTTTCGGATATATGGAACAGAAATGCTGTTGCCAATACTCGTTTCTATGGTCGTGGCTTTCTCATGTTCCTTTATTCCCGCTACAATTGAAGGCAACAGATGGTTGCTGTTGATATGGATACTGGGTGCCGCCATTGTAACATTTTGCCTTACATCCCTTGTCTTTCTTCCCGTTAAAAAAGTAACCTCTTTGTTTCATCAAAACGATTGACCCATGCCTTTGCTGAGCATCATCATACCAACCAAAAATCGCTACAATACGCTCTTGCCAGTCTTACAGGCGTTATTGAACCACATTCAAGGCGATGATTATGAGATAGTCGTACAAGACAACTCAACGGTGGATGTGGAGGGTGGTCAACAGGCTATAAAAGCCTTGGGAAATGATAGAATCGCGTATTATTTCTCTGAAGATGCCTTAAGTGTGACCGATAATACCAACCTGGCCATTTCTAACAGCATAGGTGACTATCTGGCATTTATCGGAGATGATGATTTGGTATCCCCTTACATACTTGAAGTTGTTCAAATCATGGTTGAGAAAGAGATTGATTGTCTGATCTCATCAAGGGGAAATTACTATTGGCCTGACGTGGTTATGGCCAAGGAATATGCCTATCACTACCCTGCGGCTTTATTTTGTCCGCGACAGCCTTCCTTTGACGTGGTGATGAAACAGTGTGATGAAGAAATGGATAAAGTGCTTCACGATGGAGGCGTAAACACTCTCATGCTACCAACGTTGTACCATGGCATCGTTAAACGTAGCGTGATGGATGCGGTTTTTGAACGGTTTGGCACGTATGTTCCGGGGGCTTCTCCGGATATCGCCTTGTCGACAGCATTATGTTGTGTGATGAGTACGTATGGATTTATGAATTACCCTGTTACCATTACCGGGGCATCCAAAAACAGCGCTGCTGGTATGGGGGCCAGAAAGGCTCACGTTGCGCGAATAGAAGAGGTACCCTGGTTGCCCAAACAGTTAGTTTCTACCTGGGATTCCCGAATACCAAGAATATGGACAGGCACGACCATTTATGCCCAGAGTATCCTTGAGGTATATCAGCAGATAGGCTTGTCCAAGTCGGTGAATTTTGCCAACATGTATGCCAATATGTTTATCAGGGAACCAAAAACAAAGCGTCTGGTGTTCCCATTTCTAATGAACGTATACAGAAACGGTTTTAAAAAAGTATCCTTCCTTTCATCGACATTCTTGAAAGCACTAATGTTTAAATCATTATATTCTCTACCAGGATGGTGGATCAACAAGTGGTTCAGTATGAAGGGTACCTACGATGACTTTATTCTTCACCAAGGAATTGACTCTGTCGATGACTGCATGTCTTTATTGAAAACCATTTCCTGTCCGAAACAATAATCAACAACGTTTACCGAGATGCCTGTCAGCAGTATCACCTATTCAATTCCCTACCTCCTATACCTTTTGGTATTGGTCGGTTTGGCGTTTGTTGAGATGAGGCGCTTAAAATACGAATTGGATACACGCTACATCCGATGGACGGTCATACTCAGTTTCCTCGTCTTCTTTGGACTACGGGGTTTTGTTTTCACCGACTGGATTATTTATTACCGGTTGTTTGACATAATGCCCACTTTATGGGATGGAGGATTAGAAACGCTCCAAACAGTGACAGAAGTGTTTGAGGCTGATATTGAAGTGGGAGCGGCAGGTTATGAAATGGGTTTCATATTGTCCACTTTTTTGTTTAAATCCCTCATCCCGAATTACTTTGTCTGGGTTTTTGTCAACACGCTTGTAGACATTTGGTTGCTTGATCTATTCATCAGGCGATACTCTCCTTATTACGTGTTGTCTTTTGTGGTCTTTGTTGCCATGGGTGGGCTGATAATCGAATGTAATTTGATGCGAAACGTCAAGGCAATCCTCCTCTTTATGGTTTCGTTGAAATACATTGAGGAAAGACGTTTATTACCTTACCTGGCACTGAATCTGTTGGGTGCTATGTTCCATTCCAGTGCCATCATTTTTATACCCCTCTATTTCTTTTTACACAAAACCTTACCTCGTTGGCTGCTTTGGACGGTTTTTGTGGTTGGGAATGTGATTTTCTTGTTGAAAATCAGCTATCTGCAACCTTTACTGGTAGGCCTTGCCGATGTGTTGGGTGGACGCTTGGGGGTGCAGATAAAAATCTACTTTGCCCTGGATATGTACAACCAACCTTATGGTATCAGTCTAGGGTATATTGAGCGTGTGGCCACTTTCCTATTGTTGATTTTATTGCATAAACCTCTTGTCGCATTGAATAACCGTAACAATTTAATCATAAACTGTTATGTTATCTACTTCATATTGTTTTTCTTCTTCTCAGAGGTCATGATTGCTGTTGAGCGATTGACGTTGCTGTTTGTATTCTCGTACTGGGTGCTATATCCTCTGATGTATCAACTCATCAAGGATACTGTTATTAAATGGGTGTCCATGATTATTTTGGTGCTTTTCTGTAGTGCAAAAACAATAACAACCTCTTCGTCGATATTTTCAAGGTATGATAACCTTTTGATTGGAATTCAAGATGCAGAAACCAGAAAAATGATTCATGACAACAACGTGGATGAATTTTTAAAAGGAAGAGAGTAGGATGAAGGAGAAGTCAACTCACATTGTTTTTTTACTCCCAGAGTATTATGAGGTGCCAATGGGAGGGTATAAGGTCGTCTTCGAATATGCGAGTCGATTGTCTAAAGATGGATTTAACGTCTCGTTGGTTTATCCCTCCTTTTTGTTTTTTCGCCGTAGTCGATTGATTCGGAAGCTGAAGTTGTTGTTTTTTTTCTTGTATTATTTGGTCAAGAAACGTAAAGGAGTCACATGGTTCCCGTTGGATAAACACATCAAGAGTGTCTTTGTCTTTTCTTTACGACAAAAGCACGTTCCTGAAGCTGATTACTATGTCGCAACTGCCGTCGAAACAGCGTATTACTTAGACAACTACCATGACGTACCACCATCACGCAAGTATTATTTTATCCAGGCGGTAGAAGATTGGACATGGGGTAAGGAAACGGTGATAAAATCCTGGCAGTTTGACATGCGCAAGGTCGTTATATCGTCTTGGTTATTATCGTTGCTTCAAGAGATAGGAGAAGATGCCACATTGATTGAAAATGGCGTTGACCGAGAGGGCTTATTCTTGATAAAAGAACAAACTGACAGGAATACCTTTCAGGTAATGATGTTGTATCACAAGCAGAAGCTCAAGGGCTGTGACGATGGTTTGAAAGCGTTAGAGATTGTTCGAAAAAAAATGCCTACTTTACGGTCGGTTTGGTTTGGGAGTTATCAAAAACCGGCCTGGTTGCCTGATTGGATCGAATACACGCAACAACCTACAATTGAGCAGTTGAACGACATGTATAATGATTCTGCCATTTATTTGGCTCCAAGCCACAACGAGGGGTTTGGATTGACGGTCGGTGAAGCAATGACGTGTGGCTGTGCTGTGGTCTGCACTGATACGGGTGGATTCCTCACTATGGCGACACACGATGAAACAGCCTTGGTGGTACCTGTTGGCAACGTTCAGAAGATGGCTGAAGCCATCGTTCGATTGATTGAAGATGAATCCCTACGTCATAGGCTGGCTTCTAAAGCCTATGAATCGATTGCTCGTTTTACTCGGGATAGTGCCTATCAATCGTTCAAGCGCTTGTTTGTGGAATAATGGAGAATAATAAGCTTGTTCTGGTTGATATTTGTGGTACGTTGTATGACTCCAATACAACCTTTGATTTTTTGGACTTTTATTGCCAGACCTCATCCTATCGTTTGTTCAGGAAGATTACTCGAAGTCTACCATGGCGGGTTGTCAATAAGGTGTTGATAGGTGGCTTTGGTATAGATCTAACACGAATCTTGGCTGTCCGTTATTTGAAAGGCCATACAAGAGATGAATTGGATGATGCGGTAGAACGCTTTTATGATCAATACTTGAAGCCACGTGAAATTGTCCCCGTACATACTCTTGTTAATCAGTTCGGCACGGAAGGGTATTCAATGATGTTAGTATCTGCCACATTGGATTTTATTGCGGCCTGCATTTCGAGACATATGCAGATTGATAGCGTCGTATCAACTCAGTTAAACTACTCAGAAGGTTATTGTATGGGGGCACTTGATGAAGATCTCCTTCGCCATAAACGGTCATTTCTCACATCAATCAACTTGCTGCCTCCCTACGAGGCAACCATCACCGATAACTTGTCTGATGATGTGTTGGTGAAGGTATCAAGGCGAGCATACATCGTGACTTATCCCAAATCGAAGCACAAGTGGAAAAAAAAGCTTGTGAATCATCCATCTGTTGTATTCATCGATGCTTTACGGTCATGAAGTGGAGTAGAAAACTGTCAATCATCGTACGATATAGCGTTCCATTTGTTTACGCCTACAAAACCCGCATGGGGAAATCGTTGTCAGGTCTGTTAAAGTGGCTCTGTGATTTTCTGATGCCAACGTTCGGGCTATTTTTTTTAGCAACAGGGGATGGGCGAGTTGATGTTGTCGGATATGCGTTGATGACGACCTTGGTTTACACATTGTATGAATGGGGGTATTTTTGGAACGATACGGTAACCGTACGCAAGGAAACCAATCCCACCTTGAGGCTTAGTGCTGAAACATATACATTGGCTTATCAAAGCAGATACGTTGTAACAGTAGTCAGGTTGGTGTTTGCGATGATGCTCACTTGGTGGATTTTATATCGATCGGGCGGTGAATTCGGTGGCAGAATAGCGCTATATGCCGCATGGATGTTACCATTGGTGTATGCATTTCACAATACTTTCAGAGGCACCTGGTCACATCTGTCTCATTTGCTGTTGCTTTTTTTGCGATACGTTTCTGCCGCTTTTTTGCCATTACTCGTGTGGTCCTGGTGGATACCCTTGTTGGCTTTTTTGGTGTATCCGCTTCCAAATATCATGGAAATGTTAACAAGAGGCAAGTTTGGACTGAGTTATCCGATTACTCGATTATACTTGCCCAAGTATGAAAACCGTTATCGATTCAGGGTCTGTTACTACGTGTTATTGTCATTGGTCCTGTGGTTTTTATATATTATCAACCGTTTTAGCATAGGGTATTGTCTTTTACCCACCTTGCTTCTTGTCTATCAACTTTTTTTCTACGTCATCAAAGGCTCTGATTACGAACATCGTACTTAGAGGATTCTACAGTTACTCTTTCCCATATCGTTTTTTTGTCTATTTTTGTGTTCGCTCTTCTGGCTTATTCTGCTGATAGAGTCCGTCAAACGAAACCAACCTGGAATGAATTTTACTGTTCTAATACCTATTTACAATAAAGAAAACGCTGTTTTTTTCAAGTCGGCTCTTGAAAGTATTTGGGGTGGTCAAACGCTGAAGCCAAATGAGGTCGTCATTGTAAGAGATGGTCCTTTGAACGATGAGTTGGATAGGGTGATTGAGAATTTTTCCAAGATAGCTCCTGTAAAAGAAGTCAGCCTTCCCGTTAACAAAGGATTGGGCGTTGCTTTGTGCGAAGGTGTCAAGGCTTGTTCATACCCTCTGATAGCCAGGATGGACAGTGATGACATTGCTCGTCAGGATCGATTTGAAAAACAGATACCTATTTTTATCGAAAATCCCCATGTGGATTTGGTAGGATCAAATATTGCCGAATTTATAGCTGATGTTGATCAGTTCAATTCATACAGGACACTTCCAGAAAACCATGAACAAATCGTCGCTTTTTCTAAACGCAGAAACCCCATTAACCATATGACTGCCGTGTTTAGAAAAGAGGCTGTTTTGGAAGCTGGTAATTATCAAGAATGTAAGGGCTACGAGGACTATTATTTATGGGCAAGGATGATTCTGAATGGGTCGTTGTGCTACAATCTTCAAGAAAACCTTATCTTTGCACGAATAGGCAATGGCATGTTATCGCGCAGGCAGGGATTTGTCTTTTTTATTGAAGAGATAAAGTTCCAACATGCGCTTCGTGACATTGGTTTCCTTTCACGGTTTCAATATTTGACGAATTTATTATTAAGGGCTTTGCCTCACCTTTTCCCCTTATGGGCTTTGCATTTGGTCTACAAATATCTCCTGAGGGGCAAGTCTTAGAGACGTAGTGCTACATACTGAACTTTTTGATGAATAAAATTCTAATAATTGGTGGCTCCGGTTTTGTTGGAACCAGGTTGGTTGAATGTCTTAACAAACACTCGGTTAAAATTGTTGATAAAGTCAAAAGTCATTTTTATCCTGACCTGACAGCCCTTGGAGATGTGCGTGATCAGGGTCAGATGAACAAGGCTATTGACAACAGCGTTGATACTGTCATCCTGCTGGCTGCCGAACATAGGGATGATGTCAGCCCAACAACGCTTTATTACGATGTCAATGTGCAGGGAACCAGGCATGTTATTGCAGCCATGAATAAAGCGGGGGTCAAACGCATTCTTTTTTTCAGTTCTGTCGCCGTTTATGGTTTGAATAAACAGAACCCTGATGAGTCATGGTCGGCAGATCCTTTCAATCATTATGGAAAAAGCAAGTGGCAGGCAGAGGAGCTGTTGAGGGAGTGGCATGCCGAGGCCCCGCATGACCGTTCTTTGACAATTATTCGACCCACTGTCATTTTTGGGGAACGTAACAGAGGAAACGTATACAACCTGTTGTCGCAAATTGCCTCCAAGCATTTTTTAATGGTTGGCAAAGGTAAAAATGTTAAGTCGATGGCTTATGTTGGCAATGTGGTGGCCTTTGTGAATTATTGCCTGGAAACGCAAGAACCGGGATTTCGTGTGTTTAATTACGTGGATAAGCCTGATTTGACCATGAATGAATTGGTTTCGCAAGTCGGAGTAAGTCTCAATAAAAGGATAAGCAACATACACTTTCCCTATTGGATGGGTTTTATAGGCGGCTGCGCTTTTGATCTTCTGGCAAAGTTGACAGGTAAAAAGATGGTCGTCAGTTCCGTTAGGGTGAAGAAGTTTTGTGCAACGACACAATTCGATGCAAAAAAAGCTCATTCCAGTGGGTTTGTTGCCCCTTTTACATTGGCTGAGGGGCTTCATAAAACGCTCTTTTATGAATTTTTAGATTCAAACAAAGATTCCATTGAGTTTGTGTCTGAGTAATAGATCTTTTCCTTAATCATACGTTGAAGCGGTATTTCGGTAAAAGAAAAGTATTTTTTTGATTTTTTCATTATCTTGCGGCCTTAAGGATGAACGCAAAAGTTGGTCCGTATGAAAACCAATAGCTTCAGGCAACCGATCTTGTGGGCATTAATGGGAATGTTTAACACACGGTCGCTATTTGCAATCCAATTGGACAAAGAATCTCACTCAGACAACAACGTAAAATATTTTTTTAACTATCACCTCAGCATTTGCCTCTTCATTTAATCCAGTGGAAAATACTTATGGGTTATCAGTGCGTTGCGTTAAGGACTGATAATCCATAATAATCAACTATACACTTTTTTTTACTTCACCTTCCCCACCTCGCTTTTAATCACCTCCACGCCGGGGAAGCCCAGGCTTTCGTAGGTTTTGAGGCCTTGTTTGTCGATGACCAGGTAGAAGGGGATGCCCTTGATGCCGAACTGTTGGCGCAGGTGTTCCATTTCGGCGCTGGTGAGGCGGTAGTGTTCACCGTGGATGTCGGGGATCATGTTGTGCCAGGTGTCGAGGGGGGAGCTTTCGTCGGCCAGGTAGAGGAAGACAACGCCTTGGGCGGCCATCTCGGGTTTGGCGGGGTCTAATTGTTTCATGGCAGAACGGCAGGGACCGCACCAGGTGTTCCAAAAGTCGACCAGGATGACCTTGCCGGCATAGGGCTTGATCAGAGCGGCGAAGAGGCTGTCCACGGGCACTTCTGGGGCTGTGCGGATGTAGTAGCCACCTTGGTTGCGTTTGGCTTCGAGCTTGACCTTGAGCGCGTTGTTCAGGTCGGTCAGGTAAGATTTGTAGAAAGGATTTTTCAGGTCGCTGAGCAAATCCAAGGTGGCGTCGCTGAGGGGTGTTTTGGTTTCCAGGTTGTTGGAAACAGTCTGCGTAGTCATCAGGTCGAACACGAGGCCCTGGTTGGTACCCAGGATGCTGGCCACATAATCCAGGGGTTCCTGGGCTGTTTCTTTTGCTTGCAAGGCACCCAAGATGGGTTGGTACTTGCGAGCAAAGGCCGTCACACCAGCTTGGAAAACAGAATCGGGGTTGGAGGGCTCCAGCAGAGGGCTAAAACTGGTCAGGGTTTCCCTGGGCAGTTTAAGGTCCCTGATGGCCGGGCTGTTGATGCATTCAATCAAGGCTGTCAACAGGTTTTCGGCGTTCTTATTTTTATCTTTTAGCTGGGTGGTAAAGTTATTGACGACTGAATCGGCGGCGACGGTCAGTTTGCCCGTTTTTTTAAGGGAAGTGGCGTAGTCGGTCAGTCCTTTTCGGAAGGCTTTCAGCCGTTTGGACGACCAATTGTCGAAGTGTTCAGCGATTAGGTAATCAGCGTACTCGATTTCCTGGGCTGTCAGCGGTTGTGTGGCCTTGATGTGCGTCAGATAAGCTGGTTTAGGATTGCCCAGGTTGATGCGTGAGCGTCTAGGCATCAGGTATTTGCAGGAATTGATGTTGCCGCCGTACAGGGCAGAGTACAATGAAAAAGGATCGTTGATGGGAGATGATGCGAGGAAGCTGTAGTAGGCTTTCTCGGGCTTGGTGATGGCCGCTTGTTGATTGGCTTTTCCTGATTGGGTGCTTTGGGCCTCAGCAGCATCAATAAGGTCATTGGTGGCAAAGAACAGCTTGTACATGCGTTCGTGTTGGAGCTCCAGTTGTTTCAGCCGCTTGGCATTAGGAGTGGGGTTGAGCGCTTCAACAGCGGCCATCGCCGTTTCGTACTGCTTGTCGATGTACTTTTTGTAGTCGTCCAAAGACATGCCGGCGATGGTTGACAGGTAAGCATCGTAGGCATCGTAGTTGATGAGACGGATGTTGCTCAGCACATCAATCTGGTTGTTGAGAGCCGCATTGGCCCCATCGAACAGGACCCATTTGGTACCGTTGGCTTTGGCGGATAAATCCAGGTAAATAGTCGAGGTCTTACCGGGTGTCAAATAAATGTAGTGGTTGTAATTCGCCGTTCTTAACAAGGCTTGGCCGATGCTGACCATTGGAATGTCAAAACGAAAACGCCCCTGTTGATCAAACGTCGCCTGGTACGTATCCTGGATACCGGTAACAGGATTGTCGTAAAAGCATTGAACCTTCAGGCTGTTGGTTTGTTCCTGTCCAGCTGGTAATCCAACGACGATGCCTTCGATGGTGGCTTTACCGGCTTTCAGTACCGGTGTTTCCAGCGGCGCTTCGTCCACAGGATGTTGGGCGGATTCCAGTACGGAGGCAGGGACCTGTGCATCGACGGGTGTCGGGGTGAAGGCGGCTAAAGCAGCGCCAAAAGCGATGGTCAACAAACGGACGAGGCGGGATGAACGGTTCATGCTGGTTGTTTTTTTGGTTGCCTCAAAGAAACAAAAAAATCACCGCATATCCATGCGATAGGAGGACAATAACATGTAGCGTTTTGTCATCCGGAAAGTCTATAGTTATAGACAAACACACACCGCCATGAAACATATTCGTTTTTTCTTGTTGCTGTCGTTCAGCGTATTGCTGGCCTGTTCCTTACTCAACCCTTCCACCGATGAGGAGTTGCCCCCTGACGACATCACATACAAGGGCCCTATCCAATTGACACCGGCTCAACAGGC